>NZ_CP026003.1:3130578-3430578 GCF_003086795.1 Stenotrophomonas sp. SAU14A_NAIMI4_5 | reverse complement strand
GGCCTACCGGCACATGGGATTGAAGCCGAAAAACCCGCCGCAGGACCTGTTTGCGGAGGTTCCCGATGTCGGTTGAGCCCCGATTCAGTTGGCCGACACGCATTTACTGGGAAGATACGGACGCTGGCGGGGTGGTCTACCACGCCCGCTACGTGGCCTTCATGGAACGGGCCCGGACCGAATGGATGCGCGCGCTGGGCTACGGCCAGGAGCGCATGCGCAGCGAGCACGGCATGGTGTTCGCGGTGCGTTCGATGCAGATGGACTTCATCAAGCCGGCCCGGCTGGATGACGCCCTGCAGGTGAGCGCCACCCTGGTCCAGCTGAAGAAGGCCAGCATGGTCTTCGACCAGCGGGTCGAGCGCGACGGCGAGCTTCTGCTGTCGGCCCAGGTCCGCATCGCCGCACTGGACGCGGCCAGTTTCCGCCCGCGTGGCATGGACGAACCCGTCCTTGCCGCGCTGCAACCCTACCTCCACCCCGAATCCGAACTTTGAGGAACAACGGATGATCGCAACGCTCCTGGCCCTGCAGGCCACGGTCACCGAGGCACTGCCGGCCGATGTCAGCAACGCCGCGACCCAGACCCTTGCCCAGGCCACCACCGGCGGCGGCATCAACTACCTCGAACTGATGGCCAAGGCCAGCCTGCCGGTGAAGCTCATCGTGCTGCTGCTGCTGATCGGCTCGTTCGTCAGCTGGGTGATCATTTTCCGCAAGGCCCGCGTGTTCAAGCAGGCCACCCGCGAAGCCGACGAGTTCGAGAACCGCTTCTGGTCCGGCGCCGACCTGGGCAAGCTGTACAGCTCGGCCACCGACCGCAGCCGCAATGTCGGCGGCCTGGAAGCCATCTTCGAATCCGGTTTCCGCGAGTACAGCCGCCTGCGCGACAAGCGTCGCCTGGACGGCCGCGCGCAGCTGGAAGGTGCCCAGCGCGCCATGCGCACCACCTACACCCGTGAAGTGGACCAGCTCGAGCGCAACCTCGAACTGCTGGCCAACATCGGCTCCACCGCCCCGTACGTGGGCCTGGTCGGCACCGTGTTCGGCATCATGGTGACCATGCACGACATGATCAGCAGCGGTGCCCAGGCCGGTATCGCCGCCGTCGCCCCGGGTATCTCCGAAGCGCTGTTCGCCACCGCCATCGGCCTGTTCGTGGCGATCCCGGCGGTGTGGGCCTACAACCGCTTCACCACCCGCGTGGAACGCATGTCGGTGCGGTTCGAAACCTTCGCCGAAGAGTTCAGCTCCATCCTGCAGCGCCAGAGCGCTGGCGACGAGTAAGCGACTGACCCGGGAGTCCAAGCCATGTCCGCTGCCATCGGTCGCCGCAAGCGCCGCAAGCTGAAATCGGAAATCAACGTCGTTCCCTACATCGACGTCATGCTGGTGCTGTTGATCATCTTCATGGTCACCGCGCCGCTGCTTACCCTGAGCTTTGATGTTGACCTGCCGCAGTCCAACGCCAAGGCGCTGGAAAGCAAGCAGGACCCGGTGGTCGTCTCGGTCCGCCAGGACGGCCAGCTGAGCCTGAAGCTGCCCGACGCCAAGGAGCCGACCGCGGTCAGCGCCGAGGAGCTGCTGGGCCGCCTGTCCGGCATCGCCGCACAGGACAAGGACGTGCGCGTGATCGTCGCCGCCGACCGTGCCGTGGCCTATGAAAAGGTCGTCGACGCGATGGATGTCATCAAGCGCGCCAAGATCGACAAGGTAGGCCTGGCCACCGATGCACGCTGACACCCTGCCACCGCCGCACAAGCAGGAACCGGGCTGGGGCCTGCCCCTGGCGCTGGCCGTGCTGGTGCACGTGCTGGTCGCGCTGGTCTTCATCGTGGCCTGGCTGTGGTCGCCGGAGCGCAACACCGAAGCCGCCGCCGGCGACCCGTCGGTCGAGGCCAGCCTGGCGCTGTCCTCCTCCGAGGCAGCCGCCGCGCGCCAGGCCCTGCGCCAGTCGGAAAAGCTGGAAGACCTGCCCGAACCGGTCGCCGAGCCGGTGCCCGTGCCGGAAGACACCATCCCGCCGCCGCAGCCGATCGAGGAGCCGCGCCCGCAGGACGCGCCCACGCCGCAGCAGCAACAGGCGCAGGAGCGCGTGGCGCAGCCGGATACCAAGGACCAGGAAGCCGCCAATGCCCTGGCCATCTCGCAGGAGAAGGCCAAGCAGGAGCAGGAAGCCAAGCGCCGCCAGGAACAGATCGACCTGACCGAACGCAAGCGCCAGGAAGAAGCCGAGCAGAAGGCACGCCTGGCCAAGCAGCAGGAAGAGGACGCCAAGAAGAAGATCGCTGACCAGCAGAAGGTGGCGGCTGACAAGGCCGAGGCCGAGCGGCAGAAGAAGATCGCCGACATCCGGGCCAAGCGCGAGCAGGCCGAGAAGGAAGCCAAGCTGGCCGAGCAGAAGCTGCGCCAGGTGGCCGCCGCGCGCAACGCCGCAGGCACGACCCCGGCCGGCAGCACCGGCGCGGCCCAGCCGGCCAACGGCGGTGGCGGTACCAGCGATGATCTTTCGGCGAAGTACGCTGCGGCGCTGGTGAACAAGATCCGTGGCTCGTGGACGCGTCCGGACAGCGTGCCGATCGGCCAGCGCTGCCAGATCACCATCACCCAGATTCCGGGTGGCCAGGTGCTGCAGGCCAAGGTGGGCGCCAACTGCCCCTACGACGAGGCCGGCAAGCGCTCGATCGAGGCCGCGGTGCTCAATGCGCAGCCGCTGCCGTATCGCGGTTTTGAATCGGTGTTCGCGCGTACGCTCAACCTGACATTTACGCCGCAGGACTGATCGCGGCGCTTCGGACAGCCCCGTCCGCGTTACGCGGCGAGGTGCTGAAGTTAACGGTGCGTGAGAGCGCACCCTGGCACTGACCCGGAATTCACGTACCCTTGGTTCATGATTGCGAAGCGGTTCACCCGCCGTTTGCTATCCCTCGTACCGGTTTCCCCCTACTGAGCGCTCCATGAAGAAGATGCCTCGCTGGCTTGCCGTGTTTGCGGCCCTGTTGCTGCCCTTCGCTGCCTTCGCGCAGCAGAGGAGCCTTGACCTTGAAATCATCGGCGGCAATGCCTCCGCGCTGCCGATTACCATCGTGCCGATGCCCTACCAGGGTTCGGCGGGCGCCCCGCAGACCGATGTGGCCGGCGTCGTCCGCGCCGACCTGGAGCGTTCGGGCCAGTTCCGCACGCTGCCCGAAGCGCAGATCGTGGAAAAGCCGACCCGTGGCGGCGAGATCCAGTTCCCGACCTGGCGCGCACTGAAGCAGAACTACATCGTCGTCGGCCGCGTCATCGACGCCGGTGCCGGCGCCTACCGCGTCGAGTACGAACTGTTTGACGTGCCCAAGGGCGAGCGCCTGCTGGGTCTGGCCATGACCGCACGTGGCAACGCCATGCGCGACGTGGCCCACCAGATGGCCGATGCCATCTACGAGAAGATCACCGGTGTGCGCGGCGCCTTCTGGACCCGCATCGCCTATGTCACCGCCAGCGGCAAGGGCGATGCCATGCGCTACGCGCTGATGGTCGCCGACTCGGATGGCTACAACCCGCAGACCATCGTCCGCTCGGCCGAGCCGCTGCTGTCGCCGTCGTGGAGCCCGGATGGCGGCAAGCTCGCCTACGTCAGCTTCGAGCGTGGCAACTCGGCCATCTACATCCAGAACATCTCCACCGGCGCCCGTGAGCTGGTCACCAGCTTCCGCGGCATCAACAGCGCCCCGGCCTTCTCGCCGGACGGCCGCAAGCTGGCCCTTACCCTGTCGCGTTCGGGCAACCCGGAGATCTACGTGATGGACCTGGGCAGCAAGCAGCTGACCCAGCTGACCAACCACTTCGCCATCGACACCGAGCCGACCTGGGCCCCGGACGGCAGCGCGGTGTACTTCACCTCCGACCGCGGCGGCCGTCCGCAGGTCTACAAGGTGGGCGCCGGCGGCGGCAGTGCCGAGCGCGTGACCTTCCAGGGCAACTACAACGCCAAGCCCTCGGTGTCCTATGACGGCAAGAAGATCGCCGTGGCACAGGGCTCGGGCAACAGCTACAAGATCGCGGTGATGGACAGCTCGCTGGGCTCCCCGCGCTGGAACACCCTGTCGGTCGGCTCGCTGGACGAGTCGCCGAGCTTCGCCCCGAACGCGAGCATGGTGCTGTACGCCGCACGCGAAGGTGGCCGTGGTGTGCTGTATGCCGTGTCGGCCGATGGGCGCGTCCGCCAGCGCCTGGTGCTGGCCGATGGTGACGTGCGCGAACCGGCATGGTCGCCATACCGTACCCAACGCTAAAAGAGTGTTAATATTTTCCTGTATTGACCCCTCATCGGCCTAGGAGCCACAAAGGTATTGCCATGAACAAGTCCACCCGCGTTCTGCTTGTTTCCCTGCTGTCTGTGGCCGTCCTGGCCGGTTGCTCGAAGAAGGTGAAGGAAGAGCCGGCAGCCCCGGTCGACACCGGTTCGACCACCGCTCCGACCGCTCCGGCCACCTCCGGCCTGTACGGCCCGGGTGACCTGGACACCGACGCTTGCCTGCGCCAGCGCGTTGTCTACTTCGACCTGGACAAGGAAGAAGTGAAGCCGGAATTCCAGGCCATCATGGCTTGCCACGCCAAGTACCTGCGTGACCGTCCGTCCTCGCGCATCACCCTGCAGGGCCACACCGACGAGCGCGGTTCGCGCGCGTACAACCAGGCCCTGGGCGAGCGTCGTGGCAACGGCGTCAACTCGGCCCTGCAGGCCAACGGTGGCTCGGCTTCGCAGCTGACCGTCGTGTCCTACGGTGAAGAGCGTCCGGTCTGCACCGAGTCGAACGAGTCCTGCTGGTCGCAGAACCGTCGCGTCGAAATCGTCTACACCGCGCAGTAATCCATGCGCATTGGCATCAAACTGATGCTGGTCGTTGCGGCAGCCCTCGTGGCTGCCGCACCGGCGCATGCACAGCGGCAGAGCCTGGCCGACCGTGTCGGTTCCCTCGAGCAGCAGATGTACAACAACAGTGCCAACCAGGACCTGTTGAACCAGATCAATCAGCTGCGGCAGCAGGTCACCAGCCTGCAGTCGACCCTCGAGCAGATCCAGCACGAAAACGCCCAGCTCAAGCAGTCCGCCCAGGACCAGTACCTGGATCTGGACAGCCGCCTGAACCGGTTGGAAGGGGGCAATGCAGCGCCGGCCCTGCCGCCTGTTCCGGCCACCTCGTCGACGGCCCCTGCGGCCCCGGCGCAGCCCACTGCAGCGGCCACTTCCGAGCGGCCGCCTTCGGTGCATGGCGACCCGGGCAGCCTCGCGGCGACCGGTGATGAGCGCACCTCGTACAACGTCGCCTTCGATGCCCTCAAGGCTGGCAAGTACGACGATTCGGCACAGCTGTTCCTGAGCTTCCTGGAGCTGTACCCCAACGGCGTCTACACCCCCAATGCGCTGTACTGGCTGGGTGAGAGCTACTACGCCACCCGCAATTTCCCGATGGCCGAGACCCAGTTCCGCGAACTGATCTCGCGTTATCCCACCCACGACAAGGCCTCCGGCGGCCTGCTCAAGGTTGGCCTCTCGCTGTATGGCGAAGGCAAGGTCGACCAGGCCCAGCAGACCCTGGAAACCGTCGTGGCGCAGTACCCGGGCTCGGACGCCGCGCGCACCGCGCAGGACCGCCTGCAGTCGATCCGCCTGGGCAAGCAGATCCGCTGATTCGCTGACCCGGCGTACAATACGTAACCTGTAGAGCCGAGCCCATGCTCGGCTGCTTTCGTTTCCGGCGCCTGCTGATCCGGCCGCCCGCCCCATGAAGAATTGCCCGCCATGACCGCCGTTTCCCCGTCCGCCGCCGTCGCTACCCCCAGCGAAATCGTGCAGTCGCCGCTGCCCCGGCTGAAGATCACCGAGATCTTCACCTCGCTGCAGGGCGAAGCCGATACCGCCGGCTGGCCGACCGTGTTCGTGCGCCTGACCGGCTGCCCGCTGCGCTGCAACTACTGCGACACGGCCTACGCCTTCCACGGCGGCACCTGGTGGGATATCGACGACATCGTGGCCGAGGTGCTGGCCCAGGGCGTGCGCCATGTCTGCGTGACCGGCGGCGAGCCGCTGGCGCAGAAGCGCTGCCTGGTGCTGCTGCAGAAGCTCTGCGACGCCGGCATGGACGTCTCGCTGGAAACCTCCGGCGCGCTGGACGTCAGCGCGGTCGACCCGCGCGTGTCGCGCGTCGTGGACATCAAGACCCCGGGCTCGGCCGAGGCCGCGCGCAACCGTCTGGAAAACCTGCCGCTGCTGACCGCGCGCGACCAGATCAAGTTCGTCATCTGCAGCCGCGAAGATTACGACTGGGCCAAGGGCATGCTCGCCGAGCACGACCTGGTGAAGCGCTGCACCGTGTTCTTCTCGCCCAGCAAGGGCGAGATCACCGCGCGCCAGCTGGCCGACTGGATCGTCGAAGACCGGCTGCCGGTGCGCTTCCAGATGCAGCTGCACAAGATTCTGTGGAACGACGAGCCGGGCCGATGAGCCCGGGCGTGGTGCCCTGATGTAGTTCCGGCGCGGGACAGCGTGCTGGCTTTCCCCTCCCAACCGGATGTTTTACCCATGAAGAAGGCAGTCGTGCTTCTCTCCGGCGGCATGGATTCAGCCGCCGTCATCGCCATGGCCCAGGAACAGGGCTTCGCCGTGCATGCCCTGAGCGTGCGCTATGGCCAGCGCCACACCTCCGAGCTGGACGCCGCCGTTCGCGTGGCCAAGGCCCAGGGCGTGATCGCCCACAAGACCGTGGACGTGGACCTGCGCAGCATCGGCGGCTCGGCCCTGACCGATGACATCGACGTGCCCGAAGCGGGCGGCGAGGGCATCCCGGTCACCTACGTGCCGGCGCGCAACACCATCATGCTGTCGCTGGCCCTGGGCTGGGCCGAAGTGCTCGGCGCCAACGACATCTTCTGCGGCGTCAACGCCGTGGACTATTCGGGCTACCCGGATTGCCGCCCCGAGTTCATCGCCGCCTTCCAGGCGCTGGCCAACCTGGCCACCAAGTCGGGCGTGGAAGGGGCGGGCATCACCGTGCACGCACCGCTGCAGTTCCTCAGCAAGGCGCAGATCGTCAGCGAAGGCGTGCGCCTGGGCGTGGATTTCGGCCTGACCGTGTCCTGCTACAACGCCGACGCCAACGGCGCCGCCTGCGGCCACTGCGATGCCTGCCGCCTGCGCGCGCAGGGCTTCGCCGATGCCGGCGTAGCCGACCCGACGCTGTACGCGTAATGGTAGTGCCGGCCGCTGGCCGGCATTCGAACCAGCCCCCGGTGGGTGCGAACCCGCTCTTGGTGGGTGCGAACTGCTCCCCTGGTGGGTGCGAACCGTTGGTTCGCACACTTCTGCCCTCCCACCCAGCCATCAAAGTAGGTTAAAATGCCGACCCCGTCGAGAGGCAGGGCATGCATGGGCCGTTAGCTCAGTCGGTAGAGCAGAAGACTTTTAATCTTTTGGTCGATGGTTCGAATCCATCACGGCCCACCAATGCATTCAACGACTTAGGTCGTCAAAAAGGCACCGCTCTGCGGTGCCTTTTTCGTTTGGTGCCTGGATGGTGCCTAC
Organism: Stenotrophomonas sp. SAU14A_NAIMI4_5; assembly: GCF_003086795.1. Classification (NCBI taxonomy): domain Bacteria; kingdom Pseudomonadati; phylum Pseudomonadota; class Gammaproteobacteria; order Lysobacterales; family Lysobacteraceae; genus Stenotrophomonas; species Stenotrophomonas sp. SAU14A_NAIMI4_5. The sequence continues at coordinate 3,423,011 of NZ_CP026003.1, read as the reverse complement.
ATTCCGGGTGCTTGATCAGGCCGGTGCCTGCGGGCGCCATTCGTTTCGCACCCACTGCTGCACTTCGGACTACAACCAGCGCACGCTGCGGCCGGCGCGTTTGGCAGGCTTCGGGAATTCGCCGCGCGCCATCATCCGGTAGATGCTGGCCTTGGAGAAACCGCAGTCCTCTTCGACCTTGCGCAGGGCGATCAGCGCGTCGTCGGTCGTGGTGGCGTTGTCGCTGTCGACGGTGCTGGTCATGTGTACCTCTGCTTTGCTGATTGCCACTGCGGCCAGGCCGTAGTGTGGTTGGCTGCTGTCTCTGGAAACGAGAAAGCTCCAACTGCTGCCGATAGATGTGAGCAGCGGCACGCCGAGCGCCCTCCGCGCGGCCCCCAACTCGGTTGGCGATCTGCATTAGGTCCATCGCCGGATCATTGAACAGCGCCTGGCCAATCTAGGCCGTCAACCTCTGGCTCGCAGTTGCTGCCAGCGTCACGGGCGCATCGATCGTGGCGTATGCGTGCGCACGCCACGCATCGCGTGCGGTCTGCAGATGCGCCTCACCGGCGAAGGTGAAGGTCATCGACAACCCACCCGCGGGGGTACTGGTCTGTGCGGTTTAATGTGTCGCTGACCACCGGCTCCCCTGCCTTCATGCTCGTGTCGCTGGTGCTCAAACATCCCCCTGCAGCAGCATCGATGGGTCGATCTGCCGCCTAGGAAAACTCCGACACGGGTGAGAACGTCCCGGGCTATATTCGCCGGAGGCACGGTCGAACGCCCACGCCCTTCATGCACGGTGCCTCGCTTCGAACGAATGACCGCCGACGCGGTCCGGCCGCCGGTTCAGTACAGCGACCCCAGTCCACGGTACGGACGAACACCTCGCAAGGAGAAAGTGATATGCAACGAACTTTGGTTTTCCTGGCGCTGTTGAGCGGCGCCGCCGTCTCGCTCCCGGCCGCCGTCTCGGCCGCGCCGGCTAACGAACTTGCGCAAGCGCAGTCGCACCAGCAAAAACGCATACAAGCCCTGTCCCGGCGCGATCGCCAAGGTGCGTACGAGGCCTTGGTCGCGACGGGCGACGCGCGACCGCCGGCGCCATTGCGCGACGCCACCGGCCACGTCATCGACTTGAGTGTCGAGCAGCGGCAGGCCGCGACGCGCGAGGCCGCGATCGATCTGGCGGCGCTGGGCTTCACGGCCGCTGATGTATCGGCCTATCGCAAACGCGATGTGGATCTGTTCGAGCTCGTGCGCAAATTTTTCTCGGGCACGGCCTCGCCCGGCGAGCAAATGGCGATGGCCGACACGGTCGTGATCGCCACCGCCGGGCCGGCCGTGCAAGGGCGAACCCGTTTGGACGGTTTCCTGTCGGCGATTCCGCTGACCGTCGTCGACTCGTTGAAGGGTTCGCGCACGCCGGGAGACACGGTGTACCTCGCGCGCAAATCCGGGCTCATGCCGGACGGCCTGCTGATGGAGGTGTCGTCCGAAGTCGCTCTCGTTCCCGGCAAGCGTTACCTGCTCGCGCTGTCGAAGAATCTTTACGAGCAGTGGACGGCCGAGGCGCGCAAGCAACCGGAGGCGGCGTTCAGCGCGCTGCCGTTTCTGATCTATGAAGTGTCCGACGGCGGCGCCCTGCTCGCCGGCCCGCAACCGGCGCGTTCGGGCGCGAACCCGAAGGACATCAAGACGGCCGAGCGGCAGCTCCGCACGTTCTCCCTGGACCAGCACTGAGGCAGAGCGTAGCCCAGATGCAATGCGGGCGCTGTCCTGCCTTTGCGCAGCGTGATCAAGCCTCGCTGCGAAGTTGAAGGGCAACCTATTCAGGCAAGAGTGGAAATCGAGGCTCGGTCGAACGGCATACTCTCTCCCCCCATGTCGTAGCAAGGAGCAGTAATTACATGACGTTTGTTGAATTGAAGCGCGTTGGCGCCATTCTTCTCGCCACTGTGGCTCTGGGCAGTACTTCGGTCCAGGCGGCCGAAAAAGCGGGGGCGACGCAGGGGAATGCAGGCACGCTGGCATCAGCACGAGCAGACGGGGTCAAGTCGCCAGAACGCTGGTACTACCTGGGCAGCAGTGCGTCATCCAAGACCTATATCGACAGGCAGCAGAAGCTGCGTCGTGAAGGTGACACCGTCACGCTGTCGATCCGTCAGGTGCTTGATACCGTTCCCGACGATCTCAAGGTTCATCCCCGGACCCGATATATGGATGTGCGATCGCGCTATGACTGCAAGAAGCACACCGTGGCCCATCTCTCGAGTATTGAACTCAGCGCAGACAACGAGTATCTCGGCGGCGAGCCCAAGCCGCTCGATCCTGTGCCGGTGCATGCGGCCACATTGAATGCCGCGGTGATGGACGTCGCCTGCTCGGCGGGCTGAGCCCGCGCCAGGCTTCAGCGTTGCGCGGCAATCCGCTGCGCAACGCCGCTCACAATCAGATCAGCTCCCGCCGTGATGTCCGCATGGCCACCATGGCGCGGACCACTCCGGCCCGATTGATCACCGAGGTAACGTGGCCTACTTCGCGTCGGCACCCTTGGCTCGTTCCGCCTCACGATCTGCTGCGGCCTGCGCGGCAATCGCCGCTGCATTCGCGGCAGCATTGGCAGAACGCTCTGCTGCAGCACGCTCCGCATCGATCTGTGCCCGCCGCTGGTTGCCGAACTGGCGCTCCATTTCCATTGCGGCAACGAAGCTGTCGGGGTGTTTCGCGGCGCAGGCCTGCTGCACCAGCTGCAGGGTACGATCCGTCAGGCCGGGCTGGATGTTGCCCAGCAGGCAATCGGCATAGGGCGCGGATGCGGCCGGGCCTGCGGCCAGTGCTGCGATGATCAGTGCATTCAACATGCGAACCTCCTTGTAAGTGCCACGTGACTTTACATCGGTCCGGCCCAGGGATGGGCCGGTACTCGATGACGATGCAGTTACTCCGGCCGCACTTCCCGGCATACCAGTTCGGCCAGCCCACGGCAGGCCATGAACAGGCCATCGACCACGCCTTCGTCCAGATGCCGATCGGGTGTGGCCATCAACCGGCAGCGTTCGGCGGCGTGCAGCATTTCCGCCACGGTGAGCATGCCAACGGCTGCGCGTTCTACGCGGGCCATGGCCTGTTCGCGGCCCGGCGGCAGGGTGGTTTCCGGCCAGAGCAGGCCATCCGCACCGTCGCCGTCGCGGATGCGTTTGAGGCATCCCCAGAACGTGCTCAGGTCGGGCGTGGGGTTGTCGCCATCATCGTTGCCGCTGTTGCTGGTGGGGTAGGGAGCATGGGGCGGACGTCGGTTCATCTCGATTTCCTCGGATCCAGGGCGGTAACGCCACCGCGCGGATGCGGGTGGCGGACGGTGCATGGCTGCAAGTCCGGATGACATCACGCTATTAACCGGCGGGCCCGAAGACCCCCACGCACCGCCCGCCATAAAGGCCGACGGATCACCCGTCGGCACCATTCGAGAACGGTGCCGACGGGCGAGCGTAAACAACAGCGTGAATGTCACTACGGGCTTGCAGGCCCGGTGCCATCCGTTGTCGGTGGCGCGGCATGTTGGTTACGCCCGCGCCTGGAATTCAATCGGAGTTTTCCGAAAGACCTGCGAGGTCCAGGCGCACGGAGAGAGTGTCGCAGGCAGGTGTGACGCCGCAAACGACAGCATGCGACGTATCTGCTGCAGTGTTTGGTGGATCACGGCGAGGAGTGTCGTGAATTGCACTGCGTGAGCCATCTGTTGTGAGGCGACGCTTGTAAAGCTGGCTTCACTTTTTCTTTGGATGGCGGCCGGGCGGGCGAGCTTGAGGCCTGATTTTCTGTGCGTATGCGACAGGGTCGAGGAGAGTTGTGCTTGGGCCGCCCACTCGCGCAAAGAGCAGCCGAGCGTGGGCTCGGCTCTACAGAAGTCATCGCGTCGTCAGACCGTCCACGCATGGCATGCGTCAACAGACGTCATTGCGCGGTCAGACCGTGCGCGCATGGCATGGGTCAACATAAATCATCGCGCGGTCGGTCATCCACGCATGGCGTGGATCTACTTTTTGCGGGCAATCGCGACGATCGCGGCCACGATGCCGACGGGGATCAGGACAACCGCCAGAAGGATGATCCAATGCCAGATGCTGAATGCGCCCATGTACCAACTCCTTGTAAGGGGCCATGCAGGGTAGCACCCGTGCGCGCGGTCATTCCCCGATGCAGTTCAAGCATCACGCAGCGCCAACGCACGCGACATGGCGCTATGCTCGGCATCTTTCCCAGGATGGGTCGCTCCATGCGCTTGATCGTGCTGTCGCTGTTGTTGTCCGCCGTCTCCGCTACACCGCTGATGGCTGCCGAACCGGCGCCGAACACGCAGGCTGCACCCGCCAGCCCGCTGGTGATCGGCGAGACCTTCACCATCGAATCGAAGGCATTGGGCGAAACCCGCCGCATCAACGTGTACCGCCCGCAGCCCTGGGGCCTGGACCCGAAGACGCCGCTGCCGGTGCTGTACATGCCCGACGGTGGCATCGGCGAGGATTTCCTGCACGTGGCCGGCCTGGTGCAGGTGCTGAGCGGCAACGACAGCATGCGTCCGTTCCTGTTGGTGGGCATCGAGAACACCGAGCGCCGCCGCGACATGACCGGCCCCAGCGGCGACCCGGAGGACCAGAAGATCGCACCGCGCATTGGTGGTTCGGCCGCCTACCGCGCGTTCCTGCGTGACGAACTGATGCCGCAGGTGCGCCAGCGCTACCCGACCACCGACGAGCGCGCGCTGATTGGCGAATCGCTGGCGGGCCTGTTCGTGGTCGAAACCCTGCTGCAGGAACCGACGCTGTTCAACAGCTATATCGCGCTGGACCCGAGCCTGTGGTGGAACAAGGGCGCGCTGCTGGCTGCGGCTCCCAAGCTGCTGCCGGCGGTGGCCAAGGCCAAGCCGCGCGTGTTCCTGGCCAGCAGCGGGCAGCCGGAGCTGGCGCAGACCGCGCAGCAACTGAGCGCGCTGCTGCAGGGCGCGTCGCCGTCGCTGCTGGCCGGCTATCAGCCGTTCCCGCAGGAAACCCACAGCACGGTCTACCACCCGGCGGCGCTGCAGGCGCTGCGCACGCTGTTCCCGGCGCACCCGCCGGCCCAGCCTTGATAGCGCCGATGGCCACAGGAGAAGCGCGGATGAAGCACGGACGTGGATGGAGTGCGGTGATGTGCCTGGCACTGGCCGGGTGCGCGATGTCGGTGGCACCACCGGCGGCGCAGAACACGCCGAAGCAGGGCACGGCAGCAGCCACCGCCACGCCCGGCGTGGTGCTGCCCGATACCGAGGCGCTGCGCGTGCACGATCCGGTCGGCCGCGATTACCCGATCTGGGTTGCTTTGCCGGCCGACTATGCGGCCCACCCTGAAAAGCGCTATCCGGTGCTGTACGTGACTGACGCGCTGTACAGCTTTCCGCTGGTGCGCAGCGTGCGTAACCTGGTGGGCCAGCAGGGCGTCAACATCGAGAACTTCATCCTGGTCGGGCTGCCGCCGCAGGAAGGGCTGACCTCCAAGCAGAGCCGTTCGCGCGATTACACGCCCAGCAATCCCGTGCGGAAGCCTGATGGTTACTACAGTGATGACGTCACCTACGGCGGGGCCGCGCATTACCGCGACTTCCTGGCCGCAGAGGTACTGCCGATGATTGACGCGCGTTACCGCACCGATCCGGCACGACGAGCGTTCGCAGGCCATTCCTATGGCGCACTGTTTGGCGCCTACGTGCTGACCACCCAGCCGGACCTGTTCAGCACCTACATTCTGTCCAGCCCTTCGCTGTGGTTCGACCAGCTGTTGCTGCCGCGCCTGCAGGACAGTGCCGTTATCCCGGCACAGCCGACCCGCGTGCTGTTGTCGGTGGGCAGCTACGAAACCGTCAAGCCGGGGCCGCGCTATTCAACCGGCAACGACATGCTGCGGCAGGCCGCGGACTTCACCGCGCAGCTGCAGCGCAATGGCCGCAAGCTGCAGGTGGACAACGTGGTGATCGAGGGTGAGGACCATCTGACGGTCTACCCGCGGGTGATCACCCGCGCGTTGCTTGAGGTGATGCCGGGTGAGGGGCCGTACACCGGTGGTTGATTGCAGGTTTCATCCACGCATGGCGTGGATCTACTGGGCAATGAGGTAGATCCACGCCAGGCGTGGAACAATGGGCCTTACGCCGCTTGCGCGTCCGGGCCGGTCAGCACGCCGGCATCGGCGTGGCGGAAGCACAGCCGGATGGCATCCAGCAGCTCGCTCATGTTGTACGGCTTGGGCAGGAAGTGGATGCCATCACGAAGCTGCGGCAGCACGGCGTGCTGGTCCATGCCCGAGGTCACCAGGATCGGCAGCTGCGGGTACAGGCCACGCACGTGGTTGGCGGCCTCGATGCCGCTGACCGGGCCCAGGTTGACGTCGGTGAACAGCAGGTCGAAGCGCTCACCGGCGGCGAGCAGCCCCAGCGCGGCTTCGGCCGAGCTCACGCCCACCACGTGGCAGGCCTGGCTCTCCAGCGCCATGCGGCTCAGCTCGCGGGTTTCCTCGGCGTCCTCGATCAGCAGGACGCGGGGCTCAACGTGGCGCTTGGACAGCAACATGACGCGACAACTCCGGACAGCAAAGGTGAAAAGGCGCGCAAGTATGCTCGACCGTGGGGTGATACCCGCGTGCAGGGTGGGCTAAGGCGGCGTTACAGCACGCTTTCGGCGCACATGCAGGCCTAATACGACAACAGCGAGTACCGCCGTGCCGATGCGAAGGCTGGTGGCCTGCCAGCCCAGGGCGACCGCATCGTCGAGGCTGAACACGTTCCAGGCCAGGTTCATCGACACGTGCAGGGCCAGGCCGCACCAGAGGGTGTTGCCGTCCAGATGGTCGAGCCAGGCGAAGATGAATCCGCCCAGGGCGATGACCGCGCCGACGAACAGGGCTATGCCGCCGCCCTCGAAGCCGCCGAAGCCGAGCCAGTGCACCATGCCGAACAGCAGCGCCTGCGGCAGCGCCAGCAGGGGCCAGGGGCCGCGCACGATCTTCAGCAGCAGCACGAAGCCGAGGCCACGGAACAGCACTTCCTCGGCCAGCGGGAACAGGACGGCCAGCATGCTGGCGTCCAGCGTGGTCAGTGCGGTGTTGGGCGACCCCAGCATGGCCAGGCCCAGCCAGCACGGCAGGCTGGCCAGCAGCACCCAGGCCGGTCCGCTGGCGCCGTTCCAGCGCAGGCCGAGGCTGGCCGCCAGACCCACGCCGCGGGGGCGCAGCAGGGCGGCAAGCAGCACTGCCACCAGTACGGCCAAGGCGTTATCGAGCAGGCTGCCGCCGTAGGGCATGGGCAACGCCGGGATGGGCAGGCCCACGGCGGCAGTGAGGTCACGCAGGTTCAGGCCGAGGCCGACGCTGAGCAGCACCAGCAGCACGCGGGCGGCGGTGGGTAGGCGGGAGGGCGAGGACATGTACACATTCCCTGCGGGATGAAGCCGCAGTGTGTGCGGCCGGCCTCGCGCGGGCACGCGCCGTTAGTCCCTGTGCCATCGGTCATGTTGCCGGACAGTCATCGATGGACAGGTACAGTCGAAGGCTGACCAACAGGAGCGACGCCCATGCAGTGCCCCGTGTGTACCACCCAGACCCTGCAGATGGCCGAGCGCCATGGCATCGAGATCGACTACTGCCCGGGCTGCCGCGGCGTGTGGCTGGACCGCGGTGAACTGGACAAGATCATCGAGCGCGCCGGGGCTGCCGTGCCGCCGCCGGCACCGGTGCAGGCCGCACCGCAGGTGGCACCGCCGCCGGTGATGCATCGCGATACCCGCCATCTTGGCCAGCGCCAGGATGAAAACCGTGGGCAGCACGGGCAGGGTTACAAGAAAAAGAAGAAGGAAAGCTTCCTGTCGGAGCTGTTCGACTTCTGACGCTGTTTGTAGAGTCGAGCCCATGCTCGACTGGCTGTTGCCGGCAGCAGTCGAGCATGGCTCGACTCTACAGAACAGCAAGGGCCAGTCGAGCAAGCTCGACTCTACGGGTTTACCGCCGGCGCAGGATGAACTCGCGGTCGCGCGTGCTGCCGACGATGAAATCGTACTCGCCGGCTTTTTCACAACCGTAGCGCGCATAGAAGCGCTGCGCGGCGAAGTTCTCCTCCCACACGCCCACCCACAGGGTGCGGCGCTGTGGCTGGTCCAACCAGGCGATGAACGCCTCCATCAGTCGTGCGCCATGCCCGCCGTTCTGGTGAGCAGCCAGGATGTACAGCCGCTTCAGTTCGATGTCGCCCTCGCGTGCCTCGGCATGCGGCAGGGTGTTGGCACCGGCGGCCAGGTAACCCACCACTTCCGCGCCATCCAGCAGCAGCCAGACCGCGCTGCGCTCGTCGGACAGTTCCTCGCGCTGCGGCACGATGCCGTAGTGCTCCTGCAGGAACACGTCTAGCTCCTGCGGCGGATACGAGTCGCCCCAGGTTTCGGTGTAGGTGGCAATGGCGATGGCCGAAAGCGCTTCGGCGTCGGCCAGGGTGGCGCGGCGGATCTGCAGGGACATGGCGGTGTGCGGAATGGAACGCGGCGCAGTGTAGCGGGCCCCGGCGCTTGCCGGGGCCCTGTCGTGCTTCAGAACCACATGCGCACACCGGCCACCCAGCGCGTGTCGCGCGCGTGGTCACCGGTAGCGTCGGCGGCATCGCCGAAACTGCGCTCGTGGCTGATGCCGATGTACGGCGCGAAGCGGCGGCTGAACTCGTAGCGCAGGCGCAGGCCGGTCTCGACCTTGTTCAGGCCGCGGCCGATGCCGTATTCCGGTTCGTCCTTGGCTGCGAACGTGGCCTCCACCACCGGCTGCAGGATCAGCCGATTGGTCAGCAGCACCTCGTATTCCACTTCGGCCTTGGCCAGCACCTGCCCGCCGGAGCCCAGGTAAAGCGTCGCCGAGCTTTCGAACTTGTACGGTGCCAGGCCCTGGATGCCGATGGCGGCCCAGGTGCGCGAATCGGCGGGGCGGAAATCCTGGCGCACACCCACCAGCAAGTCCCACCACGGCGACACGCTGCGGCCGTACAGCGCTTCCAGCGAAGACGACCCGGTGCGGCTGCCACTGCGCTCGCCATCGCTGCGCAGCCACAGGCGGTTGATGTTGCCGCCGATCCAGCCGGTGGCTTCCCAGGCCTGGCCATTTCCGTTCCGGCCATCCCAGTGTTCCAGCCGATCGATCAGCAGCAGGCTGTTGATCTCCGGCGCGTGCTGCATGGCGCCGTGGTCGATGGGCGGGAAGGCGGCGGCGCGGTCGGCGTCGGTGGGCACCGGGATCGGGTCGCGCGGTTCACTCGGCGCGGGCAAGGGCATCTCGTGGCCCATTGCCGAATGGTCCATCGTGGAATGGTCCATCTGTGAGTGATCCATCGCGCCGTGGTCCATGCTCGAATGATCCATCTTCGAGTGGTCCACCTTCGAATGATCCATCTTCGAATGATCGACCGGCGCCTTTGCGGGCGCGGCGATGTCATGGCCGGCATGCGCGTCATGCGACTGCGCGAACGCGGGCACGGCAGTGGCCAGGCCCAGGGCCAGCAGGCTGCGGGAGAGGTGACGGCTCATTCTTCGATCCTCACTTCGCGCATCATCCCCGCTTCCATGTGGTACAGCAGATGGCAGTGGTAGGCCCAGCGGCCGAGCGCATCGGCGCGCACGCGGTAGCTGCGGCGGGTGCCCGGCGGCATGTCCACGGTGTGCTTGCGCACCTGGAATTCGCCCTGGGCGTTTTCCACGTCGCTCCACACGCCGTGCAGGTGGATCGGGTGCTGCATCATCGTGTCGTTGACCAGCACGATGCGCATGCGCTCGCCGTAGTTCAGCCGCAGCGGTTCGGCGCTGGCGAAGGGAATGCCGTCGAACGACCAGGCGAATTTCTCCATGTGCCCGGTCAGGTGCAGCTCGATCTCGCGGCTGGGTTCGCGGCCATCGGGGTCTTCGAACAGGCTGTGCATGGCGCCGTAGGTCAGCACCTGGCGGCCGTTTTCGCGCAGGCCGATGCCGGGGTCATCCAGCTTCGGTTCGCTGGCCGAACTCTGCATGTCCACCAGCGGGTTGTTGCGTTCGCTGGCGGGGTGCTTCGGTGCCTTGCTGGCGCTGGCATCACCGTGGGCGCCGTGGCCCATGCTGGCACCGCAGCCGCCTTCCATGCTCTTCATCGATGCCATGTCGTGGCCACCGTGGCCACCCATTTCATGGCCCATGTCTGACATCGTCAGCAGCGGGCGCGGATCGCGCTGCGGAACCGGGGCCTGCAGACCATGGCGCACGGCGAGGGTGCCGGCGGCGAAGCCGGTGCGGCCCATGTCCTGGCAGAAAATGGTAAACGCATCCTGGCCGGTCGGCTCCACCAGCACGTCATAGGTCTCGGCCGGCGCGATGCGGAACTCATCGATGCTGACCGGGTGGATGTACTGGCCGTCGGCGGCGACCACGGTCATCTTCAGGCCGGGAATGCGCACATCGAAGTAGGTCATCGAGGCGCCGTTGATGAAGCGCAGCAGTACCTTCTCGCCGCTGCGGAACAGCCCGGTCCAGTTGCCGGCCGGCGCCGTGCCATTCATCAGGTAGGTGTAGGTGTGCGCGTTGACGTCGGAGATGTCGGTGGGCGTCATCCGCATCCGGCCCCACATGCCGCGGTCGGCCACGGCGGCCGACCAGCCATCGCGGCGCACGTCGCGCACGAAGTCGGGCAGGGTGCGCTTGTAGTAGTTGTCGTGCTCGGCGAGCTTCTTCATGCGCCGGAACAGCGCGCCCGGGTCCATGTCGGTCCAGTCCGAAAGCAGGATCACGTGCTCGCGGTCGTGGTGGTACGGGGCCGGTTCGGCCGGGTCGATGATGAGCGCGCCGTACAGGCCGGCCTGCTCCTGGAACATCGAATGGCTGTGGTACCAGTAGGTGCCCGACTGCTTCAGCTGGAAGTGGTAGTGGTAGGTCTCGCCGGGGCCGATGCCGTTGAAGCTGAGGCCGGGCACGCCGTCCATGTTGGCCGGCAACAGGATGCCGTGCCAGTGGATGGAGGTGGGGTGGCGCTCGAGCGTATTGCGCACGAACAGGTCCACGGTCTGGCCTTCGCGCCAGCGCAGGATGGGCGCGGGCAGCGAGCCGTTGACGGTGATCGCCGGGCGGGTGCGGCCGGTGAAGTTGGCCAGCGACTCGCCGATGGCCAGTTCGACGCGGGTATCGGTGAGCACGGCCGGTGAGCCGGCCAGGCGCGGGGTGGCGCTGGCCGCAGCGAGCGCGCGCTGCGGCACGCCGATGGCGGTGGCGCCGGCGACCACGCCGCCGGCGGCCAGGCCCTGTACGAACAGGCGGCGCGACGGCATGGGCAGGCCGCCCGGGCCGGGGGGAATGCGGGTATTCATGGGTGACTCCAGACACGGGAAGGCGCCGGCAGCTGGCCGACGGCGGTACGCGTGGAATCAGCCGATGGGAGGGCGTGAGATGGGCGGCAGCGGCGGTGCCGGGCGGCCAGCGCCGGGCATCGGCTGCGGGGCCAGCGACAGTGCCGGGCCGGCCAGGAAGGGCTGCGGCTGCACGGCCAGGAGCGGGTGCTGGGCGCAGCTGCGCACGCAGTCCTTGATCTGGCAGTGGGCGTCGTGGGCCGGGGCTTCGGCCTGCGGGGCGGGCTCGGCCTTCATGCCGGCGTGGTGGTGGCAATCGCCCTCGGCCGCCTCGGCGGTGGCCATGGCATGCGCCATCTGGCCCATCTGCTCGTGCCCGCTGGCCATGGCCGCGCTCAACCCGTTGAGCAACAGGCTGAGCATGAGCACGACGCGGAGCAGGGTCGAGGCGAGGGACATGGACGTCAATTTAGCGGCAAGCGGCGCGGGATGCACTTCTGCCTGAATGGATGGTTCAAGGTTGGACCCGCACCAAAGGCATGCACCGCATGCGGTAGCGCTGGGCCATGCCCGGCGAGCGCGCAGCGCGGCACCGCAGAACGGTCAGCCTTCCTCGCGCACGATCTCCACCAGGCGCGGGCCGTAGCGGCTCAGCTTGGTGCCACCGATGCCACCCACCCGGGCCAGTTCGTCCAGGCTGGTCGGCCGCTGTTCGGCGATGTTGCGCAGGGTGCTGTCATGGAAGATCACGAACGCCGGCACGTTCTGTTCGCGGGCCAGCTCGGCACGCAGGCCGCGCAGGGCGTTGAACAGGGCCAGGTCCTGCGGCAGCACCGACAGGCCGGTGCGCTGCGCGCTGCGCTCGCGCCCGCCGGTGGTGCTGGCGGCATCGCGGCGCATGCTGACTTGGCGGCGGCCGGTCAGCACGTCGCGGCTGGCGTCGGTCAGGCGCAGGCCGCCGTGGCCCTCGCTGTCCACTTCCAGCATGCTGGCGGCCACCAGCTGGCGGAACACGCTGCGCCAGGTGCGCGCATCGAGGTCGCGGCCGATGGCGTAGGTGCTTAGCTTGTCGTGGCCCTGCTGCTTGATCTTCTCGTTCTCGCTGCCGCGCAGGATGTCGATCAGGTGGCCGACGCCGAAGCGCTGGCCGCTGCGGTAGACGCAGCTCAGCGCCTTCTGCGCGGGGATGGTGGCATCCCAGGCGGCGGGTGGGGTCAGGCAGTTGTCGCAGTTTCCGCAGGGCTGCGGATAGGTCTCGCCGAAGCCGGCCAGCAGCACCTGGCGGCGGCACTGCATGGATTCGCAGTAGCCCAGCAGGTGGTCCAGCTTGGACCGCTCCAGCTGCTTGCGCTCCTCGCTGGCCTCGGACTGCTCGATCATCTGCTTGAGCAGCACCACGTCACCCAGGCCGTAGCACAGCCAGGCCTCGGCGGCCTCGCCATCACGGCCGGCGCGGCCGGTTTCCTGGTAGTAGCCTTCCATCGACTTGGGCAGGTCGGTATGCGCCACGAAGCGCACGTCCGGCTTGTCGATGCCCATGCCGAAGGCGATGGTCGCGCACATGACGATGCCGTCCTCGCGCAGGAAGCGGCGCTGGTTGTTGGCGCGCACTTCCGGCGGCAGGCCGGCGTGGTAGGGCAGGGCATTGAAGCCCTGGCCGCAGAGGAATTCGGCGGTTTCCTCGACCTTGCGTCGCGACATGCAGTAGACGATGCCGGCCTCGCTGCGGTGGCCGCGCAGGAAGTCGGTCAGCTGCTTGCGGGCATTGTCCTTCTGCACCACGGTGTAGCGGATGTTGGGGCGGTCGAACGAGCTGACGAAGTGGCGGGCCTCGGCCAGGTCCAGGCGCTCGGCGATCTCGCGCTGGGTGGGCGGGTCGGCGGTGGCGGTCAGCGCGATGCGCGGAATATCCGGCCAGCGCTCGTGCAGGACGGTCAGCTGGCGGTATTCGGGGCGGAAATCGTGGCCCCACTGCGACACGCAGTGCGCTTCGTCGATGGCGAACAGGGCGATGTGGCTGCGCGAGAGCAGCGACAGGAAGCGGCCGGTCAACAGGCGCTCGGGGGCGACATAGAGCATGTCCAGCTCGCCGGCCAGCAGCTCGCGCTCGACGCGGGCGGCGGTTTCGCCATCCAGGGTCGAGTTCAGGTATTCGGCGCGCACGCCGAGCTGGCGCAGGGCTTCGACCTGGTCCTGCATGAGGGCGATGAGCGGGGAGATGACGATGCCGACGCCATCGCGCAGCAGGGCCGGGACCTGGTAGCACAGCGACTTGCCGCCGCCGGTGGGCATGAGGACAAGTGCGTCATGTCCGGCAGCCACGTGCTCCACGATGTCCTGCTGGGGACCACGGAAATCGTCGTAACCAAAGACGCGTTGGAGCAGATCGTGCGCGGGACGGGAAGCCATCCAGCTAGTTTACCCCGGCGGGGGTGTCTCGGCAGGGCTGCGCCCTGCACCTGCAGAAGCCACGGCAAGGTCAAAGGCAACAGCCGGCTCTGGGGTGATCCGTGGTTTGGCGGGGCGGTGTGGGCTTGCAGGACACGCCGTAAACCCGTCCATGGGGGCTCGTAGGCGCCATCCATGGCGCCTGCGGTCCTGCAAGCCCACACCGCCCCACCCCCGACAGTTTCCCGCGGCTGTTGGTGGGTGCCGACCGTTGGTCGGCACATCTGTCAGATATCGACAAACAAAGAGAGGTCAGAGCCCGTTGCGTAGCAACGGGATCCGACCCCAGGGTTTGCCGGCAGATCGCTGGAAACTGTCGAAGGCGGGGTGGGTCCGGTTGAGGGGGTGTGAGCCGCATGGATGCGGCGACCAAGCCCCCATGGGTGAGGGCGCTTTGCTTGCGAAGCACTGCTTCGCAAGCGCCCGAACGCACAGCCGCCAGCGGCTGGGCCGGACCCCGGAGGGGGGTTCACGGCGTCCCCCTCAACCGGACCCACCCCGCCAACCCTCAGGAAACCAGCCTTTGACGTTGAAGTTGCCGGCCAGCGGCCGGCACTACCGCTTCGGCAGGTGCAGGGCTGCAAGCCCTGCCGAACCCCCCTCAATCCTTACTGGAGCAGGGAACGCAGCATCCACGCGTACTTTTCGTGGGTCTGCAGGCGCTGGGTCATCAGATCCTCGGTCGGGGCGTCGTCGGCATCGTCCGCCACATCCAGCACTTCACGCGCCGTACGGCAGACCGCTTCGTTGGCGACCACCAACTGGCGTACCATTTCCCGCCAGTCCGCACTGTCGGTCAGGCCCGGCTCCTCGGCGATCGAGGTCAGCGCAGCAAATTCCCGGTAGGAGCCCGGGGCATTGAAACCCAGCGCACGGATACGTTCGGCCACATCGTCCAGCGCCGCCCACTGCTCGGTGTACTGCGTCTCGAACATGGTGTGCAGCGAGTTGAACATCGACCCGGTCACGTTCCAGTGGAAGTTGTGGGTCTTCAGGTAGAGCGTGAACGCGTCCGCCTGGAACCGCGACAGACCGTCGGCGATCTTCTTGCGGTTGCCCTGGGTGATCCCGATATCGATGTTGGGTGCCGACGGTGCCGCCGCTGCAAGCTTCTGCTTGGCGGTCTTGGGCTTGGTCGTGCTCTTGGTCTTCGCCATGGGGTTCCTCCTTGTGGAATCGTTGGCCTTCACAGTAAATCAGTCTCGATGACTGGTCGCTTTCAAAGTTTTGAACGAACCGATTGATGAACGCTATCGATAAAAATCCGTCACCCCGCCTGCGCCAACAGCGTGCCGCCATCGACGGCGCCATGAGCCGCGACCGGGGCCGTTTGCTGGGAATGCTCTCGCGTTGCGAGGCCAAGCCGCAGGATGCGGCGCTGGCCGCCACCTTCGAGCAGGCCTTGCAGGCGTCGGTGCAGCGCCGGCAGGTGCGGGCGCAACAGCAGCCGGCCATTACTCTGGACCCGCAGCTGCCGATTGCGCGTGAAGCCGAGGCGATCATCGGCCTGATCCGCGACCACCAGGTGGTGGTGATCGCCGGTGAAACCGGCTCGGGCAAGACCACCCAGCTGCCGAAGCTGTGCCTGGCCGCGGGCCGTGGCCAGGCCGGCATGATCGGCTGCACCCAGCCGCGACGGATTGCCGCACGTGCGGTGGCCAGCCGCGTGGCGCAGGAACTGCAGAGCGAACTGGGCCAGCTGGTCGGCTACCAGGTGCGCTTCAACGACAAGGTCAGCGAAGAGAGCCGCATCAAGTTCATGACCGACGGCATCCTGCTGGCGGAGATCGCCAGTGACCGCTGGCTGTCGAACTACGACACGATCATCGTCGACGAGGCGCACGAACGCAGCCTCAACATCGACTTCCTGCTGGGCTACCTGAAGCAGCTGCTGCGCAAGCGCCCGGACCTGAAGCTGATCGTGACTTCGGCCACCATCGATACCGAACGCTTCGCCCAGCATTTCGACAATGCGCCGGTGATCAGCGTGGAAGGCCGCACCTACCCGGTGGAAGTGCGTTACCGCGCGCTGGAAGGCGAGGGCGAAGAACAGGGCGAGCGCACCGTCAACGACGCCATCGTGTCGGCCATCGACGAGATCACCCGCCTGGATTCGCGCGGCGACGTGCTGATCTTCCTGCCCGGCGAACGCGAGATCCGCGATGCGCACCAGTCGCTGGAGCGCCGCAAGTACCGCAATACCGAGGTGCTGCCGCTGTATGCGCGGCTGTCCAACCAGGACCAGGACCGGGTGTTCAATCCGGGCCCGAACCGGCGCATCGTGCTGGCCACCAACGTGGCCGAAACCTCGCTGACGGTGCCGCGCATCCGCTACGTGGTCGATCCGGGTTTCGCCCGCGTCAAGCGCTACAGCCCGCGCAACAAGCTGGACCGCCTGCATATCGAGCCGATTTCGCAGGCCAGCGCCAACCAGCGCAAGGGCCGCTGCGGCCGCATCGCCGAGGGCATCTGCTACCGGCTGTATGCCGAAGCGGATTTCCAGGCGCGGCCGGAGTTCACCGATCCGGAAATCCGCCGCTCCAGTCTTGCCGGGGTGATCCTGCGCATGCTGCAGCTGGGCCTGGGCCGCATCGAGGAGTTTCCGTTCCTGGAAGCGCCGGATGAGCGTGCCGTGGCCGATGGCTGGCAGCAGCTGACCGAGCTGGGCGCGATCGATGCCGAGCGGCGAATGACCACCATCGGCAAGCAGATGGCCCGCCTGCCGGTGGACGTGAAACTGGCGCGCATGCTGGTGGCTGCGCAGGCTGCTGGCTGTCTGCGGCCGATGCTGGTGATCGCCTCGTTCCTGGGCATCCAGGACCCGCGCGAACGCCCGCCCGAAGCGCGCGGCGCGGCCGACAGCGCGCATGCGCAGTTTGCCGATGGACGCTCCGAGTTCGTCGGCGTGCTGCGCCTGTGGGATGGCTACCGGCAGGCCCACGAAGACCTGACCCAATCCAAGCTGCGCGACTGGTGCGGTCGCCACTTCCTCGGCTTCCTGCGCATGCGCGAGTGGCGCGAGCTGCACCGCCAGCTGCGCCTGCTGTGCGAGGAACTGGGCTGGAAGGAAGAAGCCACCGAGGCCTCGATGGCACCGCTGCTGGCCGGCAGCAGTGCGCCGGCCCCGGCGCGTGATGATGCAGCGGCAGTGAAGGCCACCCGTGGCCAGCTGCACCGCGCCGCGCGCCTGGCCCGCGAAGGCAAGGCCGAAGCCGCACCGGCCCCCGTGGCCGTGCGCGCGCAGAAGGAACAAGCGCCGGCCGGTGGTGGCTTCAGCGAGCGCGTGCGCGCGGCCGCCTACCAGACCCTGCACCGTGCACTGGTGGCGGGCCTGCCGACGCAGATCGGCCATCGCACCGAGAAGGGTGATTTCCAGGCGCCGCGCCAGCGCCGCTTCCTGCCGTTCCCGGGCTCGGCGCTGTCCAAGCGTCCGCCGCCGTGGCTGCTGGTGGCCAACCTGCTGGACACGCAGAAGGTCTGGGGCATGACCCTGGCCGCGATCGAACCGGACTGGGTGATTGCCGAGCTGCCGCACCTGCTGCTGCGCAAGCACTTCGACCCGCACTGGTCGCGCGCGCAGGGCCAGGTGTTGGCCTCCGAGCAGATCAGCCTTTTCGGCCTGGTGCTGGCACCGAAGAAGCCGGTGCACTACGGCCGCATCGAGCCGGGCGAGGCGCATGACATCTTCGTGCGGCAGGCCCTGGTGACCGGCGAGATCAATACCCGCGCCAGCTTCGTCGCCGACAACCAGAAGGTGCTGGAACTGGCCCGCGAGGAAGAGGCCAAGCTGCGCCGGGCCGGCATCGTCGCCGACGAGGACTGGCAGGCGCGCTGGTACCTGGACCGCGTGCCGCCGCAGATCCATTCGGCCGCTGGCCTGGATACCTGGTGGAAGGCGCTGCCGCCGGAACAGCGCAGGACCCTGCACTGGTCGCTGGTCGACCTGCTGCCGGGCGAGGGCAGCGAGCAGGAGCGTTACCCCAAGTACCTGCCGCTGGGCCAGGCGCGGCTGCCGCTGCATTACCGCTTCGAGCCGGGTGCCGACGATGACGGCGTGACCCTGGACGTGCCGCTGCACCTGCTGAACGCATTGGACCCGGTGCAGCTGGGCTGGCTGGCGCCGGGCTTCGTGGCCGACAAGGCTTCGGCGCTGATCCGCAGCCTGCCCAAGGCGATGCGCCGCAACTACGTGCCGGCGCCGGACTTCGGCCGCGCCTTCTTCGAGGCGTTCCCGCAGCCCAGCGCCGATGCCATCACCGGTGAGCTGGCGCGCTTCCTGTCACGCGCGACCGGTGCGACGGTGACCGCGCTCGATTTCGAAACGGGTTCGATCGAGCCGCACCTGCACATGAACCTGCGCCTGCGCGACGAGCACGGCAAGGTGCTGGCCACCTCGCGTGATCTCGATGCGCTGCGTGCGAAGTTTGGTGGCCGTGCCGGCGATGCCTTCGCTGCGCGTGCCGGTCGCGAAATGGCGGCCGACGGGCTGCGTACGTTCCCGGCGACGCCGATTCCGCTGCAGGTGCCCGGCGAAGCCGGCGTGCCCGCGTACCCGGCGCTGCTGGACGAGGGTGACAGCGTGGCGCTGCGCATCTTCGCCGACCGCCAGCAGGCGCAGGAGGCCCATCCGCTGGGCGTGCGCCGCTTGCTGGAGATCGCCCTCGCGGAGAAGGTGAAGCAGGCACGCAAGCAGCTGCCGGTGGCCCCCAAGACCGGCCTGCTGTACGCGGCCATCGAATCGCAGGAACGCCTGCGTGGCGATCTGGTCGATGCGGCGATGAACGCGGTGCTGGCCGAGGGCCTGGAAGACATCCGCGATGCAGCGGCCTTCGAACAGCGTCGCGACCATGCGGCCAAGTCGCTGTTCGGCGAAGCGATGTCGCGGCTGAAGCTGGCCGAGACCATCCTGGCGCTGGTGGCCGAACTGAAGCCGCTGCTGGAAGCGCCCCTGATGGGCTGGGCGCGCGGCAACCTGGATGACATGGAAGCGCAGCTGGTCGGCCTGATCCATCCGGGGTTCCTGCGCGATACCCCGGCCGATGCGCTGGCGCAGTATCCGCGCTATCTGAAGGCGATGATCCTGCGTACCGAACGCGCCAAGCGCGATCCGCCGCGCGACCAGGCGCGCATGCTGGAACTGACGCCGTTCCTGGATGCGCTGCGCGAAGGGGATGCGCAGGGCTTGCGCGAGCGTCCGCAGTGGCAGGCGCTGCGTTGGGACCTGGAGGAACTGCGGGTCTCGCTGTTCGCACAGGAGCTGGGTGCGCGCACCGGCATCTCGGCGAAGAAACTGGCACAGCGGGTGACCGCGCTGCGCCAGCTGTAACGCGATGGCGCCGGGCGATGCCCGGCGTCATCGGGTGGGTCGAAACGTTATTTGGTGCGGCGGACCTTCGCCTGGGTGTTCACGCCTTCCACCTTCATGTACCAGACGCCCAGCAGACCGGGGTTCATGCTGACCTTCGGCGACGTCTTGCGGACGCCGGCCAGGGTGGTGGCATCGGTCTGTTCCCAGGTCTGGCCATTGTCCAGGGTATAGATGCGGCCCTTGCCGAAGCCGCGGAACTCGCCCTCCAGCACGCCGGTGATCGGCTCCTTGCTGCCGAAATCGAAGAAGCCGCGGTTCTTGACGATCACTTCCTGGCGGCCTTCCTCGCGCGCTTCTTCGCGCACGGCGGCCACGGCCTCGGTGGTGGCTGCTTCGACCTTGCCCTGCAGCCAGCGGTTGAGCGTGGCCAGTTCGGTGGCGCTGAGTTTGTCCAGTCCGGCGGCCTTGAACTCCTGCGGGCTCATCTGCTGCTGCAGATCACCATCGACAACGCGCTGGGCCAGGGCCGGCAACGCAACGGTGCACAGAACGAGGGCGACACACAGCGGGCGCAGCAGACGCAGGGGCATGGCGTTTCTCCTGGATGTGGCCCGAGTGTAGAGCAGCGCAGGCGACGCGGCACCTGCCCTAGGGCGTGCGCTGCGACCGCCAGGCGCTGACCGGCCGGGCCTGCTCATCCATGCGCACGGTCACCACCCGGTGCCGGCGCAGGGTGTGCATGACCTGCGGCGGCGCCTGCAGCCGGACCTGCACCGCGGCATCCGCCACGTCCGAGCGACGCAGGCGGCGGTCGGCATCGGCAAACCGGGCGCGGTTGTACTCGGCCCAGCCGATCAGCAGCAGCCCGCACAGCAGGGCGATGATCGGCAGCGACGCCAGGATGAAGGGGTCGACGGCGTTGCGCTGCAGGAACAGGCGTTCCCAGCCGGCGTGGATGCCGAGCACCCAGGTAACCAGGGTGACCAGCGGGACCCACAGCCAGGCGTAGGCCGACCAGGCCAGCAGGGTGGCTGCGCGCTGCAGGAAACGTTTCTGCCGTCCCAGGCGCTCGGGACGGACGATGACAGGTGGTGGCGTCATGAAACCCCTCGGTCCGGGCTGATCCAGCGTGCGCGGCGTTGTTGCCGCCAGGAAAGCAGCGTGCGCGGCAGGGCCACCACCGCGGCGGCCATGCCGATGGTCCAGAAGGCGAGCGGGTACCAGATGACCCAGTAGAACTGGCGCGCCAGGCCGCGTTCGTAGCGGCGTTCGATCAGCAGGCTGGTACCGAACTGCAGCAGGCACACCAGGGCCAGTACCACGCCATGCCAGCGCGGCAGCAGGGTATCCACGTACAGGGCGCGCGGCAGCGGCATCACTTTGCCCAGCAGCCACAGCAGCACGATGACCAGCATGGTGTAGGCCCACGCCAGGCTCAGCGCGTATTCCAGCAGTACGCCCCACATCCGCCGCCGGCGCCAGGACAGCACCTTGCGGCCATGCTGCAGCAGCACCTCCACGCCGCCGCGGGCCCAGCGCAGGCGCTGCCGCCAGAGGCCGCGCGGGGTCTCGGGCATCAGCACCCAGCTCAGCGCATTGGGTTCATAGCGGATATCCCAGCCATCCAGCTGCAGGCGCCAGGAGATGTCGATGTCTTCGGTGACCATGCGGTCGTTCCAGAAGCCGACCCGGTGCAGCGCAGTGCGGCGGAACGCGCAGATGGCGCCGGACAGGGTGAACAACCGGCCATACACGCGCTGGGCACGCTTGATCAGGCCGATGATGGCGGAGAACTCGCCCACTTGCATGCGTGCCAGCAGGGTGGTGCGGTTGCGCACGCGCGGGTTGCCGGTGACCGCGCCCACGCGCGGCCCGTCGATCAGGTGGCCGACCATCCAGCGCGTGGCATGCGGGTCCAGCAGCACATCGGCATCGACGCAGACCAGGTATTCCGAGCGCGCCGCCAGTGTGCCGATGCGCAGTGCGTTGGCCTTGCCCTGGTTTTCTTCCAGGTGCACCACGCGCAGGTTCGGGTACTGCGGCAGCAGGCCCTCCAGCACCGCACCGCTGGCGTCGCTGCTGCCATCGTTGATGGCGATGATCTCCAGCCGCGGGTACACCTGGGCGGCGATCGCGTGGATCGTGTCGGCGATGTGGGTGGCTTCGTTGAAGCAGGGCACCAGCACGCTGACCGGCGGCTGGCTGCGCAGTGGGGGCGGTGCGTCAGGGCGCGGCGCACCGCGTTCGCGGCGCAGGTAGTAGTAGATGCCGCCGACCATCCAGAAGAAGGCCATCACCACCGGATAGAAGAAGGCGAAATTGAACAGCAGCGTGACGAGTGAAACGTTTTCCATCCACGACATCGGCACTCCCCGCAGGCATGCTGCGGATCACCACCGCAGCGGCCTCGACCATGCCGCGCCGTTTGTAAACCCGATGTGGTTCCCTGAACCATCCAGTCAGGAAGCAGGTGCCGCGCCTGCCGCCACCGTCAGGTGCCGGCATGAACACATGAGCGCCGATGGTGGCCTTGGCGATTGTTCCTGAACGGGCGGAGCGTTACCGTAGAGCCCTCTGTCTTTGATGTCCGACTGCTGTGAACCGCGCGTCTGTCCCCGGCCTGGAAGCCTTGTTGAACCGCCCTGCGGCGGCGGTGCTGCCCGCGCCGCTGCGCGAAGCCCTGCTGCAGCTGTGGGAAGCTGCCGATACCTCGCACGAGATGCGCGGCAGCAGCTGGTCGGTGCTGGCCGATACGCTGGATGCGCTGGCCCTGCTGTCGGCCGACGAAGGCGCGGTGCTTGCTGCGCTGCTGTTCGACCTGCCGGGCCTGCGCGCGCACCTGGACACATTGCCGATGGGCGGCCACAAGAGGGCGGTGATCGGCCTGCTCGACGGCCAGGACGCTGCCGACCCGGTCTGGGCGCTGCATGCCGGCCGCGAGGCGGGGCGCAACAGCGAAGGCCTGCGCCGCCTGCTGCTGGCCATCATCCACGACCTGCGGGTGGTGCCGATCCTGCTGGCCCGCCAGCTGGCACGCATGCGTGCAGCCGACAAGCTCGACGAAGAGCAGCGTCGCGCACTGGCCCAGCTGACCCGTGACATCCATGCCCCGCTGGCCAACCGCCTGGGCATCTGGCAGTTGAAGTGGGAGCTGGAAGACCTGGCGTTCCGCCACCTGGAGCCGGACACCTACCGCCGCATCGCACGCGAGGTGGACGAGACGCGCATCGCCCGCGAGCGCTACGTCGAGCACGTCAAGAAGACGCTGTCGCGCGAGCTGGCCGCACAGGGCATCCATGCCGAAGTGAGCGGGCGGCCGAAGCACATCTACAGCATCTGGCGGAAGATGCAGAAGAAGCGGCTGGCCTTCGACCAGCTGTATGACATCCGCGCGGTGCGGGTGATGGTCGACGACGTGGCCGCCTGCTACGCCGCGCTGGGCGTGGTGCATGCGCTGTGGGCACCGGTGCCCAGCGAGTTCGACGATTACATCGCCCGCCCCAAGGCCAACGATTACCGTTCGCTGCACACCGCCGTGGTCGGCCCGGAAGGGCGCACCATCGAAGTGCAGATCCGTACGCACGACATGCATGCGCAGGCCGAGCTTGGCGTGGCCGCGCACTGGAAGTACAAGGAAGGCAGCAAGGGCGCCGAGAAGGCCTTCGATCGCAAGATCACCTGGATGCGCCAGCTGCTGGAACAGGCGCAGGAAGGGCAGGGCAACGAACTGGCCGGCGCGCTCGATGCCGAGCTGACCGAAGACCGGGTCTACGCACTGAGCCCGAAGGACGAGGTGCTGGACCTGCCGCAGGGCGCCACCCCGCTCGATTTCGCCTACCAGGTGCACACCATGGTCGGCCACCGCTGCCGTGGCGCCAAGGTCAACGGCCGCATCGTGCCGCTCACCTACCGGCTGCGCAGCGGCGACCGGGTGGAGATCCTGACCGGCAAGGAGGCCGACCCGCGCCGCGACTGGCTGATGCCGGCACTGGGCTTCCTGGCCAGCAACCGTTCGCGCGAAAAGGTGCGCAGCTGGTTCCACAAGCTGGACCGTGCGCGCAACGTGCAGGCCGGCCGCGAGCTGCTGGAGCGCGAACTGAAGCGGCTGGGCCTGCAGCATTCGGACCTGGCCGCGGCCGCGAAGAAATTCCATGCCGACAGCGTCGACGACCTGTACATCCAGGTGGCGCTGGGCGATACCGGGCCCAACCAGGTCAGTCGTGCGCTGCTGGAAGCCGAGCGTGCGGCGAGCCAGCCGGCGCCCGCGCCGACCCTGCCGCGGCCGACCGCGCGCCGCGAGAACCTGGGCAAATCCAAGTTCACCGTGCAGGGCGTCGGCAACCTGCTGGTGCAGCTGGCGCGCTGCTGCCAGCCGGTGGCCGGCGAGCCCATCGTCGGTTACCTGACCCGTAGCCGCGGTGTCACCGTGCATCGTGCAGACTGCGCGTCGCTGGCGCGCCTGTCCGCCGCCAGCCCGCAGCGCATCCTGCCGGTGGAATGGGGCCAGGCCGGCAACGGTTACGAAGTGGACGTGGTGGTCGACGCGGTCGACCGCCGCTGGCTGCTGAAGGACATCACCAACCTGATCGCACAGGAAGACGCGTACGTGCTCGATATCCACAGTGACAACGTGCGCAACAGCGGCCGCGCGCACCTGCGCCTGCGCCTGAAGGTGAGCGATTACGGCCAGCTGTCGAACCTGCTGGGCAAGCTGGATGCACTGCCGGGCGTGAGCGAGGCGCGTCGTCTGGGCTGAGCTTCACGCTGCCCCGGCTACCCTGCACGCATGAAACGCGAGCCCCCGCATCGCCGCCCCGGCGCCGACCACCCCGCGCTGGACCGCGTTCGCCGCGAGGGCCGCTGGTGGTGGCTGCAGGCACGCCACGCGCGCCGGGTCTGGCGCTGGGCACTGCTGGCGGCGGTGGTGGTGTTCGTGGCGCTGGTGCTGCTGCGCAAGCCGCTGGCCGACTGGTTCTGGGACGAACCGCAGATTGAACAGCTGCTGGCCGAGGGTGATCGCGCGCTGGCCGCGGGGCGGCTGACCGCGGCCGATGGCAGCGGCGCGCGCGAACGCTACCAGGCCGCGCTGGCCCTCGACAACGATCGCCTGCAGGCGCGACAGGGGCTGGCAAGCACCGGCGTGGCGGCGTTGCGGCAGGCGCATGAGCGGCTGCAGGCCGATGATCTCGACGGCAGTGCGCAGGCACTGGCGCTGGCCCGCGAACTGCAGGTGCCGCAGGGCCAGGCCGATGCCGTCGCGCGGCAGCTGCAGGCACGGCGCAGTGCGGGCGCGGGGATCGGCGCATTGCTGGCGCAGGCGCGCAATGCCTTCGCGGCCGGCCGCCTGGATGAGGGCGACAGCAGCGCCCTGCCGCTGTTCCAGCGCATCCTGGCCCTGCAGCCGGACAACCTGCCGGCGCTGGAAGGGCGCGAGGATGCCCTGAGCGACCTGCTGCAGCGCGCCCGCGCGCTGGCTGCGCGCGGCGAGCTGGCGCAGACCGCGGCCCTGCTGCAGCGTGCGCGCCAGTTCGATGCCGGTCACAGCGATCTGCCGGCCAGCAAGGAAGCGCTGGCGCGCGCGGTCGACCAGCGCCTGCGGCAGGGCCAGCGTGCACTGAAGCAGCAGACGCTGGACGCCGCGGCCAACGCCTTCGACGCCGTGCTGGCAGTGGCGCCCGATGATCCCAATGCGTTGCGTGGCCGTGAACAGACGGCGCAGGCGCTGCTGGCACGCAGCCAGCGCCAGGCCGCCGATTTCCAGTTCGAAGCGGCCGAGACCGACCGTGCGCGTGCCGCTGCACTCGGCGCATCGCAGGCGGCATTGCAGCAGGCTGCGCAACGCATCCAGCGCGCCCAGCACGCGCGGCAGGCACAGCAGCAGCCGGTATTGAGCACGGCCCAGCGCGAGCGGAAACTGCGTGATCACCTGCGCCAGATCGATCGCGCCGAACGCGAAGGACGCTGGATCAGCCCGCCCGGGCACAGCGCGTTCGACGCGCTGCGTGAGGCACAGGCGCTGGCGCCGCGCGATGCACGGGTGAGGGCGGCTGCGGCGCGCCTGCTGCCGGCCAGCCGGCAGTGTTTCGATGACAACCTGCGGCAGAACCGGGTGCAGGCCGCGGGCGCCTGCCTGCAGGCCTGGCAGACCCTGGCGCCGACCGCGGCGGGCCTGCCGTCGGCACGGGTGCGGCTGGCACAGCGCTGGCTGGCCATCGGCAGCGAGCGGTTGGGCCGCGGCGACGTGGCCTTCGCCGCGGCCGCCGTCGACCAGGTGCGCCAGCTGCAGCCGGACCTGCCGGAGCTGGCTGCGTTCGAGCAGCGCCTGCGGCAGGCCGGCGGGCGGCTGGATTAGTCGAAGAACACCCGCTGCACGGTGGCCCGCGCCGCATCCAGCGAGAAGTGCTGGGCGACGTTGGCCAGGCCCGCATCGGACAGCTGCTGCCACAGCTGCGGGTCCTGGTAGAGGCGCACGACCTCGGCCGCGAACGTGGCGGCGTCATCGGCCACCAGCACGTCCTGGCCCGGCTGCAGGTGCATGCCTTCCACCGCGCACGTGGTGCCGACCACCGGCTGGCCATGGGCCATGCTCAGGTTGATCTTGCCCTTCACCCCGGCGCCGAAGCGCAGCGGGGCAATGGCGATGCGCGCACCGTCCATGTACGGCACGATGTCCTCGACGAAGCCGTGCATCTCCACCCCGGGCTGGCCGGCGGCCAGCGCCAGCAGGCTGTCCGGCGCGGCCGCGCCGATGCAGTGCAGGCGCACCTGCGGCAGCTGCGCGCGGATGCCGGCGAAGACCTCGCCGATGAACCATTCCATCGCATCCAGGTTCGGCGGGTGGCGGAAGCCGCCGACGAATACCAGGTCGTGGCGCTGTGCATACGGTGCGCCTGCGCCGGCCACTTCATGCAGGTTGGAGATCAGTTCCACCCGTACGCGCGGTGCATCGGCCTGCAGCTGTTCGCGCTCGGCGGCACTGACCAGCACGGTGACATCGCACTGCTCCATCACCGCCAGTTCGCTGCTGCGGGTGCGTTCGGCCGCACGCAGCAGGCCGGCATCACCGGCCACTTCGGCGCCGCGGCGCTCGCGCAGGTAGTGCAGGTCCACGGTGTCGAACACGGTGCGTGCCTGCGGCGCGTAGCGCTTGAGCAGGGGCAGGCATTCGTTGGCCACGTGGTGGCGTACCAGCAGGGCCACGTCGAAGCGTGCAGCGTGGCTGCGCAGCCAGCCGGCCACGCCCTCGATGAACGGTGCGTACCAGACTTCCACGCCCATCCGCTGCAGGGCTTCGGTGGCCGCGCCGCCGTGCTCGCGCCGGGTCGGCACGAACACCACGTGGGCCCCGGCCTGCAGCAGCAGGCGGATCAGGTTGACCTGGCGCAGCGAGCCGGAATCGCGCTCCGGGCGCGGCACTTCCTCGTCCAGGATCAGCACCTGGCGGCGGCCGCGGTACAGCAGGGCGGGCGAGGGCACTTCGCCCACGGCCGGGTGGCGCGCCAGTTCGGTGGCCCACTTGGCGGCAAAGATGCCCTGGTTGCGCACCTGGTAGGCCTTCACCCCGCTGCCGGTATCGGTGCCGTTGCTGGTGCCTTCATCGTGGATGACCCGGCTCGCCGGCTGCACCAGCACGCGGCGGCCCAGCGCCCGCACGCTGAAGGCCAGGTCGGTGTCTTCGTAATAGGCCGGGCGGTAGCGGGTATCGAAGCCGCCCAGCTGCTGCCACAGCCCCCGCGGCAGCATCAGCGCCGCGCCGGAGCAGTAGTCCACGTCGCGCAGACTGGCATAGCGCGGGTCGTCGGCGGCCTCGAAGCGGCCATAGCTCCAGCCACTGCCGTCGGCGAAGATCACCCCGCCCGATTCCTGCAGGCGGCCATCGGGATAGAGCAGCTGGCTGCCGACCAGGCCGGCCTCCGGCACCGCAGTGAAGGTGTCCAGCAGGGCGTCCAGCCAGCCCGGCTGCGGCACCGTATCGTTGTTCAGCAGCACCACGTACTGGCCGCGCGCGCGCTCCACGCCGTCATTGCAGGCGTCGATGAAACCGCCGTTGCGCTCACGCACCTCGTAACGCAGGCCGGCGATCTGCGGCATCCACTGCACGGTGGCGTCGCTGCTGCCGTCGTCGACCACCAGGATCTCGCAGGCGGCCGCCGGCGGATACGCGGCCAGCGCCCGCAGGCAGGCCACGGTGTGATCGGCGTGGTTGTAGACCGGGATGATGATGCTCACCACCGGCGATTCGCTGAAAGGCACGCTGAACGGCGCAAACGCCTGTGCGGCCGGCAGGTACAGCGGGGCACGCGGGGCCGGCACGGCACGCTGGCTGTGCACCCGGATGCGCTGCCAGGTGGCCCGCCAGCCGCGGGTCCGCAGGCTGGCCAGGCTGCGCCGGGCCAGGCCCGTCAGGCGATTGATCAGGTAGCGGATTTCGGCCAAGGACATCGCCATCCGGTTGCAACTCCAGCTTAAGCGGGGGAACACAGGGGAATCCGCCAGCCACGGTGGCTGGGGTAGACTCGCCTGACCCTACATTCTCGCATTCCCGTGCCCCGACGCTACGATTCCGACGACATCGACGATTTCGACGACGACGACCAGCAGGACTCCGGTCCCCTGTGGCGCCGCCGGTTGATCACCTGGACCATGGCGGCAGTCGCGTTGGGACTGGGTTTCCTCATTCCCTATACGCTGTACCTGAACCAACAGGTCACCCAGCGTTTTGGCGAACTGCGCTGGCAGATTCCGACACGTGTCTACGCGCGCCCGCTGGTGCTGGTGCCCGGCAAGGCCATGGACGCGGCCACGCTGAAGACCGAACTGGCGGCCTCGGCCTACCGCGATGATGGCCAGGGCAAGGACCCGGCCACCTACGCGGTGCAGGGTGGGCGCTTCACCATTTCCAGCCGCGGCTACAACGATGTCGATGGCCACGTCGCTGCCAAGCGCGTGGAGCTGTCGCTGTCCGGCGGCAGCATCGCGTCGCTGCGTGATCCTGATTCGCGCAAGGCACTGAAGGCCGCCCGCCTGGATCCGGCGCGCATCGCCACGCTGTACGGGCAGAAGCAGGAAGAGCGCCGCCTGATCCGCATGAACGAAGCGCCGGACCTGCTGGTGACCGGCCTGCAGGCGGTGGAGGACAAGGACTTCAACCGCCACCACGGCATCGACCTGTCCGGCATCGCGCGTGCGGTGTGGGTGACCATCCGTTCCGGTGGCCAGAGCCGCCAGGGCGCGTCCACGCTGACCCAGCAGCTGGCCCGCAGCGGCCTGCTCGGCATCGGCAAGGAACAGACCCTCACCCGCAAGTTCAATGAAGTGCTGTACGCGCTGATCATGGAAGCGCGCTACGACAAGCGCACCATTTTCGAGGCCTACCTCAACCAGGTGTACCTGGGCCAGCGCGGCAGCCAGGCGATCCACGGCATGTCCTCCGGCGCCGAGTTCTGGTTCGGTCGCGACCTGTCCTCGCTGGATACCGAGCACATCGCGCTGCTGATCGGCCTGGTCAAGGGCCCGTCCTACTACGACCCGCGTCGCAACCCGGAGCGCGCGACCGACCGCCGCAACTTCGTGCTGGGCAAGCTGCACGAAGCAACCCTGATCGACGACGCCGAGTACCAGCGTGCGCTGAAGGCGCCGCTGGGCGTGCCCAAGAGCCCGGGCCTGGTGGCGGCCAACCGCTTCCCCGCCTATGTGGACCTGGTGCGTCGCCAGCTCGGCCATGACTACCCCGAATCGGCCCTGCAGGGCGCCGGCCTGAGCGTGATGAGCGGCATGTCGCCCTCCGCGCAGGCCTACGCCGAAGGCGCGGTCACCCGCACCATCAAGTCGCTGGAGAGCAAGCGTCGTCCCGAGCTGCAGGCGGGCATGGTGATGACCGACGTGCACAACGGCGACGTGGTGGCGGTGATCGGCAGCCGCGAAGTGTCCGAGGTCGGCTTCAACCGCGCCATCGAGGCACAGCGCCCGGTCGGTTCGCTGCTGAAGCCGTTCGTGTACCTGCTGGCCCTGGCCCAGCCGGACCGCTATTCGCTGGCCAGCTGGGTGGATGATTCACCGGTGACGGTGCAGCTCGGCCGTGGCCGCAACTGGAGCCCGGGCAACGCGGACAACCGCAGCCACGGCACGGTGCGGCTGATCGACGCGCTGGCCCATTCCTACAACCAGGCCACCGTGCGCGTGGGCATGCAGGTCGGTCCTGAGCGGGTTACCCAGCTGATCCACGTGCTGGCTGGCATCAAGGCGGACCCCAATCCGGCGGTGATCCTCGGCTCGACCGACCAGAGCCCGTACGCGATGGCCCAGCTGTACCAGTTCCTGGCCTCCGGCGGCGAGATCCAGCCGCTGCATGCGGTGCGTGGCGTGCTCGATCCGCAGGGCAAGCTGCTCAAGCGTTACGACAAGACCCCGGCCCCGGCCCAGGAAGGCGATTCGATTGCCGCCAACCTGATCAGCATCGGCCTGCAGCAGGTGGTTGCCAGCGGCACCGCGCAGCGCCTGAACGCCGATGGCCTGGGCCGCCTGCAGCCGGCCGGCAAGACCGGTACCACCAACGATGGCCGCGACAGCTGGTATGCCGGTTACACCGGCGACCACCTGGCGGTGATCTGGATGGGCAACGACCAGAACGAACAGGCTGGCCTGTACGGCGCCACCGGTGCGATGCGGGTGTGGTCGGGCATCTTCCAGCGCCTGCCGAGTGCGCCGCTGAAGGTCAGCAACAAGGGCCTGGACTGGCAGTCGGTGGCCGCCACCGGTACCAACAGCACCGATGAAGGCTGCCCGGACGCCCGTCGCTTCCCGTTCGTGGTCGGCTACGCGCCGGCCTACGCCCCCTGCGCTCCGGCCGCGTTGCCGGACGAGCAGGGCGGTGAAAGCGAAGGCGGTGGCTGGCGCAGCTGGTTCGGCCTGGACCGCAAGCAGGAACCGCCTGCCGCCGCACCTGCCGCAGCGCCCGCTGCCGCCACTCCTCCTCCCAGCCGGTGATGCCGATGACCCTTCGATCCCTGTATCCGCTGCTGGCCGTGACCGGCCTGAGCCTGGCCCTGGCCGCCTGCGTGAGCAGCCCGCCGCCGGCAGCCAAGCCGGTGGACACCACCACGCCGGCACAGCGCCTGGCCAACGTGGAAGCCGCCGCTGGCCCGGACGACAAGGAGCTGTCGGTGCAGCCGCTGCGTGATTCGCAGGTGGAAGACCTGCGCCAGACCGCGCTGGCCCAGCGCCAGGGCAATGACCTGGCCGCGGCCGCTGGCAGCCTGGACCAGGCGCTGCAGATCGTGGCGGGCGACCCGGCGGTGCTGCAGGAACGCGCGGAGATCGCGCTGCTGCAGGGGCAGTGGGCCGAGGCGGAGACGTTCGCGCGCAAGGCGGTGGACCTGGGTTCGAAGACGGGGCCACTGTGCCGCCGGCACTGGGCGACGATCGAGCAGTCGCGCCTGGCGCGGGGCGAGAAGGAGAATGCGGTGTCGGCGCATGCGCAGATTGAAGGGTGCACGGTGCCGGGGATCAAGCGGTACTGAGTTTCCAGCCAACGGCGCAGCCCCTCGTGGCTGGCCGGTCGGTAGAGTCGACTGTCAGTCGACTGGCCTTGCGAGGTGGGCCGGGCGGATGGTCTGCGCAGGGGACGCTGCAAGTACGTCCATGTAAGCTCGGTCGCCGCATCCATGCGGCTCACGCCCCTGCGCAGCCCACCCGCCCGGCCCCTGACAGTTTCCGTGTGCGTCCAGCCACGGAAAAGAAAAAATCAAAGCAAAAGCGGGTCGCGCGCTGCGCGCACTCGCCGAGGGGTCGGAGCCGTTTTCCGCAGGAAAACGGCTCCGACCCCTTCTTGTTTCCGTTCGACCAACCGCTTCTGAATCCAGTCGAGCAAACGCGACGCCACGAAGCACGTCCATCCGCCACCAGGAAACTGTCGAGGGTGGGGCGGGAGGGGCAGGCAGGACCGTTGGCGCCATGGATGGCGCCATCGAGCCCCCATGGACGGGTTTACGGCGTGTCCTGCCTGCCCCTCCCGCCCCGCCCAGCACGCAGCAACCCAGAGCCATGAACCACGCTGTTGCTGTTGCCTTTGCCTGCGCTCTGGCTTGAAACGGGTGCCGGGCAGCGCCCGGCCGGGTATCCTTCCTGTCTGATGTCCGACCTCGTTCATGCCAGCCGCGAAGCCCTCAGCGAAGGCGGCGCGCTCGCCTCGCACCTGGATGCCTTCAACCCGCGTCCCGCACAGCTGCGCCTGACCGAGGCCATCGCCGACGCGCTGCAGCAGCGCGACCTGCTGCTGGCCGAGGCCGGTACCGGCACCGGCAAGACGTTCGCGTACCTGGTGCCGGTCCTGCTGTCCGGCCTGCGCACCATCATCTCCACCGGCACCCGCGCGCTGCAGGACCAGCTCTACCACCGTGATCTGCCGCGCGTGCGCCAGGCGCTGGGCGTGGGCCTGCGCAGCGCGCTGCTGAAGGGCCGGGCCAATTACCTGTGCCGCTACCGCCTGCAGCAGGCGCGGGGCGAGCCGCGTTTTTCCAGCCCCGACCAGGCCGCGCAGTTCCAGCGCATCCTCGCCTGGTCCGGCCGCTCGCAGTTCGGTGATATCGCCGAACTGGACGGCCTGGCCGACGATTCGCCGCTGCTGCCGATGGTCACGTCCACCGTCGACAACTGCCTGGGCACCGACTGCCCGTTCTGGGACGACTGTTTCGTCGTGCACGCGCGGCAACGCGCGCAGGCGGCCGACGTGGTGGTGGTCAACCACCACCTGCTGCTGGCCGACCTGGCGCTCAAGCAGGATGGCTTCGGCGAGCTGCTGCCCGGTGCGCAGGCCTTCGTCATCGACGAGGCGCACCAGTTGCCCGAACTCGCCGCGCAGTTCTTCGGCGAGGGCTTCGGCATGCGCCCATGGCAGGAGCTGGCCCGCGACTGCCTGGCCGAGGCGCGTGGCGTCGGCGGTGCGCAGTCGGCGCTGCAGGAGCCGGTCGACCAGCTGCAGCAGGCGCTGCTGGCGCTGCGCCTGGCGATGGAAGGGCTGCCGTCACGCGGTACCCAGTGGCGCGCGTTGGCGATGCCGCAGGTGCGCGAGGGCTTCGATACGGCGATGAGCTGCCTGGTGGCGTTGGAACAGGCGCTGCAGCCGCTGCGCGAAGCCGCCGCCGGCCTCGATGCCTGCCATGCACGTGCGCGCGAAGCGGTTTCGCGGTTGTCGCGCTGGCTGGGCGACGACGAGCCGACCCTGGATTTCGATACCGACCCGGCCGACGCGGCCAGTGCCGCCGACGTGCTCTGGTACGAACTC
The DNA here is from genome assembly GCF_003086795.1 of Stenotrophomonas sp. SAU14A_NAIMI4_5. NCBI lineage: Bacteria > Pseudomonadati > Pseudomonadota > Gammaproteobacteria > Lysobacterales > Lysobacteraceae > Stenotrophomonas > Stenotrophomonas sp. SAU14A_NAIMI4_5. The sequence continues at coordinate 3,390,623 of NZ_CP026003.1, read as the reverse complement.
ACCCCGCGCGGGTTCCGCTGCCAGCGCACGCCGATGGATGTGTCCGGGCCGCTGCGCGAGCACCGCGAGCGCAGCCGCGCGGCGTGGATCTTCACCTCGGCCACGCTGACCGTGGGCGGTGGCTTCGACCACATCGCCACCCGCCTGGGCCTGGATGATCCGCAAACGCTGGTCCAGCCCAGCCCGTTCAACTGGCCCGAGCAGGCGCTGTGCTACCTGCCCGAAGGCCTGCCTGATCCCGCCGCGCGTGGTTTCGGTACCGCCCTCATCCAGGCCCTGCGACCGGTGCTGCAGGCCTCGCAGGGCAGGGCGTTCCTGCTGTTCGCCTCGCACCGTGCGCTGCGCGAGGCCGCCGAGGCGCTGCGCGACGGGCCGTGGCCGGTGTTCGTGCAGGGCGAGGCGCCGCGCGCCACCTTGCTGCAGCGTTTCCGCGAATCCGGCAACGGCGTGCTGCTTGGCTCGGCCAGCTTCCGCGAGGGCGTGGACGTGGTCGGCGAGGCGCTGAGCGTGGTGGTGATCGACAAGCTGCCGTTCGCCGCGCCGGACGACCCGGTGTACGAGGCGCGGCTGGAGGCGATCCGCAGCCAGGGTGGCAATCCGTTCCGCGACGAACAGCTGCCGCAGGCGGTGATCGCCCTCAAGCAGGGCGTGGGCCGGCTGATCCGCAGCGAGACCGACCGCGGCGTGCTGGTGCTGTGCGACCCGCGCCTGCTCAACCGTGGCTATGGCCGGGTGTTCCTCGATTCGCTGCCGCCGTTCCGCCGCACCCGCGCGCTGGCCGATGTTCAGGCCTTCTTTGCGCCACAATGGGCCCCCGTGGCCGACGCCGCCGCCACCGCCGCCCCGACCGTCCCGGCCCCCGCGCCGGGTCCCCAGCCGGCCCCCGGCGCCACGTTCCCCCTGTTCTGATTCCCTCCGATGAAACTGCTCGCCTTTGAAACCGCCACCGAAGCCTGTTCCGTTGCCCTGCATGTCGATGGGCAGGTATTGGAGCGCTTCGAGATCGCGCCGCGCCGCCATGCCGAGCTGAGCCTGCCGTGGGCCGAGGCGCTGCTGGCCGAGGCTGGCATCAGCCGCCGCCAGCTCGATGGCATCGCCCTCAGCCGCGGGCCGGGAGCGTTCACCGGCGTGCGCCTGGCGATCGCGATCGCACAGGGCATCGCCCTGGCGCTGGACCGGCCGCTGCTGCCGGTGTCGACGCTGCAGGTGCTGGCGCTGCGCGCGCCGGCCGAGGAAACCCAGATCCTGTCGGCGATCGATGCGCGGATGGGTGAGTTGTACGTGGCGCGCTTCGAGCGCGTGGATGGCCTGCCGGTGGCCCGCGATGCCGAGCGGGTGTGCGCACCGGCGGCGGTGGCGCTGCCGGACGGGCTGCAGGCCTACGGCATCGGCACCGGTTTCGGCGCGGCCGACGGTGCGCTGGTGACGCAGCTGGGTGCGGGCCTGCGTGGTTTCGATGCAGCGGCATTGCCGCGCGCGTCGGACGTGCTGGCCCTGGCGGTGCCGGCGTTCGCGCGTGGCGAAGGCGTGGCGGCGGAGAAAGTCGAACCGGCGTATCTGCGGGATAACGTCGCATTGACCCTGGTCGAGCAGCAGGCCGCCCGCGAGGCGAAGGCGAAAGCCAACGGCTGAGCCCCTCGTGGCGGGGGATCGGTAGAGTCGACTGTTAGTCGACTGCAACAGCCGCGCTTGGCCGGGCGGGGTGGGTTCGCGGGGGACGCCGTGAATCCGTCCATGGAGGCTTGTCCGCGGCATCCATGCCGCAGACACCCCCGCGACCCCACCCCGCCCGACCTCTGACAGTTTCCGTGCGCGTCCGCCACGGAAAATCAAAAAAAAGAAGAATCAAAATCAAAAGCCGATCGCTCCGCTCGCATCCACGCATGGCGTGGATCTACCAGGGCGGGTAGAGGCGGGCAGAGTCGCCCGACGTGGAAACAGATGCGCCGCGATCTGTCAGAGGTGGGGCGGTGTCGGGTGGCGGGGTATCCGCGGCATGGATGCCGCGGCTAAGCCTACAGGGACGTACTTGCGGCGTCCCCGCCGCCCGACACCGCCCCACCATTCTTCAGGACACCAGCCGCCGCTGTTGCTTGTCGCTGTTGCTGTTGATGTTGCTCTAGAGCTCTGCAGCGGGTCCCGGGCCGCAGGCCCGGGCAACAAACCTCACCGGTCGTCGCGCAGTTCGCCACCCGGCAGGAACACCCAGGTGCGGGTCACCTGCAGGATATCCACGCCATCATCCGTCTTCGGCAACGCCGGGAACGGCTGCGCCAGCTGGATCACCCGCAGCGCCGCCTCATCCAGCAACGGCGTGCCGCTGGTTTTCAGGATGCGGCTGCTTTCCACGCTGCCATCGCGGCGCACCCCCACGCTGATCACCACCTGGCCAGCCAGCCTGCGCTGACGCGCCTCGTCCGGGTAGTTCAGGTTGCCCACCTGCTCGGCGCGGTCGACCCACGCACGCAGGTAGTTGGCGTAGGCATATTCGCGCGTGCTGGCCGAAACGAACTTGCGGTTCGGACGCTTGGCGTACTGCGCCGAGCGCAGGTGCACCTCGGCAGCCAGGCGGGCCATTTCCGCATCGCGCTGCTCGCGCGCTGTCTGCGCCGCGTCCGGGGTCGGTTCCAGCGGGGTGGGGCGGGCCTGCGCCTGCGCCACGGTGTCCTCGCCATTGCGGCTGCTGACCACCCGCGCCTGCGGCGGCGGCACCGGCGCGGCCGACTGCTGTTGCTGCGGCACCGGGCTCAGCCCACTCTGTGCCTGCGGCACGATGCCGGTCTGGTTGTCGCGCGGACGTTGCGCGCGGTCATGCTCGCCGCCGCCTTCCTGGCTGGCCGCCGCCAGGAAATCGGCCTGCTTCGGCGTCAGCGCCGTGCGGGTCTGGCTGAAGATCACTTCCAGCGTCGGCACCAGCGGTGCCTCGCCCTTCACGGCAAAGCCCACGCCCAGGATCAGCAGGGCGTGAACGATGACCGACAGGGCAAGGGTGGCCCCCAGCCGCTGCGCTTCGCGCGGCGGCGGGGCGAGCACGGCGGACGCGGCGTCCATCAGCGCAGGCCGGCCTCGATCGCGTCGAACAGGGTGCCGGCGATGTTCAGCCCGTACTGCGCGTCCAGCTCGCGCACGCAGGTCGGGCTGGTCACGTTCACTTCGGTCAGGTAATCACCGATCACGTCCAGGCCGACGAAACGCATGCCGCGGCGCTTCATTTCCGGCCCGACCTGGGCGGCGATCCAGCGGTCACGCTCGCTCAGCGGGCGGCCTTCACCGCGGCCACCGGCGGCCAGGTTGCCGCGGAACTCGTCACCCTGCGGGATGCGCGCCAGGCAGTAGTCCACCGGTTCGCCGTCGACCAGCAGGATGCGCTTGTCGCCGGCGGTGATGTCGGGAATGAACTTCTGGGCCAGCGCCAGCTTGCGGCCGCCGTCGGTCAGGGTTTCCAGGATCACGTTCAGGTTCGGATCGCCCTGGCCGCTGCGGAAGATCGAGCGACCGCCCATGCCGTCCAGCGGCTTCAGCACGGCCTGGCCGTGTTCCAGGGCGAAGGCCTTCAGTGCCTTGGCGTCGCGGCTGACCAGGGTCGGCGGGCAGCACTGCGGGAACAGCAGGGCGGCCAGCTTCTCGTTGTAGTCGCGCAGGCCCTGCGGGTTGTTGACCACGCAGGCACCTGCGGCGGCGGCGGCGTCCAGCACCTGGGTGTCATAGACGTATTCGGCATCGACCGGCGGGTCCTTGCGCATCAGCACGATCTGGCCCGGGCCGAACGCGGTGCGGCTGAATGCGCCAAGCTCGTACCAGCCGGAGGGGTCGTCGCGGACCTGCAGCGGGGCGGTCTGGGCCACCGCCACGCCGCCTTCCAGGGCCAGGCCGCCCGGCCGCACATAGTGCAGGGCATGGCCGCGGCGCTGGGCTTCCAGCAGCATGGCGAAGGTGGTGTCCTTGGCGATCTTGATGTGGGCGATGGGGTCCATCACCACGATGACGTTCAACGGCATGGGTGCACCTGTCAGGCAAGGCGTTGATGGTAGCGGCAACGCCCCCCGCGTGCCTGCCCGGGGTGCTGCAACGCTGCGTCCGTCCAGCCGTCTGCGCAGTCATTGCCAAACCTGTCACGTTCAGCAAGCCGGCATCCCAAGCGCCGTGGGCGGCGCTTGAAGCGGGCGCGGAAAGTGCGATATAGATACGCCTTCGTAGCGGCCCCCAGCACAGAAGGGTCGCGCGCTTGGGGAAAGGCAATGACTGAAAACACGACTGCGGGCGGGGAGCTCGCAGGACTCCGGGTGATGGTCATCGATGACTCGAAGACCATCCGCCGGACTGCGGAAACGCTGCTGAAGCGCGAAGGCTGCGAAGTGGTGACCGCGACCGATGGCTTCGAGGCCTTGGCCAAGATCGCCGACCAGCAGCCACAGATCATCTTCGTGGACATCATGATGCCCCGTCTCGACGGGTATCAGACCTGCGCGCTGATCAAGGGCAACCAGCTGTTCAAGGCAACGCCGGTCATCATGCTGTCCTCCAAGGACGGCCTGTTCGACAAGGCCCGCGGACGCATCGTCGGCTCGGAACAGTACCTGACCAAGCCTTTCACGCGGGAAGAACTGCTGGGTGCCATCCGCACATACGTCAACGCCTGACCAGGGGGGAAAGGCACAATGGCTCGTATCGTCCTGATCGAGGATTCACCGACCGACCGCGCGGTGTTCACCCAGTGGCTGCGCCGTGCCGGCCACGAGGTGCTGGAAGCGGACAACGCCGAGGATGGCCTGCAGCTGGTGCGTGACCAGGTTCCGCAGCTGGTGCTGATGGACGTGGTCCTGCCCGGCATGAGCGGCTTCCAGGCCACCCGCGCGATGTCGCGCGATGCGGCGATCAAGCACATCCCGGTGATCATCGTCAGCACCAAGGCGATGGAAACCGACAAGGCATGGGGCCTGCGCCAGGGCGCGGCCGATTACATCGTCAAGCCGCCGCGCGAGGAAGACCTGATCGCGCGGATCAACGAACTGGTGGCCTGATGCGTTCGCCCTTCGACATTCTTGAAGCCTACGAACGGCGCAGCCTGTCCCATGCGGTGCAGCTGCCCGGGCGGCAGTTCGCCGAGGACCTGTGGCGTGGCGTCGGCTTCCGCGTGGGCCAGCGCCGGCTGGTGTCCGATTTCCGCGAAGTGGTGGAAATCGTGCCGATGCCGCCGGTGACCCCGGTGCCCTGCGCGCAGCCGTGGCTGCTGGGCGTGGGCAACCTGCGCGGCAACCTGTTCCCGGTGGTCGACCTGAAGTACTTCCTGGAAGGCGCGCGCACCGTGCAGCAGGAAGGCCAGCGCGTGCTGATCATGCGCCAGGCCGGCGGCGACGTCGCCCTGACCATCGACGAGCTGTTCGGCCAGCGCAGTTTCGAACTGGGCCAGCAGGTCCAGGCCGGCATCCTGGCCGAAGGCCGCTACGGTCATTTCGTCGATCGCGCCTTCCATGCCGACGGTCATGACTGGGGCGTGTTCTCGCTCTCGTTGCTGTCGCGCACCCCTGAATTCCGGCAAGCCGCGGCCTGAGGCCGGGCAACGCCCCCTGCATTGAAGATCGAGGTTGAACGATGAGTACTGCTTCGGACGCCCCCAAGACCGGCAAGCTGCGGCTGGGCGGCAGCAACCTCTGGCTGGCCCTGCTGGCCCTGTCGATGATCCTGTTCGGTGTGAACACCGGCGTCTCCACCTGGCAGGGCAGCCGCCTGGCCGATGCCGGTTCCAAGGCCGCCGACCTGCAGGTGCTCTCGCAGCAGCTGGCCAACCAGGGCCGTGATGCCGTGGGCGGCAACGCACAGGCGTTCACCGCTTTCAAGGCCACCCGCAACGCCATCGAGCAGAACGTGTCCACGCTGCAGGGCCGCTACGGCAACGAGCCGGGCGTGTCCAAGGCGATCACCACGCTGTCCGACACCTGGGCCCCGCTGGGCAAGCAGGCCGGCCAGCTGGTCGCCAGCGAGCCGGCGGTGCTGGCGCTGGCCGGCAACGCCAACAACTTCACCGGCGCGGTGCCGGGCCTGCAGGCCCAGTTGAACGAGCTGGTGCGCGCGATGTCCGCTTCCGGTGCCCCCGCATCGCAGGTGTACAGCGCCCTGCAGCAGGTCGTGGTGGCCGGTTCGATGGCCCGCCGCGTGACCGAAATGCGCGCCGGTGGCGCCGCCGCGGCTGCCTCGGGCGACGCCCTGGCCCGCGACATCACCGTGTTCTCGCAGGTGCTCGATGGCCTGCGCAACGGCAACGAAGACCTCGGCATCACCGCTGTGCGCGGTGCCGGTGCGGTCGCTGCGCTGGAACAGTCGCAGCAGAAGTGGGAGGCGATGAAGCAGGACGCCGATGCGATCCTGGCCAGCTCGCGCCAGCTGTTCGCCGCGCAGTCCGCCGCCAACGCGCTGGGCCAGGGCTCCTCGCGCATGCTGGACGACAGCCGCAAGCTGTTCGAGGCGTTCTCCTCGTTCGGCTCGGTGTCCGATACCCGCCTGTTCCCGAACTTCTGGATCGGCGTCATCTCCGGTGCGCTGTCGCTGATCGCGATCATCGGCTTCGTTTCCACCAGCGTGCGCAGCCGTTCGCGCGAGCAGGAACTGCGCTACCAGACCCAGGTGGAGTTCAACAGCCGCAACCAGCAGGCGATCATGCGGCTGCTGGACGAAATCTCCTCGCTCGGTGAGGGTGACCTGACCGTCAAGGCCTCGGTGACCGAGGACATGACCGGCGCCATCGCAGACGCCATCAACTACGCCGTGGACGAACTGCGCCACCTGGTGACCACCATCAACGACACCTCGGCCAAGGTCGCCGTGTCCACCCAGGAAACCCAGGCCACCGCCATGCAGCTGGCAGAGGCGGCGGGCCACCAGGCCAACCAGATCACCTCGGCCTCGGACCGCATCGGCGAAATCGCGGCGAGCATCGAGCAGGTGTCGCGCAACTCGGCCGAGTCCGCCGACGTGGCACAGCGCTCGGTGGTCATCGCCGCCGAGGGTGCCGGCGTGGTCCGCGAGACCATCCAGGGCATGGACCAGATCCGCGACCAGATCCAAGAAACCTCCAAGCGCATCAAGCGCCTGGGTGAGTCCTCGCAGGAAATCGGCTCGATCGTGGAACTGATCAACGACATTTCCGAGCAGACCAACATCCTGGCGTTGAACGCGGCCGTGCAGGCAGCGTCGGCCGGTGAAGCCGGTCGCGGTTTCGCGGTCGTGGCCGACGAAGTGCAGCGCCTGGCAGAACGTACCTCGGGTGCGACCCGACGCATCGAAAACCTGGTCCAGGCCATTCAGGCCGATACCAACGAAGCGGTGACCTCGATGGAGCAGACCACTGCTGAAGTGGTCTCCGGTGCGCGCCTGGCCGAGGACGCCGGTACCGCACTGACCGAGATCGAGCGCGTGTCCAACGCCCTCAACACCCTCATCAAGAACATCTCCATCGCCGCCCAGCAGCAGTCCGCTGCGGCCTCGGACATCACCCGCACGATGGGCGTGATCCGCCAGATCACCGGCCAGACCTCGCAGGGTGCCGGACAGACCGCCGAGTCGATCGGCCACCTGGCGCAGTTGGCGGCCGACCTGCGTCGTTCGGTCGCCGACTTCAAGCTGCCGGCGTGACGCGGGCAGGGCGGCGAGCAAGGAATCATTCGATGAAGCATTTCCATTTCCCACGCCAGAACACGCGCGGCCTCCGCGCGGCGGCGACCGGAGCGCGTCCATGAGCAGCCTGCGCGATGCGATGAGCCATGCAGCGCTGGGCTGGGTCAAGCCGGAGCTGGACGAGACCCTGCGCCAGGTGCGGCACGAGGTCGAGTACTTCGTCGAGGACCCGGCCGACGGCAGCCGCATGCGCATCTGCGCCGGCTACCTGCACCAGGTGCAGGGCACCCTGCGCATGGTCGAGCTGTATGCCCCGGCGATGGTGGCCGAGGAACTGGAACAGCTGGCCGTGGCCGTCGGCGAAGGCCGCGTGGCCGACCGCGATGAAGCCTGCGCCACGCTGATGCGTGGCAGCGTGCTGCTGCCCGATTACCTGGAACGCCTGCAGAACGGCCACCGCGATATTCCGATCGTGCTGATGCCGCTGCTGAACGAGATCCGCGCCGCGCGTGGCGAAGAAGGCGTCAATGACAGCGTGCTGTTCGCCTTCGCGCCGGACAGCGTCAGCGCCACCGAGGCCGAGCTGGACCACGCCCGTGGCAGCCTGAGCGGCCGCAACCGCGAGCTGCTCGATACCGTCGGCAGCGCGGTCAAGGAAGAACTGCTGCAGGTCAAGGATGCCCTGGACCTGCACCTGCGCACCGGCGCTGCGCCGCAGCAGCTGCAGGAACAGGTGACCAAGCTGGGCGCGGTCGGCGACACGCTGGGCATGATGGGCCTGGGCGCTGCCCGCGGCGTGGTCGCGCAGCAGCGCGATGCGCTGCTGGCCGTGGTTGAAGGCCGCCAGCAGATCGACGAAGACATGCTGCTGGATATCGCCGGTGCGCTGCTCTATGTCGATGCGTCGCTGGACGACCAGGTCGCCCACCTGGGCGCCGGTGGCAGTGGCGAGGACGACCCGAGCGCGGTGGAGAACCGGCGCACGGTGGAAGTGCTGGCCCACGAGGCGATCGCCAATTTCGCCGCCGCCCGCGAGCACTTCGTCGCCTTCATCGAAACCAGCTGGAACCATGCCGAACTGCAGGACGTGCCGCGCCTGCTGGGCGACGTGTCCGGTGCGCTGCGCATGCTCGACCTGGGCACCGCCGCCGATTACCTGCGCGGCGTGCAGCAGTACATCGAAGCCGAACTGATCGGCCGCCAGCGCGTGCCCAGTGGCCGGCAGCTGGACACGCTGGCCGATGCCATGGCCAGCCTGGAGTACTACCTGGAAGCGCTGCGTGACCGCCGCCCGGGTCGCGAGGACATCCTCGACATTACCCGCAGCAGCCTGGAAACCCTGCGCTACTGGCCGCTGCCCGAGCGCAGCAGCACGGTTGCCGAGACCGAGACCGAGGCCGACGCGGATCCGCTGCAGCCGATCGAGCGCGAGAGCGTGCCGCTGGCCGCTGCTGCGCTGCAGCTGGAGCCGGTGGAGATCGCCGTGCAGCCTGCCGCGCCGGCGCCGGGCGAGATCCCGCCGCCGCTGCCGGACTTCACCTTCGATCCGCTGCCGGCTGCGCCGGTGGCCGACAACAGCCTGATGTTCGGCGCGCTGGGCGGGCAGGACATCGCCGCATCCGCACCCGAGCAGGCCGAACCTGCGCCGCTGCTGTTCGCCGCTTCGACCGCGCCGGTGCCGAGCGTGCCGCAGTGGGAGCTGGGTGGCCACGACGCCGCGCCCGTCGCCGATGAGCGCGCACCGACCTTCAACAGTTTCGATCCGGTCAGCTTCGAGCACGAGGGCGCGGCCCAGCACGTGGCCCCGCAGTGGTCGTTGTCCGACGTCGAAGCGGCGCAGGCCGATGATGGTGACGCGCTGGTGCTGGAAGACAGCGTCGAGGACTTCGGCGTTGCCGCGCTGGACGACGCCGCAGGCGCTTCGCTGGAGCTGGCGGCCGTGCCCGTGTTCGACCCGGTGGCTGCCGAGCATGACGGCCCGGCCGTGCTGGCCGACGAGGTGGTGTTCCACTTCGACAACAGCGCACTGGACAACGCCGACGACGTGCTGTCGCTGCAGGCGATGGAGACGCTGTCGCTGGACGAGGAAGACGACGCGCAGCTGCCGGTGCTGGAGATCGTCGACGCGGTTGAAGCCGCGCCGGTCGAAGTGCTGGAGCTGGAGTCCACCGCGACGATTGAGCCCGTCGAGCAGATCGACATGACCGATGTGGTTGCCGAAGCGGCGCCGGTTGAAATGATCGAGGCCCTGGCCGCCGCCGAGACCGGCGCGGACGAGGTCCTGGCCACTGCCGCCGCGCCTGCCACGACCGTGTCCCTGGTCGACGTCGATACCATCGCGCCGATCGATTTCAGCGAGGCCGATGCGCAGTTCTTCGCCGAACTGAGCGCGGCTGCTGCCGAGTTCAATCCGCGGGCCGTGCCGGCCACCCCGGCACCGGAAGTCGCTGCCGTGGCTGCCGAAGCCACCGGCTTCGAGGCGGGCTTCGATGACGATGCCGAGAACATCGACCAGGATATCCGTGAGGTGTTCCTGGAAGAGTTCGATGACGAGATGGGCAATCTCGGCACGCTGCTGCCGGCCTGGCGCATGCAGCCGGACAACATGGATCGGCTGCGTCCGATCCGCCGCATCTTCCACACCCTCAAGGGCAGTGGCCGCCTGGTCGGCGCCCGCACCTTGGGCGAGTTCGCCTGGAAGATCGAGGGCATGCTCAACCGCGTGCTCGATGGCAGCCGTGCGGCCACCCCGGCCGTGCTGGCGATGGTCGACCATGCCAACACCGCGTTGCCGCAGCTGAATGCCGCGCTGCGCGATGGCCAGCGCGTCACCGTGGACCTGCAGGCGATGCAGGCCATCGCTGACCGCGTGGCCGCCGGTGAGGAAACCTTCTACGTGCCGCTGCCGGTGGCTGCCGCGCCGCAGCCGGTGGCGCCGACCGAAGCCGTGGCCGACGTGCCGGTGCTGGACGACGCCGCTGCCGTGGAAGCGGCGCTTGCCGCCGACACCGTGGCCGAGCTGGTCGGTACGCCAGCCAACATCGACAGCGTGCTGCGCGAGATCCTGGAAGCCGAGGTGGAAGTCCACCTGGCGACCCTGCAGCAGTGGCTGCAGTCGGCGCAGCAGGCCGAGCAGCCGGTGAACGATGCGCTGCTGCGCGCCGTGCACACCATGAACGGCGCCTTCGCGATGACCGAAGTGCCGGAAATCACCGCCGTTACCGGTGCCGCCGAGTCCTACATCAAGCGTGCGCTGGCCGCTGAAGTGGTGCCGGGTGCCGAGGCGCTGGGTGCGCTGGATGCCACCGCGCAGGCGATCGGCGCCACCATGGACGCGCTGCAGGCCGAACAGCCGCGCATCGCGCCGCAGGCCGAGCTGGCGCAGCGCCTGCAGGCGCTGGCCGGTGAACTGCCGGAAGCGCGCTGGCCGATGGTCGGTCTGGAAATGGACGACGAAGATTTCGACGAGGTTGAAGCCGAAGCCGAAGCCGAAGCCGAAGCCGAAGCGAATGCCGCCGACATCGATGTGGTCGATGTGCAGCGTGATGCCGAGGTTGAAGCGGATGTCGTGGCTGACATTGAAGCGCCTGCTGACGCCGCCGTGCCGGTTGCCGAAGCCGAAGCCGCGCCCGACGCCGGTCTGGAGGCTGCCGAACTGACCGGTGGCGAAGACCTGTCGCGCTACTTCGATGCCGGCTGGCCGTCGATGCCGGAGGCCGCTGCCACGCTGCCGACGGTGATCGAAGCGGACGCTGTCGTTGAAGCCATCGAAGCCGATGACGTTGCTGAAACCGCTGAAGTCGCGCCAGTTGCGATCGATGTGGACGCCGCCGGCCTGACCGCCGTCGACGATCTGTCGCCGTACCTGGATGCCAGCGCGCTGCCGGTGGATGACCGTGATCTGGAAGATGCTGTCGTTGCGGCGGAAAGTGACGCAATTGCCCTGAGCCCGCTGCCGCAGGCGCCGGTTGTCGAGGCGGTTGACCAAGACATCGAGGCATTGGCGCTCGACAGCGACGCAACCAGCCTTCAGGATGAAATGGCTGTGCCGGGCTTCGCAGAACCGGTCACGCTGGAGGCCGCGCTCGAAGCCGGCCTGCACGTGATCGAGGACGAACAGGCGCAGGACGAGGACGGCCAGTGGCCGGTGCTCGGCCTGCAGGCCAGCGAACTCGCGCCGGGCGAGGCGGAAGCCTTTGCCGAGGATGCGGACGTCGGCGGGGAGGCGGCGGTCGGTGAAGGAGAGAGCGCCGACCTGCCGTCCCCGGCGACGGTGAATGACGACGTGTTGGTTGACGACGCGTCGACCGATGAGGTGGCCGAGGTGGCCGCACCGGTGCGTCTGTTCGAGATGGAAGAGGCGCCGGGCCACAGCCAGGATGCCGCCGAAGCCGCAGTTGTCGCAGCCGAGGCCGTTGAACCGGACGCCATCGAAGCCGAGCCTGCCGAAGCCGAAGCCGAAGCCGAAGCCGAAGCCGATCAGCTCGACTTCACTGTCTACGACCGCGAGCTGGTCGATATCTTCGTCGAGGAAGGCAAGGACCTGCTCGACCACTGCGATGGCCTGATCAGCGAACTGCGCGATGCACCGCAGGACCGCGAGGTCGTGGCCGGCCTGCAGCGTGACCTGCACACGCTCAAGGGCGGTGCACGCATGGCCGGCATCAACGCCATCGGCGACCTCGGCCACAGCATCGAATCGCTGCTGGAAGCCGTGGCCGCTGGCCGCACCGAAATTGAACGTCCTGACGTGCAGCTGCTGGAGCGTGGTTTCGATCGCCTGCACCAGCTGCTGACCCGCACCGGTGACCACCGCGTGGTCGAGCCGCCGCAGGATCTGGTGGACGCCTTTGAAGCGCGCACCCGCAGCGATGCTGCCGCGACTGCCAAGGCTGCTGCAGCCAGCACCGACCCGGCTGACGAGGCACCGGTGGCGACCGTGCCGCTGCCCCTGGGCGACGCGCCGCTGTCGGCACCGCTGCCGGTGGAAGGCGCGCCGGAGGAGGATCCGCTGGCGCGTCCGCAGCAGGAACAGGTGCGCGTGCGCGCCGACCTGCTCGACCGCCTGGTCAACCACGCCGGTGAAGTGGCGATCTACCGCTCGCGCCTGGAGCAGCAGCTGGGTGCCTTCCGTGGCGCCATGGGCGAACTGGAGCGCACCAATGCGCGACTGCGCGACCAGCTGCGCCGACTCGACCTGGAAACCGAGGCGCAGATCGTCGCCCGCTACCAGCGCGAGCAGGACCAGGCCGACCAGAAGTTCGATCCGCTGGAACTGGACCGTTTCTCCACCCTGCAGCAGCTCAGCCGTGCGCTGAACGAATCGGCAGCCGACCTTGGCGGCCTGCAGGGCGTGCTGGACGATCTGTCGCGCCAGTACGATTCGCTGCTGCAGCAGCAGTCGCGCGTCAGCTCGGAACTGCAGGACGGCCTGATGCGCGCGCGCATGGTGCCGTTCGACGGCCTGGTGCCGCGCCTGCGCCGTGTCGTCCGCCAGGCCGGCATGGACACCAGCAAGCAGGTGCACCTGACCCTGGAAGGTACCCACGGCGAACTGGACCGCAACGTCCTGGACCGCATGGTCGCGCCGCTGGAGCACATGCTGCGCAACTCGGTGGCCCACGGCCTGGAAGCACCGGAACAGCGTCGCGCCGCCGGCAAGCCGGAAGAAGGCGAGATCGCCATCCGCCTGCACCGCGAAGGTTCGGAAATCGTGCTGGAAGTGGCCGATGACGGTGCCGGCCTGGACCGCGAGGGGATCCGTCGCCGCGCCATCGACCGTGGCCTGCTGGCCGCCGATGCGTCGCCGAACGAGCAGGAGCTGGACAGCCTGATCTTCGCCGCCGGCTTCTCCACCGCCGACCAGGTCAGCCAGCTGGCTGGCCGCGGCGTGGGCATGGACGTGGTGCGCAACGAAGTGCGCCAGCTCGGTGGCTCGGTCGACATCCAGTCGGTGCGTGGCCAGGGCGTGCGTTTCACTCTGCGTCTGCCGCAGACCCTGGCCGTCACCCAGGCCGTGTTCGTGCAGATCGGCGAAACCACGTTTGCCGTGCCGGTGGCGTCGGTCAGTGGTATCGGCCGCCTGTCGCGCGAGCGTTTCGAAGCCGCCGACAGCAGCTACCGCTACAGCGGCGAAGACTATCCGCTGTACGACCTGGGCAGCCTGGTCGGCCAGGCCCCGGCGCGTGCCGACGGCCAGGACCAGGTGCCGCTGCTGCTGGTCCGCGCCGGCGACCTGCGTGCCGCCGTGGCGATCGACCAGGTGCTGGGCAACCGCGAAATCGTGGTGAAGCCGGTCGGCCTGCAGATCGCTTCGGTGCCGGGTATCTACGGCGCCACCATCACCGGCGATGGCCGCGTGGTGGTCATTCTCGACGTGGCCCCGCTGGTGCGCCGTTACCTGGCCAACCCGATCGCGCCGGTGCAGGACAACGCGCCGCGCCTGGAGCGCCAGGTTCCGCTGGTGATGGTGGTCGACGATTCGCTGACCATGCGCAAGGTGACCGGCCGCATCCTGGAACGCCACAACTTCGAGGTCAGCGTCGCCCGCGACGGTGTCGAGGCCTTGGAGCAGCTGGAAGAGCGCGTGCCCGACCTGATGCTGCTGGACATCGAAATGCCGCGCATGGACGGTTACGAGCTGGCCACCGCGATGCGTGCCGACCCGCGCTACAAGGACGTGCCGATCGTGATGATCACCTCGCGCAGCGGTGACAAGCATCGCCAGCGCGCCTTCGAGATCGGCGTGCAGCGCTACCTGGGCAAGCCGTACCAGGAGCTGGACCTGATGCGTAACGTGTATGACTTGCTGGGGATCGCCCGTGTCCGTGAGTGACGTCAATCCGGTTCCGGCCGTTGCCCTGCTGGCCCGTCCGGGCGCTGCCCGTGAGCGCCTGCGCGAGGCGCTGGCGCATGCCGATGTGCAGATCGTGCTGGAAGATGATCCGACCACGCTGGAGCCGCAGGCGCTGGCCGATGCGCATCCGCAGTTCGTGGTGATCGCCCTGGAAGCGGCCATCGAGGACGCGCTGGAGCGGCTGGAGCCGGCGTTGTCGGCGCCGGGCCTGACCCTGGTGTTCGACGAGGCCGAACTGGCCGCGCGCCGCGACGGCTGGGAAGCGCAGCGCTGGGGCCGGCATCTGTCGGCCAAGCTGCACGGCCACCAGCAGGTGCTGCCGCCGGGCGCCGAAGACGAACCCAGCCTGCAGCTGGAACCGGGCCGGCCTTCGCCGCCGCCGGTACCGCCGAAGGATGAAGTCCTGCACGCGCACATGGAGCAGGCCCAGGACTGGGCCGGCGACGTGCCGGCCGACAGCCTGTACACCACACCTGCACCGCCGGCGACGTTTGCTGAACCGATGTCGCTGGAACAGCACCTGGCCGCGTTGCAGGCGCAGACGCCGGAGCCCGCTGCCGATGCAGTGGAGGCGCCGGCGGACCATGCGCCCGTGCCGCCGCCGGTGTCCTTCGATCACACCGCCTGGTCGCTGGTCGACGAGGCCGCCGACACACCGGCCGCCGCCGCGCCCACGCGCGACGAGCCGGTGGCCGCACCGTCGTTCGACACCGGCCGCCTGAGTCTGGTCGACCTGGATGCCGGCCTGCCTGCCGGTGCACGCGCCGGGGCGCTGCTGGTGCTGGCCGGCATCGGTGGACCCGATGCGCTGCGCCGCCTGCTGGGCGCGCTGCCGACCGGGCTGGCCGTGCCGGTGCTGGTGCACATGCGCCTGGACGGGGGCCGCTACGGCAACCTGGTCAAGCAGATGGCACGGGTATCGCCGCTGCCGGTGCAGTTGGCCGAGGCCGGCCGCCGCGCGGCGCCGGGCGAGGTCCACATCCTGTCCGACGACATCGGCGTGCGTGCCGCGGCCGATGGCCTGCATTTCCAGACCGACCCGCTGGGTATCTCGATTGCCGCGCTGCCGGCCGAACACAGCGCCTTGGTCCTGCTCAGCGGTGCCGACCTGGCCCATGTCGGCCCGGCCCTGGACCTGGCCGAGGCCGGTGCCTGGGTGGCAGGGCAGGTGGGTGAAGGCTGCTATGACCCCGCCGCGGCAACCGCCGTGGTCGCTGCCGGCATGGTGGCCGGTGAACCGCAGGAACTGGCGCAGGCCATCGCGGCGCGCTGGGCCGTGGACGAGGACAATGGAGAGACGCCATGAGCTACGCAAACAACGATGAGATCCGTGGCGTCCTGATCCAGTCCGGTGGCGAGCGCGTGCTGCTGCCCAATGCGACGGTGGCCGAAATGATGTCGCGCGTGGCAGTGGAACTGGTGGCCGATGCGCCGCGCTGGCTGGTCGGGCAGATCGCCTGGCACGGCTGGCAGGTGCCGCTGCTGTCCTTCGCCCGCCTGTCCGGCCTGGGCGAAGAAATGGTGGGCGGGCACAACAAGGTGGTGGTGCTGAAGGCCCTCAGCGGCAACGCGCAGCGCCCGTACTACGCGCTGCTGACGCAGAACTTCCCGCAGCTGATCTCGGTGCCGCGCGACGGCCTGCTGGCCGATGCTTCGGAAGAAACTCTGCCGGAGATCGTGCACATGCGCGTGCTGCTGGGTGAAAAGAGCGCGCTGCTGCCGAACCTGGACGCGCTGGAATCGGCGCTGGATTCGCTGGCCGCCTGACCACCGGATGGTAGTGCCGGCCGCTGGCCGGCAACCCGATATCGCGTGGAGCCGGCCAGCGGCCGGCACTACCGCGCACGCCGCAGGCGTTCGCCTTACCCCAGATCCCCCAACCGCGCCTGCAGCGCCGCGATCGCGGCCAGGCCGGCGGTTTCCGTGCGCAGGATGCGCGGCCCCAGCTGCAGGCCCTGGAAGCCCGCAGCGGCCAGCTGGTCACGGTCACGCGGCGACCAGCCACCTTCCGGACCGATCGCGATGACCACGCCCCCCGCCGGTGCGGCGTCCAGCGTCGACAGCCGATGCGCCCCCTGCGGGTCCAGCGTCAGCCGCAGCGTATCGGCCGGCAGCGTCGCCGCCGCCTGCGCCAGCGACAGCGGCGGACCCACCTGCGGAATGCGTGCGCGCCCGGACTGCCCGCAGGCCGAGCTCACCACGTTGTTCCAGTGCGCCACGCGCTTTTCGGCACGCGCCGCGTCCAGCTTCACCTCGGTCCGCTCGGCATTCACCGGCACGATGGCGCTGACGCCCAGCTCGGTAGCCTTCTGCAGGATCAGGTCCATCTTCTCGCCGCGGGCAATGCCCTGCAGCAGGGTGATCGCCAGCGGCGATTCATTGGCCACCGCCTGCACCGCGTCGATGCGCACCTGCACCTCGCGCTTGCTGGCCACGGTCAGGGTGGCGCTGTAGTCGTGGCCATCGCCATTGAACAGCACGCAGGTATCGCCCTCGCGCAGGCGCATCACCCGCACCAGGTGGTTGGCCGTCTCTTCCGGCAGGGTCACGGTCTGGCCGCTGTGCAGCGCCAGGTCGATGGGGCAGCGGGTCACGCGCATGCAATCGCCTCGTCGATGGCCGCCAGCGTGGTATGTGCCAGCAGCTCCAGTTGTTCGTCATCCACGCAGTAAGGTGGCATCCAGTACAGCACGTCGCCCAGCGGGCGCAGTACCACGCCACGCTTCAGCGCGGCCTTGTAGGCGTGCAGGCCAAGCCGCAGCGCCGGGTTGAACGGGGTCCGCCGGTTGCCGTCGCGCGACAGCTCGAAGGCCACCACCATGCCGGCCTGGCGCACGTCGGCCACGTGCGGGTGGTCGGCGAACGGCGCGGCCAGCGCGCCCATCACTGAGGCGATGCCGCGGTTGCGCGCGATCACGTCCTCGTCGCGGAAGATGTCCAGCGTGGCCAGGGCGGCCGCACATGCCAGCGGGTTGCCGGTGTAGCTGTGCGAATGCAGGAACGCGCGCTCGCGCGAATCATCGAGGAAGGCGTCGTACAGCGCCTGCGAGGCCAGCACCGCGGCCAGCGGCAGGAAGCCGCCGGTCAGGCCCTTGGACAGGCACATCAGGTCGGGCATCACCCCGGCCTGTTCGCAGGCGAACATCGTGCCGGTGCGGCCGAAGCCGGTGGCGATCTCGTCGGCGATCATGAACGCGCCGTGCGCATCGCACAGCTCGCGCACGCGCTGCAGGTAGACCGGGTCATGCATGCGCATGCCGCCGGCGCACTGCAGGCGCGGTTCCAGGATCACCGCGCAGATCTCGCCGGGGTGCTGGTCGAACAGGGTGGCCAGGCCATCGGCGGCCTGCCGTGCACGGTCGGCCGCACTCTGCCCCGGTTCGGCCAGGTAGGCATCGGGGGAGGGCGCGAACAGGCCCTCGGCCAGCAGCGGCGCGTACACGCGGCGGTACAGCGGGATGTCGCCCAGCGCCAGCGCGCCCAGGGTCTCGCCGTGGTAGCCATTTTCCAGCGCGATGAAGCGCGTGCGCCGGGTCTCGCCGCGGTTCTGGAAGTACTGGAAGGCCATCTTCAGCGCCACTTCAACGCCGGCCGAGCCGTTGTCGGCGTAGAACACCTTGGCCAGTGGCGCGCGCCCGGACTGACGCGGCGCCAGCGCCAGCAGGCGCTCGGCCAGGAGGATCGCCGGTTCATGACTGAACCCGGCCAGCATCACCTGTTCCAGCTGCCCGGCCTGGGCGGCGATGGCCGCGCCGATGCGCGGTTCGGCATGACCGAACAGATTCGTCCACCAGCTGCTGACCGCGTCCAGGTAGCGGTTGCCGTCGTGGTCAATCAGCCAGGCGCCCTGGCCACGCGCGATCGGCACCAGCGGCAGGGTGTCCGGATGCTCGCGCATCTGCGTGCACGGGTGCCACAGCACCTGCAGGTCGCGTTTCTGCCACTGCCGGGCCAGCGGGGAGGGGGTTGGGTCTGCTAGCATTTCGGGCTCATGAACATGTTGCTGCCTGCACATTCTATCGGCCCCGGCGCACGCGCCGGCCGCCGCGGAGATTCCGCATGAACGACGACCGCAGCGGCCGTCGCCTGCCGATCATCCACCGGATCACCGACGAGGAGAACGGCCCCTTCCAGCGCCAGCACCTGGACCTGGAGTTCTCCAACGGTGAACACCGGCGTTTCGAGCGCCTGGTCAGCCGTGGCCATGGCGCCGTGGTGGTGGTGCCGATGCTGGACGAGGAGACCGTGCTGCTGGTGCGTGAATACGCCGCCGGCGTGCACCGCTACGAGCTGGGCCTGGTCAAGGGCCGCATCGATGCCGGTGAAACGCCTGAACAGGCCGCCGACCGCGAACTGAAGGAAGAGGCCGGCTACGGCGCGCGCCAGGTCGACGTGCTGCGCGCGATGACCCTGGCGCCGACGTACATGAGCCACCAGTCGTGGCTGGTGGTGGCGCGCGACCTGTACCCGGAAAAGCTGGCCGGCGACGAGCCGGAAGAGCTGGAAGTGGTGCCGTGGAAGCTGGCCGAACTGGACCAGCTGATGCTGCGCGAGGACTTTTCCGAAGGGCGCTCGCTGGCCGCGCTGTTCATCGCGCGCCAGTGGCTGCAGGGACGCCGATGATCAAGCTGACCACCGAGCTGCGCGAGACCACGATCGCCATCGCCCAGGAAGCGGGGCAGGCGATCATGCAGGTCTACAGCGATGGTTTCGACGTCACCCTGAAGGCCGACGACAGTCCGGTGACCGCGGCCGATCTCGCCGCCGACCGGATCATCCAGCAGGGCCTGCGCCAGCTGACCCCCGACCTGCCGATCCTCTCCGAGGAATCGGCGATGGTGCCGTGGGAACAGCGCCAGCACTGGGGCGCCTACTGGCTGGTCGACCCGCTGGATGGCACCCGCGAATTCGTAAAGCGCAACGGCGAGTTCAGCGTCAACATCGCGCTGATCTACCAGGGCGCGCCGGCCTTCGGCGTGGTCCAGGCGCCGGTGACCGGCATCGTCTGGCACGCCATGCGTGGCGAGCTGGCCTACCGCCGCCAGGGCCTGCACGACAGCGTGCTGCGCACGCGCACGCCGGCCACCGCGCCGCTGCGGGTCGCTGCCAGCCGCTCACACCGTTCGCCGGAAACCATCGCCCTGCTCGAACGCATGGGCGACATCGAAACGGTGGCGCAGGGCTCCTCGCTGAAATTCTGCCGCATCGCCGAAGGTGGGCTGGACGTGTACCCGCGGCTGGGCCCGACCTCCGAATGGGATACCGCCGCCGGCCAGTGCGTGCTGCACGCGGCCGGTGGCGCGGTGCTCTCGGCCAGCAGTGGCAAGCCGTTCCGCTACAACCGCCGCAGCACCCTGCTGAACGGTGATTTCATCGCCCTTGGCGACACCAGCCTGCCGTGGCGGGACTGGCTGTCCGACTGACCCTGGAGCCCGCATGAGCGACACCCCCACCGCCGGCAGTGCCGCCAGCACCGAACTGGAGCGCCTGCTGGCGATCATGGCGCGCCTGCGCGATCCGCAGGGCGGCTGCCCCTGGGACCTGGAGCAGAACTTCGCCACCATTGCCCCGTACACCATCGAGGAAGCGTACGAGGTCGCCGATGCGATCGACCGCGGCGACCTGGACGATCTCTGCGATGAACTGGGCGACCTGCTGCTGCAGGTGGTGTTCCATGCGCGCATGGCCGAGGAGCAGGGCGCGTTCGCCTTCGCCGAGGTGGCGCGCGCGATCAGTGACAAGATGAAGCGCCGCCATCCGCATGTGTTTGCCGATGTCAGCGTGGACGATGCCGATGGCGTGATGCGCAACTGGGACGCGATCAAGCGTGCCGAGCGCTCAGCCAAGGGCGACCAGGACACGTCGGCGCTGGCCGGCATCTCGCGTGGGCTGCCCGAGTGGCAGCGTGCGGTGAAGCTGCAGTCGCGCGCGGCCAAGGTCGGCTTCGACTGGCCCGGCCCGCTGCCGGTGCTGGACAAGGCGGCCGAGGAGCTGCAGGAACTGCGCGAGGAATTCGAGCGCGGCGACATCGCCGGCAACAAGGCGCGGCTGCAGGAAGAACTGGGTGACCTGCTGTTCGTCTGCGCCAACCTGGCCCGCCATGCCGACATCGACCTGGGCGCGGCGCTGCGTGGTGCCAACCACAAGTTCGAACGCCGCTTCCGCGCCATGGAAGCGCAGGCGGGCGCGCAGGGCGAGCGCCTGGCCGCGCTGGACCTGGATGCGCAGGAAGCGCTGTGGCAGCACGCCAAGGCCGCGGAGAAGGCGTGAAGACCCTCGCCCTGTTCCTGCTGACCGCACTGGCCGAGATCGTCGGCTGTTACCTGCCGTGGCTGTGGCTGCGCAAGGGCGGCAGCGTGTGGCTGCTGCTGCCGGCCGCGGCCAGCCTGGCCCTGTTCGCCTGGCTGCTGACCCTGCACCCCACCGCCAGCGGCCGCGTGTATGCCGCCTACGGTGGCGTCTACATCGGCACTGCGCTGTTCTGGCTGTGGCTGGTCGATGGCATCCGCCCCAGCCGCTGGGACCTGCTGGGCGCCGCACTGTGCCTGGCCGGCATGGCCGTGATCATGTTCGGGCCGCGCCAGCCGGTGTGATGCCCGGCGGCTGTGGATCTTCTGTCGAGCCGAGCCATGCTCGGCTGTTTTTGATTTTCCGTAGAGTCGAGCTTGCTCGACTGCTTTTGGCAGAGGCAGTCGAGCAAGCTCGACTCTACGAAGCCAGGGCAGCCGAACGTGGGTCGGCTCCACAAAACCGCGTCAGCGCGGGGCCTCGCACCCCAGCATTTTCAGGTCGATCGCTTCGGCCATGCGCCGGTAGCCTTCGTCGTTCGGGTGCAGGTGGTCGCGGGTGATGTTGGCCGGCAGCGATTCCGGCTGCTTCGGGTCGCGCAGTGCCGCATCGAAATCGACCACGCCATCGAAGCCGCTGTCCTTGCCGCGCGCCCACTGGTTGATCGAGGCGCGGGTGGTGGCCGAGACCGGCTCGTAGCGCTCGGAGCCGCCGAACGGCGTCAGCGTGCCCAGGTAGGCACGGATGCCATGCGCGTGCAGGCGCGCGGCCACCTGCTGGTAGCCCAGCAGCATGTCCGGTGCGTTGCGCCCGGGCAGCGGCTGCGCACTGCCGCCGTGGCGGATGTCATTGATGCCTTCGAACAGGATCACCTGGTCGGCGTCGGCTACCGCGATCACATCGCGGTCCAGGCGTGACAGCGCACTGTGGCTGCGGCCATGGTCCAGCACCTTGTTGCCGCTGATGCCCTGGTTGAGCACCACGAAGCGGTCCGGGCAGGCCTGCTGCAGGCGCTGCGCCAGCCGCTCCGGCCACTGGTTGAACGAACCGCGCGTGGCGGTCGCGCCTTCGGTGATCGAATCACCCAATGCAACAATGACCGACGGCCGCTGCTCACGCTGCACCATCACCGCCGAAAACACATTCTGCTGGTAGCTGACGCGCACCGTGTCGGCCACCGCCTCCTGCCTGCCATCGACCACGCGCACCACGGTACGCCGCACCGCCGGCCGGGTCGGCTGCGGGAAGTACGCGGTCACGCTGATCTCCTGCAGTGCGCCCACCGGCAGTACCACCGGATCACTCAGCAGCGCGGCACCTACTGGCACGTCGATGGCGCGTCGGCCATCGACGGTGACCGGCAGCGCCGCAGCGCTGCCATCCTTCAGGCGCACGCGGATGTCCTCCACGTGCAGCGGTGCATCGCCCAGTTCGTTGCTGATGCGCAGGCGCAACGCCTCGCCACGGCTGCCGACCCGGATGTCCTGGCGCACGGTCTGCGCGGCGAACTGTACGGGTGCCTCCGGCTTCCCGTCCTTGCGGTCCGGTGCCGGTGAAGCGGTCCAGGCGGTCACCCAGACCGGAGCGGCCTGGGCGACGGGGGCGGCCACGGCAGCGCCGATGGCCAGCGAAAGCAGGGTGATCCAGCGCTGCATGGCAGGTGTCCGCTCAGGTCAGGAGAAGTAGGTGCCGCCGTTGACGTCCAGGTTCGCACCGGTGATGAACGCCGCTGCATCGGAGGCCAGGAACACCGCCGCATCGGCGGCTTCGTCCGGCACGCCCTGGCGGCGCAGCGGGGTGTTGCCGGCGACGGCGGTGCGCACTTCCGGCTTGGTGAATTCGTCATGGAAGCGGGTGGCGATCATGCCGCAGCACAGCGCGTTCACGCGGATGCCCTTCGGCCCCAGCTCCTTGGCCATGGCGCGGGTGAAGGTCATCACCGCGGCCTTGGCAGTGGCGTAGATCGACGCGCCCGGGCCACCGCCATCGCGGCCAGCCTGCGAAGCGAAATTGACGATGGCCGCGCCTTCGCCCATGTGCGGCACCACCGCGTGGGTGGTCAGGTAGGTCGAGGTCAGGTTGAGGTCCATCACCGTGTGGAAGAACGCCGGGTCGATCTCGGCCAGCGGGCGGCGCTGCACCATGCCGCCGGCCACGTTCACCAGCAGGTCGATGCGCTCGCCGAACGCGGCCTGGGTGGCAGCGACGAGGCCGGCCACGGCGGCGGCATCGGTCACGTCGGCGCGGTGCACGATGGCCTGGCCACCGGCGGCCTGGATCTGCGCCAGCGTTTCGTTGGCGCTGGCCTCATCGTTGGCGTAATTGATGCAGACGCGTGCGCCGGCAGCGGCCAGCTTGATCGAGACGGCACGGCCGATATCACGGCCACCACCGGTGACGATGGCCACCTTGTCCTGGAACGACATGCGGGAAACTCCTTGGTTTGCGGGGGAATGAAGGGAAAGAACGCGCTCAGCCGCCACGGCGGTCGAGCTTGTGGATGGGTCCGGTCCACCACCACAGCGCGGCCAGCGACAGCGGCACCAGCGCGGCGACGAGGATGAAGATCGGGGCGTAGGAATGACGGGTCAGCACCGGCACCAGCCAGGTGGTGATCAGCGTGCCGGCCACCGCAGCCAGGCCACCGAGGCCGGCGAGGGTGCCGACCGAGCGGCCATCGAACAGATCACCCGGCAGGGTCTGGATGTTGCCGATGGCCACCTGGAAGCCGAACAGCACCGCGGCAATCGCCAGCACCGCGAACAACGGCTGGTTGGCCAGCACCGCACCCAGCAGGGCGGGGGCCATGATCACGCAGCCCAGGGTGATGGACAGCTTGCGTGCGCGGTCCACGTTCTGCCCGGCACGGATCAGGCGCCCGGACAGCCAGCCGCCACTGAGGCTGCCGAGCATCGCGCCCACGAACGGCACCCAGGCGAACAGGCCGATCTGCTTGATGTCGAAGCCGAAGCTTTCGGCCAGGTAGATCGGCAGCCAGGACACGAACAGCCACCAGATCGGGTCCAGCAGGAAGCGGCAGGCGAGCATGCCCCAGCTCTGCCGGTGGGCCAGCAGCGAACGCACGCTCACCTTGGGCGCGGCGGCATCCTGCTGCCCGGCCTGGTCTTCCATGATCAGGCGGCGTTCGGCATCGCTCACCCACGGGTGCTTGTCCGGGCCGGCGCGGTAGACGAACAGCCACGGCAGCAGCCACAGGAAGCCGATGGCACCGACCAGCACGAAGGTGCCGCGCCAGCCCAGCCACAGGTACAGGCCGGCGATGGCCGGTGCCGAAACGATCGCGCCGATCGACGCACCGGCGTTGAACACACCCTGCGCCAGTGCGCGTTCGCGCGCCGGGAACCACTCGGCATTGGCCTTGACCGCGCCCGGCCAGGCACCGGCCTCGCTGATGCCGAGCATCGCCCGCACCAGGCTGAAGGACAGCATCGAATGGGTGACCGAGTGCAGAGCGATGGAGATCGACCACACGCTGATCGACAGGGCGAAGCCCAGGCGCGTGCCGATCATGTCGAACAGGCGGCCGAACAGGAACTGGCCGGCGGCGTAGAACAGCATGAACACCGTCACCAGCAGCGCGTAGTCATCCTTGGTCGCGCCCACTTCCTTGGCGATTTCCGGCCACATCACCGCCAGTGCGTTGCGGTCGATGTAGTTGATCACCGTGGCCACGGCGATCAGGCCGACGATCAGCCAGCGCACGGCCGAGCGCACCGGCACCTTGCGCAGCTGGCTCACCACCGCAGGGCCGTTCATTTCGCGTCACCCTTGCTGCGGTCCATGCGCGCGTGGCTGCCGCTCCAGCGGTAGGTATGGCCATCGACGGTCACGCTGTGCTCGCCCTTGGCGGCGCTGTCATCGGCCACGCCCAGGGCGATGCGGGCGCCGCTGGCCAGGCGCAGCTCGATCACCTCGGCATCGCTGCCGCGGGTGCGCACGATGTCCTTGATGCGGCTGTCGGCACCGTGCACGTACTCGGCGGTGCCGTTGTACTCACCATGCGGCTCCAGCACGCTGAAGAAGGTCACATCCTTCTGGCCTTCCACGCGCTGCAGCAGGGCCGGTTCGCGGCGCAGGTTGAATTCCGGATCATTGGCACCGCTTTCCACCAGCAGCGCCTGCGCGGGTGCGCTGCTGCCGAAGCGATAGGTGTAGAAGCGGCCATCCAGCAGCCAGGCCAGCGTGCGCGGCTCGCTGCCGGGCTTGCTGCGCGCGTCCAGCCACAGGTGCTGGTAGCCGTTGTCCTTGCCCAGCACCGGGCGCTGGCTGGTGAAGTGCTCGGCCTCGAAACCGGTGGTGACGATGTGGCCGTTGAAATGCAGCGGCAGGTCGTAGCGCGCGGCCTTGTCACCGTGCACCTGCAGCAGGTCCAGCACCACCGGCAGGCCCAGTTCGGGGTGGCGCAGCAGCGCCTGGGTGCGGGTGAACACCACGCCGGGGTAGGCATCGCGCATGGTCGCCGAGGCGATCTGGGTATCGGCGTCGGCCTGGAAGAAGCGCACCTGCGGTGCATGTTCCTCGCCGCGTTTCCAGTCACCCTTGAAGTGGCTCTGCTCGTCCACCACCAGGGTGTTGTGGGCCACGGTCTGCTTGGCCCAGCTGCGATTCTCGGCCAGGTAGATGCCGCCGCGCTTGGCTTCCACGTTGAGGAAGCGCGCTGCGCCGTAGTCGGTCACCACGGCCTTGCCGTTGTCGTAGAACAGCCAGTTGAGCTTGTCGAAGTGGCCGTGGCCCATGCCCTGCATGGTGTCCTTCTGCACCAGCGCCTGGCCGTCCTCGCCGTTCATGCGCAGGATCGCCAGGCCGCCGCGGTCGCCGTCGGGGCCGTCGCGCAGCAGCATCGGTTTGTAATCGAAGGGTTTGGCCTTGTTGGCCGCCAGCGCCTGCGCCACCTGCAGGCCTTCGGGCGAGAGCAGCAGGCGTTTCTGCTGCTGGGCCACCGACAGCAGGTGGTCATCGCCGGTGCGCGCATAGGCGATGCCGATGCCGGCCACCAGTTCCTCGGTATCGATGCCCTTGTCCAGGATGGCATCGTTGATCGGGAAGAACAGGCCGTCGTAGCTGGTCTGCACCAGCACATCCACGGCCTTCAGAAGCACGCCATCGCGGCGCGCGAAGATCTTCCGCTGCGGCTCGTTGCGTTCGATGGCGTTGGCGAACAGCAGGAACGGCGCCAGCGCATAGCGCTGGTAGTACGGGCCTTCCTCGTAATAACCATCGGGCGAGAACAGCAGGTCGATCTGCCGCAGGAAGCCGAATTTGTCGTCCTTCTGGCTGCCGCGCAGGGATTTCTCCACCAGCTCCTGGTCGCGCAGCACGTAGCCGGTCATGCCGGTGGCGGCCACCGCCCAGGTCGCGTGGTTGTGGATCTGGTCGTAGTTCTTCGGCTCGCTGATCAGGAATTCGGCCATCGGCCGGAACAGCTGCGACTCGATGGTCTGCCGGTCCTGCGCGGACAGCGCGTCGCGGATCGCGTCGTAGCCCTGGATGGCGTTGACCAGCCACACCGAATCGTTGAGCACCTGCCAGAACACGCGGCCGGGAATCTGCCCGCGGCCTTCCGGGTGCGGGCCCAGGGTCGGGTAGAGCTTGGCGTACTGCAGCAGCATGTCGCGCGAGTAATCGACATAGGCCTTGTCGCCGGTCAGCCGGTACAGCGTGCCGGCCGCCAGCAGCGCCTGGTAATTGCGCTTGTGCTGTTCATGCGTGCGGCCGCCGCCCTTGTCCCTGGGTACCGGCACGTCGATGCCGGCCTTCATCATCTTCTTCAGCGATGCCTCGGTGCGCGCCTGCTCCTTGGCGAACCACGGGTAGCGGCTGCCTTCGCTGGCCATCTGCTGCCACTGTGCGGCGGTCACCAGCACCGGCGCGGTGTCGGCCTGGCGCGCGGCGGCGGCCGGGGCCGCCAGCAGCGGCGCGGCCGGCAGCAGGGCAAAGGGAACGGCCAGGGCCAGGGAAACAAACAGCGGCTGCAACCTCATCGATCAACTCCGGTGCTGGTGCGGGACAGGGCAACCTCGCCCACCTTGGGATACCAGTCCACCCCCGTGGCCTCGCGTGCGGTCATCGCCAGCGCCGGATCGGCACCGGTAGCGGGCAGGGCAGGGGTGGGCGTCCACAGGCCATTGGCGGCCTGCTGCAGGGTCACGCTGCGGCTTTCGACGCCGCTGGGAAACACGGTGCTTGCCTGCGGCGACTGCACGTTGCCGCTGAAAGCGATGCCGGCCAGCGAACTGGCGGCGTTGGGTGGGTTCCTGCTGGTGCGGTTGACGATCAGGTTGGCGCTGAAGCGGCTGTTGATGGCGGCCACGTCGATGCCCTTCGCCGCGTCATGGCCGACGCCGAAGCTGATCTTCGCCACATCCACGAAGGTGTTGCGGCTGATGGTCGCGTTGGCCACCGGCGCATAGCCGGACAGCGGCGGATCGGCCTGCGCGTCCATGATCGCCAGCGCCGAGCGGTTGCTGGAACCGGCCAGACGCTCGAAGTAGTTGTTGCTGACGGTCTGGTCGGCGTTGATGATGCGCACGCCGCCGGTGCCGGCCTTGTCGTCGCCGAGGAAGACGTTGTCGAGCACCCGGTTGCCGTTGCCGTGGCGCAGGGTCAGCGCGCCGGCCGACCGATAGAAGACGTTGCCGCGGTAGGTGTTGCCACCGGACTTGTTGGAGACGATCTCGGTCTCGCCGTCGCAGCCTTCGAACCAGTTGTTTTCCACGGTGCTGTTGGAATCGCTCAGCGAGGTATCGCTGGTGCCGACGCGGATCGTTTCGCCGCCGTTGACGCCGAGCAGCGGGCGCGGCCCGAACCAGTTGTGGTCGATGCGGTGCTGGTTGTCCAGGCCCTGGGTGGCATCGCGCACCACCACCACGGTCGGCCCGGCATTGGTCTTGCCGCGCAGCTGGCTGTGGTCGAGGCGGTTGTGGCTGCCGTACAGCGATACCCAGTAGTCCTGGTCGCTGGCATCGGGGTTGGTGTAGTCATCGATGACCAGGCCGGTCACCCGGCTGTGGCTGGCCACCGCCTTGCTCGATTCGCGGAAGGCCACCACCGCATCGCCCGGCGTGTAGCCGTTGCGGAACACCAGGTTGGAGACCTGCAGGTAGCTGCCGGCCAGGCGCAGGTCCGAACGCCCGCTGAGGATCACCTTGCCCGGGGTCTGTGCGCGCAGGGTGATCGGCGCGGCCTCGGTGCCCTGGCCCTTCAGCAGCAGACGGGTGTCGGTCCAGGTGCCGTCGGCCAGCACGATTTCATCGCCGGGCTGCAGGGCGGCCGCGGCGGTGGTGAACTCGGCGGCATCGTGGACCAGCCAGCTGGCGGCCTGTGCCGACGAAGTGGTCAGGCAGATTGCCAGACCAGTTGCGAGGAATGATCCGGGAAGCCGGTTGGACGGGCGGTACGAAGTCGATTCGGTGCGCATGAAGTCCTTCCAGGGACGGTCGGGCCGTCGTTTCGGCTGGGTGTGCATACCACTTGCGGGGTCTGTTGTAAGCCAGCTTTCGCGCAAAGTCATGCTGCATCAGCACATTTAATGACGGCCAAGTGGTATGAAACAAAGGTATTAAGAAAAATCCAGTCCAGTTGGTTGACATTACGGTGTCCGCATGTCGAAGCTGCGTCCACGCCTGCCAACCAGGCGATCCTTTGGGAGGAGGAAACCATGCGGCAATCTGCCGGAGCTGTACGCACCATCACGCTGTCACCCACGCCCCTCGTCGTGGCTTTGCTTGCCGCGCTGGCCGCCGCTCCGCTGGCGCAGGCGCAGTCCACCACCGGCAGCGCCGGGCAGGACGCCACCACGCTGGACCAGGTGCAGGTCACCGGCATCCGCGAATCGATGCAGAGTTCGATCAACAAGAAGCGAGACGACACGGTCATCGCCGACGTGCTCTCGGCAGACGACATCGGCGATCTGCCGGCGCCGTCGCTGGCCGATGCGATCGAAACGCTGACCGGCGCCGCCTCGACCCGCGACAAGACCGGTGCCTCGGAAATTTCCATCCGCGGCCTCGGCGCCTTCCTCAGCAGCACCAATTTCAACGGCCGCGAGATCACCAACGGCAGCGGCGACCGCTCGGTGAACTTCAACATGTTCCCGGCCGAGCTGATCAATACGGTGGCCATCTACAAGACCCAGCGCGCCGACATCATCGAAGGCGGCGTGGCCGGCACCATCGGCCTGGAAACGGTCAAGCCGCTGGAATACGGCAAACGCTCGGTGCAGTTCGACCTGCGCGGCAGCTGGGCCGAGTATGACAAGAAGTACCGCGATGACGATGGCATCGGCTACCGCGGCACTGCCAGCTACATCGACCAGTTCGAGTTCGGCGACGGCCAGAAGCTGGGCGTCTCGCTGGGCTTCCAGCGCCTGGATGGCACCGACCCGGAAGAGAGCATCACCAGCGGTTCCACCTGGTACGCCTGCGATGGCAACCAGAACGTGACCAACGCCAACTGCTCCGAAGTGGGCGCGCAGGCCATCGCCAACGGTGCGCCGTACTACCTGGTGCCGAGCAGCCGCATCTACCGCCTGAAGCAGGAACGCAACGACCGCCAGAGCGAGTTCGCTGCGGTGCAGTGGCGGCCCAACGATGTGGTCGAAGTGAACGTCGACTTCGAGCACACCCAGCGCAACTGGTATGAAAACCGCAGCGACCTGAGCCTGTCCAACGCGCGCCGTGGCATCACCCAGCGCGAGGTGGACGAAAACGGCATCGTCCGCCACCTGCATGGCAGCACCTCGATCGATTCCACCTCCAACCGCTACTGGCGCGGCGAGGAATACACCGGTGGCGGGCTGAACCTGATCGTGCGGCCGAGCCCGGCCTGGGAACTGTCCACCGACCTGTCCTACTCGCATACCAACCGCCTGGACAGCGAGCGCATGACCCGCCTGCGGGCCAACCAGCGGGACATCAACAATGCCATCGTGCCGGGCATCAGCAGCGGCACCACCGGTTATGTCGACTACGACTGGGACTGGCATGGCGAAGTGCCGAGCGTGGCCCTGGCGCCGAACTTCGATGTGCAGAACTGGGATGCATACTCCGGTGCGGCCCGCGTCACCTCCAGCGCGACCGAGAACGACCACAAGATCAAGGCCGGCCGCTTTGATGCCAGCTTCATGCCCGAGTCGGGCTTCTTCACCCGCATCAAGGGCGGCGTGCGCGCCAGCCAGGCCGACTACCGCCTGCGCGACAACACCCTGGTGACCGACTACGACCAGCGCGTGGCCGCCGACAAGGCGAAGATCATCGCCGCCAACCAGGCCTGCCGCGCGCCGTTCCCGCAGAGCGATTTCATGGATGCCGCCAGCGGCAACACGATCTCCTCGTGGGCGTACTTCGATCCCAACTGCCTGTACCAGTCCTTCCGTGGCAGCCTCGACAGCGGCCTGGATCCGGACTTCCAGGATCCCAACAACGTCGACATCACCGAGAAGACGCGCGCGCTGTACCTGCTGGGTGAGTTCAGCAGCAGCCTGTTCGGGCTGCCGGTGACCGGCAACGTCGGCCTGCGCTGGGTCAAGACCGATGTGCGTTCGGAGGGCGTGCGCACCGACCTGCAGATCGAGGACAACGGCGATGGCACGATCCGCCTGCAGCCGACCGGCAACTACACCACCCAGGTGTTCAAGGCCGGCAATGACAAGCTGCTGCCCAGCCTGAACGCGGCGTTCGAACTGCGTCCGGACGTGCTGCTGCGCGTCGGTGCCTACCGCGCCATGTCACGCCCGGACATCGCGGCGCTCGGTGCCGGCCGCACCATCAATGTCAGCAGCGATGCCACCTACGGCAACCTGGCCGATGCGCTGGACGACATCAGTGCCAGCGGCAACCCGGCCGCGCAGCCGCTGATGTCCTGGAACGGCGACCTGTCGCTGGAGTGGTACCCGAACCCGGACACCATGCTGGCCGGCGCGGTGTACTGGAAGCAGTTCAACGGCGGCACCGCCACCGCGCTGGTGCCGGAGACCTACACCATCAACGGGCAGACCGTGACCGTGCCGGTGCGCCAGCAGGTGACCACCGACGATGACAGCACCCTGACCGGCCTGGAGCTGAGCGTCACCCATCGCCTGTCCTACCTGCCCAAGCCGTTCGATGGGCTGGGCTTCAAGGTCAGCTACAACTACGCCGACGCCGACTACGAGACACAGGATTCGCGACTGGGCGAGCAGCTGGCCGCCGATGGCACCGTCATCCCGGCCATCGTGCCGCCGGCCGGCCTCAGCGGTTTCTCGCGGCACGTGCTGTCCGGTTCGATCTACTGGGACGTGGGCCGCTTCAACATCCAGGCCATCGGCAAGTTCCGCTCGCACTACTACCAGGACTTCACCGGCAACACCGCGCAGCAGAACCGCTACTACGACGACAACACCAGCGTCGACCTGCGCATGCGCTACAAGGTCAACAAGCAGCTGTCGCTGTCGCTGGAGCTGATGAACCTGACCAACGAACCGCGCGTGGCGTACCAGCCGCTTTACGGCAATTTCCGTGAAGTGGTGACCTACGGGCGGCGTGCGTATTTCGGTGTACGATACAAGTTCTGAACAGGGCGGCGCGGCCAGTGGTCGCGCCGTCGCTCCATCCGGACCCGCACCGCGCACGGTGGCCCGGGACGGGCCCGGAGGGAACCGCCAAGGGTCAGCCGCATGTCCGCCAACCGCCTCTACCAGACCATCGCCGCCAAGCTCCGCAAGCTGATCGAGGACGGCGAATTTCCGCCGGGCTCGCGCCTGCCGGGCGAGCGTGAGCTGGCCGAACGATTCGGCGTCAGCCGGGTGACCGTGCGTGAAGCCGAGATCGCCCTGGAAGCCCAGGGCTGGATCGCCATCCGCATCGGCTCGGGCGTGTACGTCAAGCCACGCCCGACGCAGGCCTCCGGTGGCCTGCCCGATGTCAGCGCCTTCGACCTCACCGCCGCCCGTGCGGTGTTCGAGGCCGAGGCCGCGGCGCTCGCCGCCAGCAACATCGACGAGGCCGGCATCGCCGAACTGCAGGTGCTGGCCCAGGCGCTGTGCCGCCGCGACCTGACCGATGAGGAAGCCGGTGACTTCGACCGCCGCTTCCACCTGACCATCGCCCGCCTGTCCGGCAACCCGGTGGTGGAGTACTTCATCCAGCAGATCTGGCGCATGCGCAGCGATCTGCCGCGGGTGGCCGAGGTCTACGCGCGGGTCTGCCATGACGACGGTGCCAGCCGTGCCGACGAGCACATGGCGATCTTCGAGGCGCTGCGCAGCCGCGACCCGGTGGCCGCGCGCAATGCCATGCGCTACCACTTCCAGCGCCTGTTCGAGGCAATGCTGGAAGCGACCGAAAGCCAGGCGCTGGAAGAAATCCGCCGGCGCACCCAGCAGGACCGCGAGCGCTTCCTGGCCACCACGCGCATCTGAGGGTTTCCAGCCAACGGCGCAGCCCCTCGTGGGGTGGTCGCCGAAGGCGGTTCATGTGTTTGGGTCGGGCGGGTGGGCTGTGCAGGGAGCGCTGCAAGTACGTCCATGTAAGCTCGGTCGCCGCATCCATGCGGCTCACGCCCCTGCACAGCCCACCCGCCCGACCCTCGACAGTTTCCGTGCGCGTCCAGCCCACGGAAAAGAAATAAAGAGCAGAAGCAAAAGCGCTCGCCCGGGGTCGGATCCCTTTCCGCAGGAAAGGGCTCCGACCCCTCTCTATATATGTATCGACATCCACATCTGCTCTTGCTCTTGCTCTTGCTCTGCTCTGGCACTTGCCATCCGTCACCACGGAACCTGGCAGGGGCGGGGCGGTGTGGGGTGGCAGGACCGTTGGCGCCATGGATGGCGCCATCGAGCCCCCATGGACGGGTTTACGGCGTGTCCTGCCAGCCCACACCGCCCCGCCCAACCCGAAACAACCCAGAGCCTGAGTGCTCTGGCTCTGCGCTCTGGCTTGTAGAAAGCGCTGCCGGCCGCAGGCCGGCTACAACCCAACAACCCCCGCTGCGCTGCGGCACGCCTGCCGCCGACCGATCTGGGATAATGGACGCTCTTGTTTATCCTGCTGCCGGACCGGTCATGACCCAGAAGACGCTGCTCAACGATACCCACCGCGCCCTCGGCGCCAAGATGGTCGATTTCGGGGGTTGGGACATGCCCATCCACTACGGCTCGCAGCTGGACGAACACCACCTGGTGCGCCGCGAAGCCGGCGTCTTCGACGTCAGCCACATGACCGTGGTCGACCTGCGCGGCGAGCAGGTCAAGCCGTTCCTGCGCCGCCTGCTGGCCAACTCCATCGACAAGCTGAAGGTGCCGGGCAAGGCGCTGTACTCGTGCATGCTGAATCCGGCCGGCGGCGTCATCGACGACCTGATCGTCTACTACCTGGCCGATGACTTCTTCCGCATGGTCGTCAACGCCTCCACCCGCGAGAAGGACCTGGCCTGGCTGCGCGAACAGGCGGCACCGTTCGGCGTCAGCGTCGAGCAGCGCCCGGACCTGGCCATCCTCGCCGTGCAGGGCCCGCAGGCGCGCGACAGCGTCGTCGGCCTGGTCGGCGGCAGCGACCGCGACGCGCTGGCCAAGCTCGGCCGCTTCGCTGCCCTGCAGGTCAAGGCGGACGACGGTGTTGAACTGTTCGTCGCCCGCACCGGCTACACCGGCGAAGACGGCTTCGAGATCCTGCTGCCGCAGGACGCCGTGGTCGCCTTCTGGAACCGCCTGCTGGCGGCAGGCGTGAAGCCGGCCGGCCTCGGCGCGCGCGACACCCTGCGCCTGGAAGCCGGCATGAACCTGTATGGCCAGGACATGGACGAAGCGATCAGCCCGTACGAAGCGGCGCTGGCCTGGACCGTGTCGCTGGACGAAGGCCGCGACTTCATCGGCCGCGACGTGCTGGAGGCGCAGAAGGCCGCCGGCAACGCGCGCCAGATGATCGGCCTGGTGATGGACGAGAAGGGCGTGCTGCGCCATGGCCAGGCGGTGACCACCGCCGGCGGCCAGGGCGAAATCCTGTCCGGCACCTTCTCGCCGAGCCTGGCCAAGGGCATCGCATTCGCCCGCGTGCCGGCGGGCGAACTCGGCCAGGTCACCGTCGATATCCGCGGCCGGCAGGTGCCGGTGCGCGTGGTCAAGTTCCCGTTCGTCCGCGAAGGCCAGGCCCAGCCCGGCGTGCTCGCCGACGCCTGATCCGAACGTGCCGGCCGTCACTGACAGCAGTGGCGGTCGGTTGGTTACACTAGCCCCGTTTTTTCCACCCCCTGCAAAACCTGGAGCAGTTCCCATGAGCGAGATCCCCGGCGACCTCAAGTTCCTCAAGTCCCACGAGTGGGCCCGCGTCGAAGGCAATGGCCGCGTCACCGTCGGTATTTCCGACCATGCCCAGGGCCTGCTGGGTGACCTGGTCTACGTCGAGCTGCCCGAAGTCGGCGCCGAGGCCAAGGCGGGCGAGCAGATCGCCGTCGTCGAGTCGGTCAAGGCCGCCTCGGACGTCTACAGCCCGGTCAGCGGCACGATCGTCGAGGTCAACTCGGCGCTGTCGGACAAGCCGGAAACCATCAACGAAGATGCCTACGGCGAAGGCTGGATGTACGTGGTCGAGCTGACCAACGCCGACGAGCTCAACGAGCTGCTGGATCCGGACGCGTACGCCGAAGCCCTGGAAAACGAAGACCACTGAGTCCTCGCTTCCTGCTTCCAGAACGGCCACCTTCGGGTGGCCGTTTTCGTTCCAGCCTCCGTCGTCGACTCATGCCATCGGGTTCGCGGCACACCTTCGGCGTGGCATCAGGCGGCATCGAACGGCGCGATCAGGCGTGCGCAGTTTTGCGCAAATCCGCGTTTCCGTCCCGCGTTTGCGTGTTCGGATGTGAAAACTTTTACCCCCCGTTGCAGACCCGTTGTGGTGCGGCGGGCGCGCGCGTTGGCGTGTGCCGGACGACGTGGTGCATGGCCTGGCATCTGTTGTCACCTATCAACGCAGAGTGCTTATTTCAAGCGTTTTTTATTCAGCAGGTGCGATCACGTGTTGCTGCGCGTGACGTTGGCGGTGCGCGATGCAGGGCCGGGAAGGTGCCGCGTGGTGGCGGTGCCGGCGGCGTTCGGATGGACGCGGATGTGAAATTTTTTCGCGGGGGTTGTTGACAGTAAAAAAAACCGTGATTAGGTTTCGCCTCAGCAGACCTTGCCTGCCAAACCGAGTGCGCCGAATCAATCGTCCGATGCGAAGCAGCCCCCTCAAGACCACCGCGTTCCTGCCGACGGTGGACATGGCCCCGCTTCCCCCGGAGAAATGCAAGGCATCTTCCGTTCCGATGCCCGCTCCGCCGATCGAGGCGGGCATTGCCGCATCCGTAACGGCGCGCCTGACGCGCCGGCGGTCCCCGCACGCAGCAACCGCGGGTTTGATCCACCTGGGCGTTTCAACTCCCTATCACTGACGAGGAGCCATCCCATGGCAACCAAGAAAGCTGCGAAGAAAAAGCCCGCCGCCAAGAAAGCGGTGAAGAAGGTCGCTAAGAAGGCCGCTGCCAAGAAGGCAGTGAAGAAGGTCGCGAAGAAGGCGACCGCCAAGAAGGCCGTGAAGAAGGTCGCCAAGAAGACCACTGCGAAGAAGGCCGTGAAGAAGGCGGCGAAGAAGGTAGCCAAGAAGCCGGCAAAGAAGACCGCGAAGAAGGCCGTCAAGAAGGTAGCCAAGAAGGTCGCCAAGAAGACCACTGCGAAGAAGGCAGTGAAGAAGGCGGCGAAGAAGGTAGCCAAGAAGCCGGCAAAGAAGACCGCGAAGAAGGTCGCCAAGAAGGCAGTTAAGAAGACTGCCAAGAAGGCGACTGCGAAGAAGGCCACTGCGAAGAAGGCCACCAAGAAGGCTGCCCCGAAGAAGGCTGCCAAGAAGGTTGCCAAGCGCAAGCCGGCCGCCCGCAAGAAGAAGGCCGCTCCGGTCGCTCTGCCGGCAACCCCGGCGCCGCTGATCTAAGTACTTCCCGATAGCCGTACCCTGAAACCCCCTTCCCTGGCTGCCCAGCGGGGAGGGGGTTTTTTTATGGGCGACCGCGGACCGGACTGTAGAGTCGAGCCATGCTCGACTGCTTCACCGCCCCTGTAGAGTCGAGCTTGCTCGACTGATTTTCCGGCAGTCGAGCAAGCTCGACTCTACCCGTGCGGTGTTGGTGGGAACCGCTCCACCAGGAAATCCAGGAAGCTGCGCAGGCGGGTGGAGCGGTAGCGATCGTGCGCGTACACCACGTGCATCGGCCGACCGGCCTGGCCGTGCTGCGGGAACAGCTGCACCAGCCGCCCGGCGGCCACGTCCGCGGCCAGCAGCAGGGTCGACTGCAGCACGATGCCCAGCCCATGCAGCGCCGCCGCACGCAGCGCTTCGCCATTGTTGATCTGCAGGCGCGCAGCGGCGATACGCTCGAGATCGCCAGCCTCGTCCTGCAGCCACTGCGCCAGCGCGCGGGGTTCGAACGAGAGGCACTGGTGCGACGCCAGTTCGGCGAGCGTGCGCGGCGTGCCGTGGCGGGCGAGGTAGGACGGCGCGGCACACATCATCAACCGGTAGGGCGTCAGTGGGCGTGCCACCAGCGCATCGCTGTCGGCCAGGGTGCCGATGCGCAGCGCGGCTTCGAAACCTTCCTCGGCCAGGTCGACCACGCGGTCGCTCAGGCTCGCCTCCACCCGCACCTGCGGATGGCGCTGCATGTACTCGGCCAGGGCAGGCACCAGCGCATGCGTGCCGAAGATCACCGGTGCGCTGATGCGCAGCGTGCCGGCCGGCGCCATCTGCTGGTGGGCGGCCTGCGCATCGGTCTCTTCCACCAGCCGCAGGATGTCCTTGCAGCGGGCGTAGTAGTCCTCGCCGAACGGCGTCAGGTGCTGGCGGCGCGTGGTGCGGCTCAGCAGCTGCATGCCCAGGCGCGCTTCCAGTGCACGCAGGTGCTTGCCGGCCATCGTCGCCGAGATGTCCATCGCCGCGGCCGCAGCGCTGAGGCTGCCCTTGTCCACGATCAGCACGTAGACCTGCATGCTCTCCAGCAGGTTCATCTGACACTCCGGGTTCTGAATGCTGAAACCTGCGCGGAGTTTATCAATCAGGGGTGATCAAAGAGCATGCGCTGCACGGGCCGGATGTACCGGCCACGCATGACGGAGAACACCATGGATCTGAGTCTTGAAGGACGTACCGCACTGGTGACCGGCGCGGGCAGCGGCATCGGCGCGGCGGTTGCGCGGCAGCTGGCGGCGCTCGGCGTACGCATTGCGATCAACGCGCGACGGCTGGAGCCGCTGCAGTCGCTGGCAGCGGAGATCGCAGCCAGCGGTGCAGCCGCGCCGCTGATCCTGCCGGGTGACCTCACCGACGCCGCGCAGCTGGCGCGTATCGCCGCCGGGGCGCAGGACGCGCTGCAGCGCGTGGACATCCTGGTCAATGCCGCGGGTGGCTCGCGGCCGACCTCTGTCGACGCTGCTGATGACGTATGGGACGAAGCGATGGCGCTGAACTTCTCCGCGTCGCGACGGCTGACCCAGGCGCTGGTTGCCCGGCATGCAGGCGCAGGGCTGGGGGCGGGTGATCAACTTCAGCGGTTCGATGGAGCCGCGTGCGGTGAATGCCGCCACGGCGGCGAAGGCCGCGCTGCACCTGTGGAGCAAGGGCCTGTCATCGGAGGTGGCGGCGCAGGGCGTGACGGTCAACACGATCGCGCCGGGCCGGATCAACAGCGCGCAGATCCTCGGCCGGCTGCATCCCACCGAGGAAAGCCGACGCGCGTTCATCGAGCGCAACATTCCGATCGGGCGCTTCGGCGAACCGGAGGAGGTCGCACCGCTGGTGGCGTTCCTGGCGTCGCCGCTGGCCGGCTATATCACCGGCGCGGTGATCCCGGTGGATGGCGGCATGCACTACTTCGCGCACTGAGCCTGCGTCTGCTTCACCGCCGTGGGTAGAGTCGACTGCCAGTCGACTGCTTTTCGATCCGGCCCCGCGGAGTCGACTGACAGTCGACTCTACCGATCACCGGCAGGCTGCCGCGCTCAGCGCGGCGAGGCCACCGCGCGGTTGCCCGAGGCGCCCTTGCCCTTGCGCTTGTCCTGCTGCGCCGGGGTCGCGCCTTCGGCCATCAGGCTGTCGCTGCCGAAATCGGTGTCCACGTCCAGCCAGCGCTGCGCCGGCAGGCCCAGCGCCGAATCGAGCACGGTCGGCAGCAGGCCGCTGGGCAGGCCGCTTTCGCCGTTCCAGAGGATGGCGATGCCGAGGTCACGTTCGGGCACCAGTGCGACCAGGCCGCGGTAACCCTGCACCGCACCGGCATGGAAGACCACGTCGTGGCCGGCGTAATCGAACGTGCGCCAGCCCAGCGCGTAGCCGGCCGAGTGCAGGCGCTCACGGCGCCAGCCCGAGCGCATCTCGCCCGGGGTGTTGATCAGGCTCGAATGCAGGGTGGCCAGCAGCGGTGCAGGCAGCACGTCGGGGCGATGCCCGGTGTGGGCCAGCAGCCACTGCGCCATGTCGCTGGCACTGGCGTTGACGCCGGCGGCCGGAGCAACGCGGTAGTAGGTCGGCTTCGGCGTCAGCGACACCCAGCCGTTGCGGCTGCGCACGTGCGGACGCGCCCAGCGCGAGCTGGCCTGGATGCCGGCCAGGCCGAGGCTGGCATCGTTCATGCCCAGCGGCTTGAAGATGCGGCGCTCGACCGATTGTTCGTAGAAGCTGCCCGAGGCGGCATAGACCACGTCGCCGATCAGGCTGAAGGCCACGTTCTGGTAGGCGTAGCAGTCGCCCGGCAGGCACTTGAGGCTGGTGTTGGCCAGCTTCTGGGTCAGCGAGTAGTACTCGGCATTGCCTTCGATGTCGCGGTCGTAGGCGTTGTAGGGCAGGCCGACGCGGTGGCTGAGCACATCGGCCACGGTCAGGCGGTCGGTGGCTTCGGGCGAGTTGAGGCGGAAGCCCGGCACGTAGTCGGTCACCTTGCTGTCCCAGCGCAGCGTGCCGTCGTTGACCAGCAGGCCGGCCATGGTGCCGGCAAAGGCCTTGGACAGCGACGCCAGGCGGAACACGGTGTGCGCGTCGACCGGCAGCGGATTGTTGACGTCGGTGACGCCGTAGCCACGCGCGCTGAGCACGCGGCCGCCCTGCACGATGGCCACGGCCATGCCCGGCACGCGCTCGCCATAGGTGAGCTGCTGCGCCATCGATTCGATATGGGCGACGTTGAAGCCGGCGGCAGGCAGCTGCACCTGCGGCACCAGGCCGGTGCGGTAGGCCGCCGGCTGGGTGTGGGCGATGCCCGGACCCGCGGCGGTTTCGATGTTGGTCGGCATCGGCGGCAGGGCCGGCGGTGTCTGCGCGGTGGTGGACAAGGCCACGGGCATCAACATGCCCAGCAAACCGGTGGTCGCCGCCCGGACCGGGCGACGCAGGTTGTTCATTTTCATCGGTTGGACCCGTGCGCGACTGCTGTCTGTGATTCTAGCGCCGCTTTTCGCCTGTGCACAAACAAAGCGAAGATGAATGCGCATCTGATTGAAAAAGTTGGATTTTTGACGCCCGGCGAGGGGGTCTGGACGGGCCCGCAGACGCCCTCCACATGAGCCCGCCTGGCGGCATCGCGCACGGTCTGCTGGCGATGTTGCAGTGCATTGTCTAACGTACGCGCTTCACTGCCCCCGGAGCTTGCCATGCCGCCATCCAACTGCCGCGTCCCGGCCGGGGCCACCGCGTGAGCGCGGCCACTGGCAAGGGGCCGCTGCGTGGGCTTGTGGCGGCGTTGCGCGAATCGCCGGCGCTGTGGTGGTCGTTCCTGTATTTCTTCTGCCTGCTCAGCGGCTACTACGTGCTGCGCCCGGTGCGCGAGGCGATGGCCGCCTCGTCCGATCTGGAGACGGTGTTCCCGCCGCTGCTGATCGGCTGGTTCGCCAGCCACGGCATCGCCCTGAAGGACTTCGTCCTGCAGTTCCTGTTCACCTGCGTGTTCGTGATCATGCTGGTGCTGCAGCCGGTCTATGGCTGGCTGGTCAGCCGCTTCCCGCGGCGGGTGTTCCTGCCGGTGGTGTATGGCTTCTTCATCGCCACCCTGCTGGTGTTCTACGTGCTGTTCGACAGCGGCGTGCCGGGGCGGGGCATGGCCTTCTTCCTCTGGGTGATGGTCTTCAACCTGTTCGCGGTGGCTGTGTTCTGGAGCTTCATGGCCGATGTCTTCAGCAACGTGCAGGCACGCGCGTACTACGGCTACATCGGCGCGGCCGGCACGGTCGGTGCCTTCCTCGGCCCGGTCCTCACCAGCGCGCTGGTGCAGCGCGTGGGCATCGCCAACCTGATGCTGGTCTCGGCCGGCTTCCTGGTGGTCTGCCTGTTCTGCATCTGGCGGCTGCGGCACTGGGCGGTGCTGCGCGAGCGCGAGCAGCAGCTGGTGTCCGGCGAGAAGCCGATGGGCGGCAGCGTGCTCGACGGCCTCAAGCTGATCGTGCGCGAGCCGCTGCTGCGCTGGCTGGCGATCCTGGTGGTGTTCGGCGTGGGCGTGGGCACGATGCTGTACAACCAGCAGGCCAGCATCGTGCGGGCGGCCTTCAGCGATCCGGCGGCCAGCACCGCGTTCTTCTCGCGCATCGACCTGGCGGTGAACGCGCTGACCCTGCTGCTGCAGCTCAGCCTGACCCGCTGGCTGCTGTCGCGCCACGGCATCGCGCCGGCGCTGCTGATACCGGCCTTCGCCATCCTGCTCGGCTTCTCGGTGCTGGCCGCCTCGCCGCTGCCGATGATGGTGGCGGTGGTGCAGGTGCTGACCCGGGCCAGCGAGTTCTCGCTGTTCAAGCCGGCCCGCGAGACCATCTACACCCGCGTGGACCGCCAGTGGCGCTACAAGGCCGGCGCGGCCATCGACACCGTGGTCTACCGCGGCGCCGACCTGAGCTTCACCTGGGTGCACAAGGGGCTGTCGCTGTTCGGCTCGCATGTGGTGTTCGCCGGCGGCATGCTGGTGGCCGCGTGCATGACGCTGGCCGCGTTCGGCGTGCTGCGCGAAGAGAAGAAGCTGCCGCGCGACCGCTGAGCCGCGCGGGGTCGGATCCCTCTCCCATGGAGAGGGCTCTGACCCCATCACCCCATCAACCTACCCAAGGAACCCTGCATGTACTGGATCGCACTCGCCCTGACCCTGCTGGTCGCACTGCTGCACGTCTACTTCCTGGTGCTGGAGATGTTCCTGTGGACCCGCCCGCTGGGCCTGAAGACGTTCCGCAACACGCCGGAGAAGGCCGAGATCACCCGCGTGCTGGCGGCCAACCAGGGCCTGTACAACGGCTTCCTCGCTGCGGGCCTGTTCTGGGGCCTGTTCGACCACCTGCCGATGCTGGTGAACTTCTCGCTGGGCTGCGTGATCGTGGCCGGCTGCTACGGCGCGTGGAGCGTCAACAAGCGGATCTTCTTCATCCAGGCGGTGCCGGCCGTGCTGGCGGCGGTGGCGTGGTGGTTCGTGCCGGCGTGATTGCCCGTTGGCGCTGCGCGCATCCACCCATGGGGTGGCTCTACTGCGGTAGTAGTGCCACGCCATGCGTGGCTCCGCACCATGCAAACAAAAACGGCGGGCCGAGGCCCGCCGTTTCCGTGTGCGCTTGACGCAGGCGATCACGCTGCCTGCGAATGCGGGTCCTTGTGCTGGCGGTCGTAGTAGCTGGCCGCGCGCAGCTCGTGGGTGTCGAAGTCGTC
Organism: Stenotrophomonas sp. SAU14A_NAIMI4_5; assembly: GCF_003086795.1. Lineage (NCBI taxonomy): Bacteria > Pseudomonadati > Pseudomonadota > Gammaproteobacteria > Lysobacterales > Lysobacteraceae > Stenotrophomonas > Stenotrophomonas sp. SAU14A_NAIMI4_5. The sequence continues at coordinate 3,349,184 of NZ_CP026003.1, read as the reverse complement.
CACGGTGATGGTGTCCAGCGTCAGCGTGCGCAGTTCTTCCAGCAGGCTGCGCTCGTCCTGGGTGATCACGCCTTCGGCCACGGCCTCGTCCAGCTGCGCCTTGAAGTCCAGCGCCTCGATGCCCTTGCTCTTCAGCGCCTTCAGGAACTTGCGCTCCACCGGCTCGGCCATGATCGCCTTGCTCAGGTAGCTGTTGATGCGGCCACCCGGGTTGTTCTCGCACGGGGTCAGGAACACGCCACTGGCCAGGCGGTCGCGGGCTTCGTTCGGCGCCATCAGCAGGGCAGCGACGCGGCGGCTCAGGCGGTCGCCCGGGGCTTCGGCACGACGGCCCAGCGGGAAGATCAGCGCCCACATCAGCCAGCCGATCGGACGGATCGGGAAGTTGCGCAGGGCCGCCGACAGCGACTCTTCGATCTTGTGCACGCTGTCATGGAAGGCCCACGCCAGCAGCGGCTGGTCGGCCTGCGGCGCGCCTTCGTCGTGGTAGCGCTTGAGCATGGCGCTGGTCATGTAGACATGGCTCAGCACGTCGCCCAGGCGGCCGGACAGCGATTCCTTGAACTTCAGCTTGCCGCCGAGGGTCATCATCGAGATGTCGGCCATCAGCGCCAGGTTGGCCGAGTAGCGGTCGAGCTTGCGGAAGTAGCGGCGGGTGTAGGCGTCGCCCGGGGCGGCACCGAAGCGTGCACCGGTCAGGCCGAACCAGAACGAACGCACGGCATTGGAGATGCCGAAGCGGATGTGGCCGAACAGGCTGCGGTCGAAGTCCTGCAGGCCGGCACGGGTGTCGGGATCCTGCGCGGCCTTCATTTCCTTCAGCACCCACGGGTGGCAGAGGATCGCACCCTGGCCGAAGATCAGCAGGCTGCGGGTCATGATGTTGGCGCCTTCCACGGTGATCGCGATCGGCGCGGCCTGCCAGCTGCGGCCGGCGAAGTTGCGCGGCCCGAGGATGATGCCCTTGCCGCCGATGACGTCCATCATGTCCGAGATCACTTCACGGCTCATGCTGGTGCAGTGGTACTTGGCGATGGCCGACGGCACCGACGGCACGTCGCCACGGTCGACCGCAGCGGCGGTGGCCTGCGACAGCGCGCTGATCTTGTAGGCCTTGCCGCCGATGCGGGCCAGCGCTTCTTCCACGCCCTCGAAGCGGCCGACCGACAGGCCGAACTGCTTGCGGATGCGTGCGTAGGCACCGGTGACTGCTGCGCCGGCCTTGGCACCGCCACTGGCGGTGGAGGGCAGGGTGATCGAGCGGCCCACGGCCAGGCACTCGTTGAGCATGTTCCAGCCCTTGCCGGCCATCGCAGCGCCACCGATCAGCTGGGTCAGCGGGATGAACACATCCTTGCCCTTGATCGGACCGTTCTGGAAGGTCGAGTTCAGCGGGAAGTGGCGACGGCCGATCTCCACGCCGGCGGTATCGCGCGGCAGCAGGCCCAGGGTGATGCCGATGTCGCGGGTCTCACCGATCAGGCCATCCGGGTCGTACATGCGGAAGGCCAGACCGATCAGCGAGGCGACCGGGGCCAGGGTGATGTAGCGCTTGTCGAAGGTCAGCTTGACGCCGAGCACCTGCTCGCCGTTCCACTCGCCCTTGCAGACGACGCCGTAATCGGGAATCGAGGTGGCGTCGGAACCGGCGAACGGACCGGTCAGGCCGAAGCAGGGCACTTCGCGGCCATCGGCCAAGCGCGGCAGGTACTGGTCCTTCTGTTCCTGGGTGCCGTAATGCACCAGCAGCTCACCCGGGCCCAGCGAGTTCGGTACGCCGACGGTGGAGCTGACCACCGAGGACACCGAGGCCAGCTTCTGGATGACCTTGTGGTGGGCCAGCGCAGAGAAGCCGAGGCCGCCGTATTCCTTCGGGATGATCATGCCGAAGAACTTGTTCTTCTTGATGAAGGCCCACAGCTCCGGCGGCAGGTCGGCATGGACGTGGGTGATTTCCCAGTCGTTGACCATCGTGCACAGCTCTTCGACCGGGCCATCGAGGAAGGCCTGTTCTTCAGCGGTCAGCTGCGGCTTGGGGTAGTTCAGCAGGATGTTCCAGTCCGGGTCGCCGGTGAACAGCTCGCCTTCGAAACCGACCGAGCCGGTTTCCAGCGCGATGCGTTCGGTCTGCGAGAGCGGCGGCAGCACCTTGCGGAACACCTTCATCATCGGGCCGGTCAGCAGCGGCTTGCGGATGAACGGCAGCAGCAGCGGCACGGCGATCACCGCCAGCACGGCGGCAGCAACGATCGTGGCGGTCTGGTTGACGTACGGCACGAACCAGCAGACGACCAGCAGGGCCAGGCTGATCAGCGTCCAGGTCAGCAGGCGCATGCGGTGGTAGGCGACGAACGCGCCTGCCAGCAGCAGGGCGAGGAAGGGAAGAACGATGCTCATGAGCGTGCTCCGGTGACGTGCTCGTTTGTGGCGGACGAAGCTGCAGCATCCGCTGCGGGCAACACGTCCAGATAGTCCAACACAGTAGCGGTAAAGGCGTCGTTGTCATCACCGGCGACCATGTGCGTGGCCTGCGGCAACTGTACGTGGCGCGCGTGCGGTGCCAATGCCAGGAATTCGGCGACGGTCTGCGGCGTGACCAGGTCGCTGCGGCCGCCACTGACCAGCAGCAGCGGGCACTTCACCTGGCGCGCGGCCTCGGCCAGTGCATCCTGGTGCTGTTCGCTGTCGCGGGCCAGTTCGGCCACCAGGCGCGGATCCCAGTGCCAGCGCCAGCGGCCATGGCCATCCTCGCGCAGCAGCGCACGCAGCGACTGCTCGGATTTGCGCGGGCGGTGCGGCAGGTAGGCGGAGATCACGTCCGCGGCCTGGGCCAGCGAGGCGAAGCCATCGGGATGGGCGGTCATGAAGGAGAGGATGCGCTCGACGCCGGCGGTGTCCCAGCGCGGGGTGATGTCGACCAGCACCATCGCCGAGAACAGGCCCGGCCAGCGCGATTCGGCAAGCAGGCCGAACAGCCCGCCCATCGAGGCGGCAACCAGCACCGGCGGGCGTGGCTGCTCGCCGGCCAGCACGATCAGGTCATCGGCGAACTGTTCGCCGTGGTAGGGCAGGTCGGCGGCGTTCCAGTCCGAATCGCCGTGGCCGCGCGCATCGTAGGCCAGCGTCTGCAGGCCGGCGGCAGACAGCGCCCGTGCGGTGGCATTCCACGCATGCCGGGTCTGGCCGAAGCCATGGGCGAACAGCACGCGGCCGCGGCGACCGTGGTCGCTGGCCGTGGCCGCCAGATGGGCGCCATGGGCCGCCTCCAGACGCAGGTCGTGGAACGCGGCGGGAGTAGGGGACGTAACCATACTCGCTAGTATGGATGGCTGGTGACGGAAGTCAATACCATGCAGTATGGTGCGCTGCGGAAGGCGCCATCGCCCGCCCCGCGACGGTTTCGGCCGCAACGGCGTACTGCAACGAACCCCGCCGTATGGTTAAATCACCCCCATGAATCAACCTGACGCTTCTGCCGGCGAACCGCGTGCCGGCCGCAACAGCCGCCTCAGTGCCGAAGACTGGGCACAGGCGGCCCTCGATCTGATCGCTGAACAAGGTGTGGGCGCCGTCGCGGTGGAGCCGCTGGCGCGCCGCCTGGGCGTGACCAAGGGCAGCTTCTACTGGCACTTCCCCTCGCGCGATGCACTGCTGCAGGCCGCGCTTGAACGCTGGGAGCTGTTCGAACAGGAGCAGGTCTTCGGCAGCCTCGAAGACGTGCCCGATCCGCGCGCGCGCCTGCGCCAGCTGTTCCAGATGGTGGCGCACGAAGTGCAGCCGCACATCATCTACAGCGAGCTGCTGAAGGCGCTGGACCACCCGATGGTGCGGCCGGTGATCGACCGTGTCTCGCAGCGGCGCCTGGATTACCTGGTGGCCTCGTTCCGCCAGGCCGGGCTCAGTTCGACCGATGCACGCCATCGCGCCCGGCTGGCCTACGCGGCCTATGTCGGCTTCCTGCAGCTGTCGCTGCAGCTGCAGCAGCCGAAGCAGGCACGCGAGGATTTCGAAGCCTACGTCGAGCACCTGATCGAGACGCTGATCCCGAACGGGTAACCGCAACCGCGCTTCGCGCGCGGTGAGCCGGCAATCGGGTCGGCTCCACGAGTGGAGCCGCCCCTGGATTCAGCCGGCCAGGATGTCTTCGCCGTTCAACTCGGCGATGCCGCGCACCAGCGCATCGATGGCATCGCGCTCGGCCTCATCCAGGCCGGGGTTCCACACGTCGAACAGCAGCACGACGCGGGTTGATTGGCTGCGGTTCCAGGCTTCGTGTTCCCAGGTGTCGTCAAAGCTCACGCAGCGCCCTTCCTGCCAGGCGTGTTCTTCACCGGCCACGCGCAGGGCGCAGTGCTCCGGCACGATCAGCGGCAGGTGGGTGACGATGCGGCTGTTGGTGACCCCGGTATGCGGCAGGATGTGCGAGCCGGGGCCAAGCACCGAGTACAGGGTTTCCGGTGCATGGCCTTCGATGCGTACCAGCGGCACCTGCTCCAGTGCGGCCGCGGTGTGCGGGCAGCGCTGTGCGTTTTCGCTGAAGACCTTGCCGTGGCGATGGAAGAAGAAACCATCCCAGCGCGGCTGCTCGCCATCGCCGCCGAGATAGCTGCCACCGCGCCCGGCACTGGGCTCGCCAAGGAAGGGGGCCAGCAACTGGCGTTCTTCCAGCACTGAAAGCAGTTCCCCGCGCAGCAGCGGGGTGGCGTCCTGCAGCGTCTCGTACCACGGGAACAGCGCAGGGTCGAAATAGCGCGGCGAAGGCAGGCCGGGGATGTACAGGAAGGTGGGCCGCTGCCCGGGACCGGCGGTGGCCAGGCGCAGTTCGCCCAGATAGCCGGCAACGGCCTGTTCGATGCGTTGCAGCGCGCTGCGTCCATGGCGCTGCTGCAGCGGTGCCAGCACCTGCTGCAGGGTATGGCGGCGGCCGTCACGCAGGCTGCGCATGGCATGTTCGACCAGGCGGCGCAGGCCGGGCGGGGTGGTCTGCGCGCTGGTCCAGTGGCCCTGTCGCTGCGCCTGGCTGACCGCCTGGTAGAAGTGGGTAAGGGCAGCGGCGTGTGCACCGCTCTGCTGCAGGCTCAGCGCCAGGTACAGGCGGGCAACGAAGAAGCCCGGGTCCTGCGCCAGCAGCGGTTGCAGATGGGCCAAGGCAGCCTGCCATTGGCCTTGTTCGACCAGGCTCACCGCCAGATTTTTAAGCGTGCCGGCATCATCGGGCGCTGCTGCCAGCGCGCGCTGCAGCAGCCGCTCCGCAGCCGCGTGCTCGCCGCGGGTGCTGTGGCAGCGGGCAATGAAATTCAACGCCTGCACATCTTCCGGCGCGTGCTGCAGCAGCTCACGGAAGCTCTGTTCGGCCGCCGTGGTGTCGCCGTTGCGGGCATGGGCCAGGGCGCGTTCGGTCAGCACGGCAACATCGGACATGGCAGGACTCCGGGTTGGAAGATCAGAAAAGGCAATGGCCCCGTTGCCGGGGCCATTGCTCGGGTCATGCTAGGCCCAGTCTTCTATCAGAAGCGCTGGGTGTAACGCATGTAGTAGAAGCCACCCGGGGTGTCGTACGAGTAGTCGTACGTGTTGGCGAAGGCGCGGCCGGCCAGCGGCGGATCCTTCTGGAACAGGTTCTGCGCACCGATGGCCACCGTAGCGTTCCACGGCAGGTTGTAGCGGGCTTCGGCGTCGTGGTAGACGACCGATTCGATGTGGTTACGCGGATCGCGCACGCCACCCTCACCCAGCTTGTCCGGGTCCGAGCACAGGCCGGCGGCCAGGTGCGCAGCGGTCACGCCCACGCAGCTTTCCGACAGCGAGGAACGGTAACGCATGGTCCAGGTCAGGCCGAAATCGCCGTAGGTCCAGTCGGTGGTCAGGTTCGAGCTCAGGCGCCAGCCCGGGGTGTCCTGGTAGTACTGGCCAACGGCGTTCTCCCAGGCCTCGTCCTTGTTGGCACGCGACTTGTCGGTGGAGACGTAGGCGCTGTCCCAGTTGAACGAGAAGCTGCCCCAACGGGTATCCGGCAGGCGGTAACGGATGCTCAGGTCGTAGCCTTCCACTTCACGTTCTGCCAGGTTGCGCGGCAGCAGGAACATGTTGGTGATGCGGCCGGCGGCGTCACGGACGAAGTAATCAGCCGAGCAGTAGCTGCGGTCGCCATTGGCTGCGACGTAGCACTGGTCCAGGATGAAGTCCGAGGTCGGGGTGCTGATCGCGTTCTCGATGGAGATCTTGTACCAGTCCAGCGAGATGTCGAAGCCCTGCACGAAGCTCGGGCTGTAGACGAAGCCCAGGGTGTAGTTGGTCGCCGTCTCCGGACCCAGGTTTGCGTTGCCGCCTAGGGTGAACGGGAAGATGGTCTGACCGCCGTAGCCCAGGCCAGCGTTGGTCTGCTGCAGGTAGGTCGGCGAAACGCCGCCTGCCACGCAGCGGGCCTGCACTTCTGCGCTGTAGCCGCTCCAGTCGGAGGAGCAGGGATCGCCGAAGTTGATGTAGCTGTCGCTGGCGCCGCGGTACAGGTTGGTGATCGACGGCGCACGGAAGCCCTCGGACCAGTTACCACGCACCATCAGGTCGTTGATCGGCTTCCACTTGAAGCCGAACTTGCTGTTGGTGGTCTGGCCGAAGTTGCTGTAATCCGAGAAGCGCGTTGCGGCGCTCAGTTCCAGCAGCTGTGCACCCGGCAGGTCGGACAGCAGCGGCAGTGCGACTTCCAGGAAGGCATCGTCGAGCGAGTACGAACCCGAGGTGGCCTTGCGGGCGTTACCCGAGGTGTAGCCCGCAGCGACCAGGGCGTCCGGATCGTCGTAGCCGCTTTCCTTGCGGTTTTCAAAGCCCAGCGCGAAGCCGGCCATGCCGCCCGGCAGCTGGAACAGGTCACCGGCCAGGTTGGCGGTGAAGCTCTTGCTCAGGTTCTGGTACTGGTCATGTGCGGTGAACATCACATAGTCCAGCTGCTCCTGGTTGATCGAACCGGGGCTGCTCAGCGGGTTGAGCGGCACGCAGCCTGCGATGACCGCACCCGGCGCGCCGCACTTGATCACGCCGTCGGTGTCCATGAAGGACGGACCGGTGGCCTGGTTCAGGTTGAGCGTGTTCAGATCGCCGCGCATGCGATCGTTCTGGTCGGTACGGCTGTAGCGGTAACCGGCATCCCAGTTGAACGAACGGTCGCCGAAGTTGAACACACCTTCGAAGCCGCCGTAGAAGTGGAAGGTCTTCACGTCCTGGTTGTAGACGCGCGGCTGCTCGACGAAGCGACGGCCGTAATCCAGGTCACGCGCATCGGCGGTGCCCTTGTACGGGTTGAAGTAGCTGTCCTTGTCCAGGCCACGGGTGCCGGCCAGGTAGAAACCTTCGGTCACCGGGAAGCCGGCCAGCAGCTGCTCCGATTCACGCTGGTTGTACAGCGTTTCGGCGCGGGCGGTGACCGAGTCGGTGATGTCGAAGGCACCCTGCACGAACACCGAGCGGCGCTCCGACGGGGTCAGCAGGTAGTTGTCCGAAGCGTAGTTGTAACCATCGCCAGCGGTGGTGTACGGGTGGTAGTCGGCGAGGTTGCGCGAGTCGCCACCATTGTTGATGACGCTCTGGCTGACGTCGTCCAGCGCGGCGAAGAAATCGTCGTCGCTGGCGAACTGGTCACGCCAGATCGGGTTGCCGGCGGCATCGAGCGTCTGCCAGATCACGCCCGAGGACGAGACCGAGCTGCGCTGGGTCAGGCCGAAGGTCGGGTTGCGCGAGATGGCGCGGTCGCGCGCCATGACCGGCTTGTCCTTGCTGTAGGACGCGCTGAACAGGATGTTCGAGCGATCGGTGTTGGCACCGATGGTGAAGTCGTACGAGGTGCGCTGGCCGTCACCTTCGCCCATCTGGCCGACATAGACGCGTGCTTCGGCGCCGTCGTAGTCCTTGCGGGTGATCAGGTTGACCACGCCGCCGATGGCGTCGGAGCCGTAGATCGAGGAGGCGCCATCCTTCAGCACTTCCACGCGCTCGACCGCGGCCACCGGAATGGTGTTCAGGTCGACGGTGGAGTCCAGGGCGGTGACCCAGCGGCGGCCGTTGACCAGCACCAGGGTGCGCGACGCACCGAGGCCACGCAGGTTGACGCCGGAGGAACCGTCGCCGCCGTTGTTGACCTGGGCATTCATCGAGAAGCCGTTGTTGGCGCTGATGTTCTGCAGCAGCTGGCCGACCGAGGTGACACCGGAGTGTTCGATGGTGGCGCGGGTGATGACCAGCACCGGCTGCTGGGTTTCGGTATCCACCGAGCGGATACGCGAACCGGTGACTTCGATGCGGTCGAGGTTGGTGGCGTCCTGCGCCTGGGCGCTGGTTGCCATGGCGGCGCCTGCCACCAGCGCGACGATGATGCCGTCGCGCAGCTTGTTGGACTTCAGGTTCATTGGCTCTCTCTCTCCAAGGGATCTTGGCTGGGTGTGTGCCTGCGCGCGGTGCGGAAAATGCCGCTCCAAAAACGAAGGCTGACCCGATAGTAACTGCCGTAAGCAAAGAATTAAAGCTGTGTTAACAATCCATGTGCTTGCCATATTTGAGCCATAAAAACCATGTGAAACAATTGCTTGCGCGCCTGTTTTTCAAAGTGTGTCGAAACCTGCAGGAAAGTAATCACGCGTTTTTCCGGACTTTGTTTGCCTTATCTGGTGGCTTCGCTGGATATGCAATCGGTTTCAACGTGTCCGGGGCGGCGGCGCTTGACGTATGAAAAAAGCGCCCATGGGGCGCTTTCGGGTCAGCTGGCGGTGGGATGCAACAGGCGCCTGTGCGCTGTGCAGCCGGTCTTACAGATCCTGCTCGTAGCGGACGTACGGCACGGTGCCGTCGTCGTTGCTTTCGTTGCGCGGGGAGAACGGATTCTTGCCGCGGCTGATCACGTTCTCGGCGCCGACGGTCAGCTGGCCCGACCACGGGGTACGCCAGGTGAGGCCGATGCCCAGGCCTTCCCACTTGCCCGGCTTGCCGGGAACGTCGACCACGCGGCCGATGATGCTGCCGGTGAAATTGCCGTAGCCGGCACCCAGGCTCAGGCTCTTGCTGTCCCAGCGGTCGACCAGGGCCGGCGATGCATCGGAGATCGGCACCAGGCGCGCCTTGGCGTAGGTGCCGGCGATGGACACGAAGCCTTCGCGGCCGATGTTGCGCTGGGCGAACACGGTCAGGTCGTTCTGTTCGCCGCGCAGGGCCGGGGTCTTGTTCGGGGAGGCGAGCCAGGCCGGCAGGGTCTCGCGGCTGGTACCGGCGGTGATGCCCAGGCGGTTGTTGCCGCGGTTGAGTGCGGCGGTACCGGTGAGGCGGCGGTTGTTGGCGCCGATGGCGTCATCGTCATCGCCCAGGCTGGCCAGCATGCAGTGGCTGGCCAACCCGCTGATGCTGCTGCCGCTGCTGTTGCTGCACAGCAGGCCCAGCGAATCGCCGGAGGACAGGCCGAAGGCCGCGTCCAGCGAGTTGCGGCCGAAGTGCCAGCGGGCCCCCGCGGCCTGTTCGCCGGTCGGTTCCAGGTACAGCAGGGCCTCGACCTTGCCGCTGCCCTTGTTCCAGACCGGCAACACGGTGCGGGTGTCCTTGCTCTGCGCATGCGCGCCCGTGATCGCGCCAAGGGCGATCAGCAGGGCCAGCGGTAGACGCAGGAAAGTACGCATCGGACCAGTTCAGACAGTGACGGACAACGGAAGTTCCCGCTGGGGCGGGAACTCGATCCTAGGGTGTTTATGAAATCTTAACAAGCCTTGATCCTCCCCAGAACACAAGACCTGCTCATTCATTGAAGTCGTTCAGGTGCCGGTACAGTCCCCTCGGCACCGTGGAACAGTATGCCGAACTCCGTCAACGGAAAGTGATACTCCCGTCCGCAGAATTCGCAGCGGACTTCCACCGCGCCGGTGTCTTCGGCGGCCGCGCGGGCTTCTTCCTCGCCCAGGGAGACCAGCATCGAGGCCACCCGCTCGTGCGAGCAGGAGCAGCCGAAGGCCAGCGGCTTGCTGCCCATCAGTTCCGGCTTTTCCTCATGGAACAGGCGGTGCAGCATCTGCTCGGCCGGGGTGGCCAGCAGTTCGGCCTTGCCCAGCGTGTCGAACAGGGCGCTGGCGCGGGCCCAGCCGTCGTCGTCGCCCTCGTCGCCGGGCAGCTTCTGCAGCAGCAGGCCCACGGCGCCGTTGCGGTCAGCGGCCAGCAGCAGGCGGGTCGGCAGCTGTTCGGACTGGCGGAAGTAGTCCTCGAAGGCCTCATCCAGCGCCGGCGCGGTCAGGCCGACCAGGCTCTGGTAGCGCTGCGGTTCGCGCGGGTCCAGGCCGGGGTTCTCGATGGTGATCGCCAGCAGCGCGTCGCTGCCCAGGCTGGACAGGTCGCGCGGCGCGTCGGCGCCGTCGGCCAGCTGGGCGATGCCGCGCAGGGTGCCGGCGGCGGTGCACTCGGCGAACAGGGTGCGCAGGCCGGTGTTGCTGCGCAGCTGGATGGACAGGCGGCCGTCCACCTTGGTGTGGCCGGTGAACAGGGCCGAGGCCACGCAGGCCTCGCCGAGCAGTTCGGCGGCGTTGTCCGGGTACACGGCATGGGACAGGATTTCCTGCCAGGTGGCCTGCAGTTGCACGTGCACGCCACGGACGCCGGCGTCGGGCAGCAGGAAGCGGATCAGGGAATCGGTTTGGGCGGTCATCGGCTCACATCGCGCGTAAACAGGGGCGGTTGCCGGATAATGCGCCGACAACCAGGCATGAGAAGGATGCACCAGTAATGGGGGCAGGGGGAGAGCAGGACAAGGTGGAGGCCGTGCAGGCCGTGGCGACCACGCCGGCCCGCCGACGCTGGCGCTGGAAGCGGCTGCTGTGGCTGCCGGTACTGTTCGTGGGCTTCAGCTGCCTGCAGGTACTGGTGCTGCGCTTCATCGACCCGCCGCTGTCCACGGTGATGCTGTGGCGCTACGGCGAGGCACTGGGCGAGGGCGACTGGTCCTACCGCCTGCATTACCAGTGGCGCGACCTGGACCAGATGGCGCCGAGCCTGCCGATCTCGCTGGTGGCGGCCGAGGACCAGCGCTTCCCGGAGCACAACGGGTTCGACCTGCAGGCCATCGAAAAGGCGCGTGACCACAACGCCAAGGGCGGGCGCCTGCGCGGGGCCAGCACGATCAGCCAGCAGGTGGCCAAGAACCTGTTCCTCTGGCAGGGCCGCAGCTGGATCCGCAAGGGTCTGGAGGTCTGGTACACGGTGCTGATCGAGGCGTTCTGGCCGAAGGAACGCATCCTGGAGATGTACGCCAACATCGCCGAGTTCGGTGATGGCGTGTACGGCGCGCAGGCGGCGGCGCAGAAATTCTGGGGCAAGGACGCGGCGCGGCTGGCACCGGGTGAAAGCGCCCGGTTGGCGGCGGTGCTGCCGGCGCCGCGGCGGTACAACGCGGCCAAGCCGGGGCCGTACGTGCAGCGGCGGGCGACGTGGATACAGCGGCAGGCCCGGCAGCTGGGCGGGGCGGGGTATCTGGAGGAGTAGCGGTTGATCGTTTCGCGGCGCCTCGTTTTTCCGTGCGTGGAGCCGGAGCAAGGCGACAGGCAGGACACGCCGTAAACCCCCCTCCGGGGTCCGGCCCAGCCGCTGGCGGCTGTGCGTTCGGGCGCTTGCGAAGCAGTGCTTCGCAAGCAAAGCGCCCTCACCCATGGGGGCTCGGTCGGCGCATCCATGCGCCTCACGGTCCTGCCTGCCGCCTTGCTCCGGCTCCGGACAGTTTCCCGCGCGCGCGGAACGAGAGCGGGAATTCAAAAGAAAAAAAAGCAAAAAGCAGAATCAAAAGCTGTGCCAACCAAGGTTGGCATCTACCAGAAGCGGATGATCGGCAGTCAAACGCACCGCGCTCGCGGGAATGTGTCCAGAGGCGGAGGGCATGGCCGTGCAGGACTGTAGGCGCCAAGGATGGCGCCTACGAGCTACATGGACGTATTTACCGCGTGTCCTGCACGGCCATGCCCTCCGCCTCGTGCTCGCATCAGGAAGGCGCTGCTCCCGCCGTTGCCGTTGCTTCAGGCGGGCCGGCGGGCTGCAAGCCCGCCAGCGACGTACAATCCAGGCATGAGCCGCCAACGCCTGACCTTCGTCATCGCCGCCCATAACGAGGAACTGGCGCTGCCCCAGCTGCACCCGCGCCTGTGCGCGGTGCTCGACGCGCTGGACGATGTCGACGGCCACATCCTGTATGTCGATGACGGCAGCACCGACGCCACCTGGGCGGTGATCGAACACCTCGCCCATCCCGACCCGCGTGTCTCGGCCCTGCGGCTGTCGCGCAACTTCGGCAAGGAGGCCGCGTTGACCGCCGGCCTGGACCAGGTGCGCGAAGGCGCTGCGATGATCCTCGATGCCGATGGCCAGGATCCGCCGGAACTGGTGCCGACCTTCGTCGCGCACTGGAAAGAGGGCTATGACAACGTCTACGGCACGCGCAAGGTGCGCGACGGCGAAAGCTGGAGCAAGCGGGCCACGGCGGCCATGTTCTACCGCGTGATCGGCCGCCTGTCGCGCACGCCGATTCCCGCCGACACCGGCGATTTCCGCCTGCTGTCGCCGCGGGCGCTGAGTGCGCTGCGCGAGATGCGCGAGCGCCACCGCTTCATGAAAGGCCTTTTCAGCTGGGTCGGCTTCCGCCGTGTGGCCGTGCCCTACCACCGCCATGCGCGGCTGGCCGGCAACAGCAAGTTCAGCTTCTGGAACCTGTGGAACTTCGCACTGGAAGGCATCACCGGGTTCTCGACCGTGCCGCTGCGGGCGGCCACCTACCTGGGCCTGGTGACCGCCGCGGCGGCGTTCGTGTTCGGCGTCTGGGTGATCATCAAGGCGGCGATGTATGGCGACCGGGTGGCGGGCTGGCCGACGATGATGGCGGTGATCCTGTTCCTGGGCGGCGTGCAGCTCATCGCGCTGGGGCTGATCGGCGAGTACCTGGGCCGCATGTACGAGGAGTCCAAGCAGCGGCCGCTGTACCTGGTTGACGCGTGGCTAGCACCTTCCGTGGCAGACTCGGCCCTGCAACCCACCCTGGGAGGGCAGGCAGATGACGTCGGTACGGCAACTGTTGGACGGCAAGTCCCCTGAAGTACACGCGGTCGCGCCCGGCGCGGCGGTGATCGATGCGATCCGGCTGATGGCCCAGAAGGGCATCGGCGCGGTGCTGGTGATGGAGGGGCCGCGACTGGTCGGCATCCTGTCCGAGCGCGATTACGCGCGCAAGATCGTGCTGCACGATCGTTCCTCGCGCGATACGGCGGTGTCCGAGATCATGACGGCGAAGGTGGTGACGGTGTCGCCGGGTGAGCAGGTGGAACATTGCCTGCAGCTGGTGACCGACTACCGCATCCGCCACCTGCCGGTGGTGGAAAGCGGGTCGGTGTTGGGGGTGATCTCCATCGGCGATCTGGTGAAGGCGGTGATCGACGCGCAGCGGCGGGAGTTGGATCAGCTGCAGCAGTACATCGTAGCCGGGTGAGCTTTTCGCTGGCGGGCTTGCAGCCCGCCGGCCCGCCAACAGCAACAACAACTGCAGAAGCAGAAGCAGCGCCTTCCTGATGCGTGGGGAGGCGGAGGGCATGGCCGTGCAGGACACGCCGTAAACCCATCCATGGGGGCTCGGTCGGCGCATCCATGCGCCTCACGGTCCTGCACGGCCATGCCCTCCGCCTCTGGACACGTTCCTGCGAGCGCGGTGCGTTTCAGCGCCGATCATCCGCTTCTGGTAGCTGCCAACTTGGTTGGCACCGCTTTTGATTCTGCTTTTCGCTTTTTTCTTTTGAATTTCCTCTCTCGTTCCGCGCGCGCAGGAAACTGTCAGGAGGCGGAGGGCTATCGCAGGCAGGACCGTAGGCGCCAAGGATGGCGCCTACGAGCTACATGGACGTATTTACCGCGTGTCCTGCCTGCGATAGCCCTCCGCCTCACCCCATGAACCGGAAGGGGCCGCGAACAACTGCTTTTACTTCGCGTACTGCCCACCGCAGTTGGCATCCTTGCCCGGCCCCGGTTCAATCGTGGCCAGGAGCGCTGCCGGCGGGGCGATGCTTCCCAGCGCCAACGCCACCGCGCCGCGCAGGCCGAGTGCCTTGAAATCCGGTCGGAACGACGGATCCTTGAAGGTGCCGCCGATGCGCAGTGGCGAGCGCAGCACCAGGATGCTCTTGTCCTTCGGACGCGGCTTCAGCAGCAGGTCCATCCGCTCATCGCGCAGGCTCACCGTACCTTCGCCGATGATGATGGTGTCGGTGGTGTCCACCGCCAACGCACGGCTGGTCATCAGGCCATCGCGCACGCCGAAATCGGCGAAGGCGCAGCGCAGCGGAATCTGCCGGTCACCGGTGAACAGGAATTTCAGCGACTCGGTGATGTCCAGGCCGGCCAGCTCCATCACCAGGTTGCCGACATGGCCACGGCCCATCGCCACGCCGACATCGCCGCTGCTGCCGCCGAGCATGGCGGCAATGGAGTTGCCGCGGCCGGTCAGGTCGATCTGGCCGCTGATGCCACCCTTGGCCTGCTCGGCCAGCTTCGCATCGGGGAACAGCTGGCCCAGCTGCACGCCGCGCACGCTGGCTTTCAGTGCGGTGGAAATCTGCGGTTGGCGTGCGTCCATGCGGATGGTGCTGCGGATGTCACCGCCGGCCACACCGAAGTTCAGCGGGTCCAGCCGCAGCACGCCATCGTCCAGCAACAGGTGCGCGTCCATGTCGTCCAGCGGCAGCGAGGGCGCGTTGATGCGGTGGGCCTTCCAGCGCACGTCGGCATCCATCGCGCGCAGCTTGCCCAGGTTGTACGGGGTGTCGGGCAGCACGCGCGGGCTGGCGGCGACCTGTGCGGCCTGCGCCTTCTGCTCGGCATTGGCGGTCTCGCCGCCGCCGGTCTTCGGCGGGGCACCGACGAAGCCGGCGAGGTCGTCGAAATCGAGCCGGCGCGATTCCAGCGTGGCGGTCAGGCGCGGGCGGTCGCGGCCCACTTCGAACTGCAGGTTGCCGCCCAGGTCGCTGTCGCCGACCTTGCCGGTGAACCCTTCGTAGCGCCACAGGTTGTGGTCGCGCTTGAGCCGGCCATCGAGCGCATAGGGCGGCGAGGGCGGGATGGCGATGCCCAGCAGCGGGTAGAGGTCGGCCAGATCCTGGCCACTGAGCGCGAACTGCAGGTCGAACACCTGCAGCGCGAACGGGTTGGTCAGCGTGCCGGTGGCAACAGCATGGGTACTGCCGGCACGGCCATCGAGGTGGATGCGGAACGGGTGCTCACTGTCGGTCAGCTGCAGCGGTGATTCGGTGCCGCCGCTGAGGGTGAACGGATTGCCCTGCCAACGGCCCTGGCCTTTCACAAGCAGGGGCGGAGCGGCGTCGGCCTGTTTCGGTTCGCCACTGCGCACGCCGACGCGGATGTCGGTGCGGCCCAAGGCGTCCAGGTACTGCAGGCGCCCGTCATCGATGCGCAGGCCCTTCAGCTGCAGCGAGCTTTTGCCATCGCTGGCCGGCAGGAAATCCCAGTTGCCGGCCTCGCCCTTGCGCGGGGCGGCTTCCAGCAGCACGTCGGGGCGGGTCAGGCGTACTTCCGGCAACTGGATGCTGCCACGGAGCAGGGGCCAGACGCGGACGTCGATCTCCACGCGGTCGGCATTGGCCATGGTGGCCTGCTTCGACCACGAGGCATTGGCGAAGGTGATCGCATCGGCGCGGATGGTGCTGGTGCGGCCGAGGTCGACATTCAGGTGGCCGATGTGCAGGACGCGGCCGGTGCGGGCCTGCACCGCGCGTTCCACCGGCCCCTTGAACCAGTTCCAGTCCCACAGCGCGATGAGGATGAGCAGTGCGGCCAGCAGGAACACCAGCACGGCCAGCCAGCGCTGGCCACGTGGGCCGGGGCGGCGGAGGCGCCAGCGCGAGGCGCGCGGTGCAGCAGGGACAGGGGCAGGGGCAGCATTCACGCTGCCATGGTTGCCCCATCCGGGTGGACGGGGCGCGAAGCGCTCATGCGCATGGTGTGCACATGGGCGCCCGCCGGCAGGGTTACAGGACCTGCATGGTCACCGCGACGAAGTGGCAGACGCTGCCGCCGATCACGAACAGATGCCAGATTGCGTGCGAATAGGGGATCGATTCGCGATGGTAGAAGTAGGTGCCCAGCGTGTAGGACAGGCCGCCGGCGAACAGCCAGGCCAGGGTCCCGCCGTCGATGGAGGCCCACATGGGCTTGATCGCCACGATCACCAGCCAGCCCATCGCGATGTAGATGCCGGTGGAAAGCGCCTTGAAGCGGCCGGTATAGAACAGCTTGAACACCACGCCGCCCAAGGCCAGCGCCCAGATGGCGGTAAACAGGCCCCAGCCCCAGGGGCCGCGCAGGCCGATCAGGGTGAACGGGGTGTAGGTGCCGGCAATCAGCACGTAGATCGCGCAGTGGTCGAAGACCTTCAGCCGGCCCTTGGCCAGCGGATGCTGGATGGCGTGGTACAGGGTGGAGGCCGTGTACAGCAGCAGCAGGGCGATACCGAACACGATGGCGCTGGCAAGCTGCCAGCCGTCGCCGTAGATGGCGGCCAGGGTGATCAGGACAGCGCTGGCGGCCAGCGCGAACACGGCGCCGAGCCCGTGGGTCAGGGCGCTGGCGATTTCTTCACGGATGGAGGCAGCAGTCGTGGAGGACATGGTGATGACGTGGTTCGCGGGGAGGGGGACCCGCGGCCCCCCTATCATCGCCGCGATGGCGGGCGCTTGCACCCCCGTCACCGTATGGGGGATGAATCCGCGCCCCCTCCACGCGACGGGGTCAGAGCCCTTTCCTGCGGAAAGGGATCCGACCCCGCAGTTTCAGCCCGCCGGGACGGTGTGCGCCGCTTCGCGGGTGGCCGAGAAGCGCACGTCCGGCGAGCGTTCCTGGGCCAGCTGCAGGTTCACCCGGGTCGGGGCCAGGTAGACCAGGTGGCCGGCGGCGTCCAGGGCCAGGTTCAGCGCGTTCTTCTCGCGGAACTCTTCCAGCTTCTTCTCGTTGCTGCAGTGGACCCAGCGTGCGGTGGAGACGCTGACCTGCTCGAAGGTCGCTTCCACGCCGTATTCGTCCTTCAGGCGGTAGGCGGCCACGTCGAACTGCAGCACACCCACCGCACCCAGGATCAGGTCGTTGCTGGTGAGCGGGCGGAAGAACTGGGTCGCACCTTCCTCGGACAGCTGGGCCAGGCCCTTCTGCAGCTGCTTGAGCTTGAGCGGATCGCGCAGGCGCGCGCGGCGGAACAGTTCCGGGGCGAAGTTGGGGATGCCGGTGAAGGTGACCGCTTCGCCTTCGGTGAAGGTATCGCCGATGGAGATGGTGCCGTGGTTGTGGATGCCGATGACATCGCCCGGCCACGCTTCGGCCGCGATCTCGCGGTCGCTGGCCATGAAGGTCAGTGCGTTGGCCAGCTTCATGTCCTTGCCGGTACGCACGTGGAAGGTCTTCATGCCGGCGCTGAAACGGCCCGAGCAGATGCGCATGAACGCCACGCGGTCGCGGTGCTGCGGATCCATGTTGGCCTGGATCTTGAACACGAAGCCGCTGAGCTTGTTCTCTTCCGGCGCGATGATGCGGCCGGTGGTGGTGCGCGCCTGCGGCGGCGGGGCGTGCTCGACGAAGAAGTCCAGCAGCGGCTGCACGCCGAAGTTGTTCACGCCCGAGCCGAAGAACACCGGGGTCTGCTTGCCGGCGCGGTAGGCGTCCAGGTCGAACGGGTGGCTGGCGCCCTGCACCAGTTCCAGTTCGTCGCGCAGTTCGGCCAGCATCTGTGCACCGATCTTCTCGGCCAGGCCGGGCGCATCGATGGACGGGAAGATGGTCGAATCCTGGCGGGTGAAGTTGCGGCCCGGTTCGTACAGGTGCACTTCGCCGGTGAGCAGGTGGACCACGCCCTTCAGGCGCTGGCCCATGCCGATCGGCCAGGTGACCGGGGCGCACTGGATGCCCAGCACGGTTTCCACTTCATCCAGCAGCTCGATCGGGTCCTTGCCCTCGCGGTCGAGCTTGTTGATGAAGGTCATGATCGGGGTGTCGCGCAGGCGGCAGACTTCCATCAGCTTGATGGTGCGCTCTTCCACGCCCTTGGCCACGTCGATCACCATCAGCGCCGAGTCCACCGCGGTCAGCACGCGGTAGGTGTCCTCGCCGAAATCGGCGTGGCCGGGGGTGTCGAGCAGGTTGACGATCTTGCCTTCGTACGGGAACTGCATCACCGAGGAGGTGACGGAGATGCCGCGCTCCTTTTCCAGCGCCATCCAGTCGGACGTCGCGTGGCGGGCGGCCTTGCGGCCCTTCACCGAACCGGCCATCTGGATCGCACCGCCGAACAGCAGCAGCTTTTCGGTCAGCGTGGTCTTGCCGGCGTCAGGGTGGGAAATGATGGCGAAGGTGCGGCGACGCGACGCTTCGTTGGCGACTTCGGACATGGCAGTGGCGCCCGCCCGGGGCGCTTTTCAAAGAGATAAGCGCCCGATTATACCGGCCGGGGCCGGTCAGCGCCCGATGCCACCGTCGGCGTCGCCCTGGCGGGCGAACTGCAGCTGGCCCTGCGCGGTGAAAATGCGCACCGGCACCGAGCGCAGGCCCATGCCACGGTTGACCTGGACCACGAAGTGCAGGTGCGGGGCGGTGCTGTAGCCGCTGTTGCCGGACAGGCCGATCGGCTGCCCAGCCTGCACCGCCTGGCCCGGGCGCACGCGCATGCCGCCGGCCTGCAGGTGGCCATACAGCGCCATGCTGCCGTCGCTGTGCAGGATGCGGATGAAGTTGGCGCGGCCGGCATCGCGTTCGCGGTCCTGGCCATTGGCCTTGAACCCATCCTGCACCTGCATCACCGTGCCCTCGCGCGCGGCCATCACCAGGGTGGCCTCGGGCAGGGCGAAATCCACCGCGTCGCGGTTCTCTTCGTCCTGGTGGCTGAAGCGGCCGTTCGGGGCCTGGTCCACGCGCAGCTGCGGTGCTTCGAACGGCAGCCGGTAGGCCACGTCCTCGGCCTGCGCGGCAGGATTGCCCGGCACCGACTGCAGGCGCACGTCCAGGCTGCGTCCCTCCGTGGGGGCGGGCAGGTGGCCGATCACCAGGCTGCCACCGCCCTGGACCAGTGAACGCACCGGCAGGCCTTCGATGGCGCCACCGGGCGCCGGCCGCAGTTCGATCTGCACCGGGCCGGCCAAGGGGTTGTCGATGCGCGCCTGCCATTGCCCGCCCATCGCCTGCAGGCGCAGCTGGGTGGTCGGCGCGGCCTGCGGGGCGTCGTCGCCGGCCGCAGCGGTGCCGGGCTTCGGCACCAGTCCCCAGCCCTGGCGCCAGTCGCTGGCGTGGACGGTTGCGCTGGCCAGCAGGGGCAGCAGCAGGCAGGACAGGGGCAGGCGGGGCATCGACGGATCCAGCGGAAAGGGCGCTGGGGACTGTATCGGATCCTGAACACGGGGACCGGGCGCAGTTCCCGGAATGGCGGTTCATTTATTCCATCGCTTTATCCGCATGAAGGGATTGACAGTGGCGAAAAGGGCTGGCATCGTGGTTCCACCATCGAGACCGGCAGAGGGACAGGCCCTTTGAAGCCGGGGCAGCCCGCAGACGCGAAAGCGTCCGCGTAGGTGCCAAATCCTGCGGGGACCGTGGCGTCCACCGAAAGATGGTTCGAACCATGCACCGCACGTGCATCTCGAACGCGAGCCCCGCGAAGGCTCGATGGCCGATTCCCCACACGGATCCCGCCATGAGCTTCGCCCCCAGCACCGCCGCCCGCCCCGAATCCTTTGTCCCCGTCAGCGTGCCGGTCGATGACCGCGTGCATGCCGAGCGCGGCGAGTTCGCCGCCGTGCTGTCGATGCGCCACGCCGGGGCCAGCCCGGTGCGCCTGCGCTACGAGTGGGTGGGGCCGGCCAACGCGCCGGTGGTGGTGCTGGCCGGTGGCATCTCCGCCCATCGCCACGTCGCCTCCAATGCACAGTTCAGCGAGAAAGGCTGGGCCGAAGGCCTGGTCGGCAGCGGCCGCGCGCTGGATCCGCAGCAGCTGCGCGTGCTGGCCTTCGATTTCATCGGTGCCGATGGCGCGCTGGACGTGCCGATCGATACCGCCGACCAGGCCGATGCGCTGGCGCTGCTGCTGGACCATCTCGGCATCCGCGTGCTGAAGGCCTTCGTCGGCTATTCCTATGGCGCGCTGGTCGGCCAGCAGTTCGCGATCCGCCACCGCAGCCGCGTGCGCCAGCTGGTGCTGGCCAGCGGCGCGCACCGCCCACACCCGTATGCCGCCGCCTGGCGCGCGCTGCAGCGCCGTGCCGTTGCGCTGGGCCAGCTGCAGTGCGGCGAAGACCACGGCCTGGCCCTGGCCCGGCAGTTCGCCATGCTCAGCTACCGCACCCCGGAAGAATTCGGCGAGCGTTTCGACGCGGCGCCGGAAGTGGTCAACGGCCGCGTGCGCGTGGCCGCCGAAGACTACCTCGATGCCGCCGGTGCGCAGTACGTGGCGCGTACGCCGGTGACCGCCTACCTGCGGCTGTCCGAATCGATCGACCTGCACCGCGTGGACCCCGCCGCCATCCTGCCGCCCACCGTGGTGGTGGCCGTGGAAGGTGACCGCCTGGTGCCGCTGGCCGACCTGGTCGGCCTGGTCGAAGGGCTGGGCCCGCGCGGCAGCCTGCGCGTGCTGCGCTCGCCCTACGGCCACGACGCCTTCCTCAAAGAAACCGATCGCATCGACGCGATCCTCGCTACCGCCTTCCGCACTTCTGGAGAGTCCGCATGAGCCTGTACGCCAACGAGCCGTCCTGTAGCCGCACCACTGCCGCTGTCCGCGCCGGCATCGACCGCGACACCGCCCACGGTGCGGTCACCCCGCCGATCGTGCTGTCGTCCAATTTCAGCTTCGATGGCTTCGGCAACAAGCGGCAGTACGACTACACGCGCAGCGGCAACCCGACCCGCGACCTGCTGGGCGAAGCACTGGCCGAACTGGAAGGCGGCGCTGGCGGCGTCATCACCGCCACCGGCATGGGCGCGATCAACCTGGTGCTGAACGCACTGCTGGAGCCGGGCGATACCCTGGTGGTGCCGCACGATGCGTACGGTGGCAGCTGGCGCCTGTTCAATGCACTGGCCAGGAAGGGCCACTTCACCCTGGTCACCGCCGACCTCACCGACCCGCGTGCGCTGGCCCAGGCGCTGGCCAGCCAGCCGAAGCTGGTGCTGGTGGAAACGCCGTCCAACCCGCTGCTGCGCATCACCGACCTGCGCTTCGTCATCGATGCCGCGCACAAGGCCGGTGCGCGGGTGGTGGTGGACAACACCTTCCTGTCGCCGGCCCTGCAGCAGCCGCTGTCGTTCGGTGCCGACGTGGTGCTGCATTCGACCACCAAGTACATCAACGGCCACAGTGACGTGGTCGGCGGCGCAGTGATCGCGCGCGACCCGGCGGTGCACGAGCAGCTGGTGTGGTGGGGCAACGCGCTGGGCCTGACTGGTTCGCCGTTCGATGCCTTCCTGACCCTGCGCGGCCTGCGCACCCTGGATGCACGCCTGCGCGCGCACCAGGAGAACACCGCCTCGATCGTGGCCCTGCTGGATGCGCATCCGGCCGTGGCACGCGTCTATTACCCCGGCCTGGCCGACCATCCCGGCCACGCCATCGCCGCGCGCCAGCAGAGCGGCTTCGGCGCCATGCTGTCCTTCGAACTGGCGGCCTGCGAAGGTGAGGATCCGCATGCGGCGGTGCGCGCCTTCGTCGATGGCCTGCGCTACTTCACCCTGGCCGAATCGCTGGGCGGCGTCGAAAGCCTGGTCGCGCACCCGGCCACCATGACCCATGCGGCGATGACCGCCGAAGCACGTGCTGCCGCTGGCATCAGCGAAGGCCTGCTGCGCCTGTCGGTGGGCATCGAAGCCGAGCGTGACCTGCTGGCCGACCTCGACGCCGCGCTGCAGCGCGCCGAAGCGGTGATCGGCGCTGGCGTGCGCCGCAAACAGGTGGTGGATGCATGAGCGCGCTGGCTGCTGACATTCCCGCGCTGGGCGGTGGCCGCCTGGCCCTGCTCGGCACCGGCACGGTGGGCACGGCCTTCGTGCAGCGCTACCAGGCGCTGCAGGCGCGCGGGCTGGACCTGCCCAGCGTGCAGTGGCTGGCCAATTCGCGCACGGCGCTGGCCATCGACCGCGATCTGGCGCTGCCGCTGGAACTGGCCCGACGCGCGCCGCGTGACGGGCAGAGCTCGCCACCGTGGGCCAGCACCGAAGGGCTGGAACGCGGCGACGTGGTGGTCGATGCCACCGCCAGCGAGGACGTGGCCGCACGCCACGTGCAGTGGCTGGCCCGCGGCGTGCACGTGGTGACGGCCAACAAGCTGGGCCGCGGTGCGCAGCTGGCGCGCGCGCAGGCCATCGCCGAAAGCTGCGCCGACAGCGGTGCGCGCTACGGTGACAGCGCCACCGTGGGGGCCGGCCTGCCGTTGCTGAGCAGCCTGCGTGCGCTGGTGGCTGGCGGCGACCACATCCATGCGATCGAAGGCGTGCTGTCCGGATCGCTGGCCTGGCTGTTCCATCGCTATGACGGCCGTTCACCGTTTTCGCTGGCGGTGCGCGAAGCGCTGGACGCCGGCTATACCGAGCCCGATCCGCGCGTGGACCTGTCCGGCGAGGACGTACGGCGCAAGCTGCTGATCCTGGCCCGCAGCAGCGGGCTGGCGCTGGATGCGGCGCAGGTGCAGGTGGAGTCGCTGGTGCCGGCGGCGCTGGCAGACGTGCCGCTGGCTGATGCGTTGGCCGCGCTGGAACAACTGGATGCGCCGCTGCAGGCGCGCTGGCAGCAGGCACACGCGCAAGGCCGGGTGCTGCGTTTCGTTGGCCGTGTCGATGCCGGTGGGGCACAGGTGGGACTGCGTGAGCTGCCCGCCGATCATCCGCTGGCACAGGGGGCGGGCACCGACAACCGCGTGGCCATCCACAGCGATCGCTACCGCCAGCAGCCGCTGCTGATCCAGGGCCCGGGCGCCGGTGCGGAAGTCACCGCTGCGGCGCTGCTGGATGACGTGCTGCGGATTGCGGGCTGACGGCCTGCCGCTGCGCTCGCCGGGCATGGCCCGGCGCTACCGTCCATGTCCGCCGGACCATGCCCGGCGGATCATGCCCTGCAGAGCCGGATTTCAACGCGTCTTCAACACCTTCAACAGCGCGGCGTTGAACTGCTTCGGGTCCTGCACCTGCGGCGAGTGCCCCAGCTCGGCGAACTCGACCAGGGTTGCGCCGGGAATCGCCTCCGCGGCCGCCTTGCCCAGCGCAGGGTAATTGCCCAGCGTGGCCTTCAGTTCCGGTGAGGCGCGGTCGCGGCCGATCGCGGTGCGGTCCTTCTGGCCGATGAACAATGCGGTCGGTACCTGCAGGTGTTTCAGTTCGTAGACCACCGGCTGGTTGAACACCATGTCCGAGGTCAGCGCCTGGCTCCAGGCCACCGCCTGCTTGCCCGCGCCTTCATACATGCCCGACTGCATGCGTGCCCAGTGCTCGTAAGCGGGCTTCCACTGGCCGTCGTAGTACACATCCAGCTGGTAGCGGCGGATGCTGTCATAGCTGGTCTTCAGTTCGCCGGCATACCACTCGTCGACGCTGCGCCACGGCACGCCCAGCGCCTTCCAGTCTTCCAGGCCGATTGGATTGACCAGCGACAGGCTGCGCAGATCCTGCGGGTACATCAGCGCGTAGCGGATGGCGAGCATGCCGCCCATCGAATGGCCGACCAGGTGCACCGGCTGGTCGCCGAGCTGCAGCTGCTGCAGCAGTGCGTGGGTGTTGGCGGCCAGCTGGCCGAACGAATACTGGTAGCGCTCGGGCTTGCTGGCCTTGCAGAAGCCCACCTGGTCCGGTGCGATCACCCGGTAACCGGCGGCCACCAGCGGCGCGATGGTCTGCTGCCAGGTGGCCGCGCAGAAATTCTTGCCGTGCAGCAGCACGACCACGCCGATCGCCTTCTTCTTCGGCGTGACGTCCAGGTAGGTCATTTCCAGCGGCTGGCCCTGCGACTGCAGGGCGAAGGTCTTCACCGGATAGCCGTAATCAAAGCCTTCCAGGCGCGGGCCGTAGGTCGGTGGCGGCGCGGCCAGGGCGGACAACGGCAGGCAGGCAAGCAGGGCGGCGGCGATCACGCGCATGGGAGAGTCCGGGGCAGGGGAGCCCCGAGCCTAACCGGAACACGATGACGGTGTCGTCCGACGTGGGTAGAGTCGACCGTTGGTCGACTACCGCGCGCAGCGCGGTCGGAAGAGCAGTCGACCAACGGTCGACTCTACCCACCGCGCAGCCCTCAGCACTCGATGACGTTCACCGCCAGGCCGCCACGGCTGGTTTCCTTGTACTTGTCCTGCATGTCGCGGCCGGTATCGCGCATGGTCTTGATGACCTTGTCCAGCGAGACCTTGTGCTTGCCGTCGCCACGCATGGCCATGCGCGAGGCGTTGATCGCCTTCACCGCACCCATTGCGTTGCGCTCGATGCACGGAATCTGCACCAGCCCGCCGATCGGGTCGCAGGTCAGGCCGAGGTTGTGTTCCATGCCGATTTCCGCGGCGTTCTCGATCTGGCTGGGGTTGCCGCCCAGCGCCGCCACCAGGCCACCGGCAGCCATCGAGCAGGCCACGCCCACTTCGCCCTGGCAGCCGACTTCGGCGCCGGAAATCGAGGCGTTTTCCTTGTACAGGATGCCGATCGCCGCCGAGGTCAGCAGGAAGTCGAATACGCGCTGCTCGTTCGCGCCCGGGCAGAAGCGGTCGAAGTAATGCAGCACCGCCGGCAGCACGCCGGCCGCGCCGTTGGTCGGCGCGGTGACCACGCGGCCGCCCGCAGCGTTCTCTTCGTTCACCGCCAGTGCGTACAGGTTAACCCAGTCCAGCGTGGTCAGCGGGTCGCGCATCGCGGCTTCCGGCTTGGAGGACAGCTCGCGGTACAGCGCCGGTGCGCGGCGGCCGACCTTCAGGCCGCCCGGCAGCACGCCTTCCTCGCGGATGCCACGCGCCACGCACGACTGCATCGCGCTCCAGATCTCGCGCAGCTGGGCACGGATCTCGTCCTCGCTGCGCCAGCACTTCTCGTTCTCGAACATCAGCTGGGCGATGCTCAGGCCGCTGCGCGCGGTCTGCGCCAGCAGCTCGTCGCCGCTCTTGAACGGGTAGGGCAGCGGGGTCTCATCGGGCACGATGCGGTCATCGGCTGCGTCGTCCTGGTTGACCACGAAGCCGCCGCCCACCGAGTAGTAATCGCGGGTGGCGATCACTTCGTCCTCGGCGTTGTAGGCGGTGAAGCGCATGCCATTGGTGTGGTACGGCAGCTTCTGGCGCTTGTTCATGCCGAGGTCGCGCTTCTCGTCGAAGGCGATCTCGTGCTGGCCCATCAGCTGGATGCGCTTGCTGCTGCGGATGCGCTCCAGGGTGGCCGGGATGATGTCCGGGTCGATCAGGTTCGGGCGCTGGCCTTCCAGGCCGAGCAGGATCGCCTTGTCGGTACCGTGGCCGCGGCCGGTCAGCGCCAGCGAACCGTAGACGTCGGCGCGGATGCGCGCCACTTCGTGCAACCGGCCCGGGTCGAGCAGCCAGCGGTGGATGAAGCGCTCGGCGGCCTTCATCGGCCCGACGGTGTGCGAGGAACTCGGACCAATGCCGATCTTGAAAACGTCGAACGTGCTGACAGCCATGGTTGCCGTACTGCGGGTACCGGAAGAGACCGCTATTCTAGCGGTTCATTGCCGCAAGCCATGGCTGCGGCGCAGCATTTCCAGCAAGGGGCCCGAACCGGTGTTGATCCTGTTCCAGCGTGACGACTGCCACCTGTGCGACATGGCCCTGGCCGAGCTGGCCAAGGCGCGGGCGCCGGAGTTCGAATCAGTGTTTCTGGACGACCAGCCCGGGCTGGAAGCGCGCTATGGCGCGCGGGTGCCGGTGCTGCGTGACGAGGCCGGCGGCCGCGAGCTGGACTGGCCGTTCGATGCGGCCGGTGTGCAGGCCTGGCTGGCCGTCGATCGGTAGTGCCGGCCGCTGGCCGGCAGCCCCGCCATGCCCGGTAATGCCGGCCAGCGGCCGGCACTACCCGATGCGGTTTATTTCGCGTCGAACTTCACGATCGTGCTGATCGAGGTCTCGTCCGGGATGGTCTTGGTGTCGGCCCAGTCGCCGCCGCCCACGCCGAAGTCCAGACGCTTGACCGTCGCCTTGCCGGTCAGCACCGGCTGCGTGCCCGGCTTCCAGGTGAAGGTGAGGGTGACCGGCTTGCTGACGCCGCGCAGTTCCAGCGTGCCGTCGGCGGCGTACTGGTCGTTGCCCACGGCGCGGAAGCCCTTGGCGGTGTAGTGCGCGGTGGCGAACTTGCCGACGTTGAAGAAGTCCGCGCCCTGCAGGGTCGAGTCACGGTCGCTGTTGCCGCTCTTGGCGCCGGCCAGCGGAATCACCACGTCCAGCGAACCGGCGGCCGGGTTGGCCGGGTCGAAGCTGAGCTTGGTGGCAAAGCCCGGGAAGCTGCCGGTGAACACTTCGCCGTCGTACTTGGTGGCGAACACCAGGATCGAGCCGGCGCCGGGGGCCTGCGCGTAATCGGCGGCCAGCACCGGGGCGGTGGCCAGCATGCCGGCCAGGGCGGCGGCCACGGCGGCCGGGGTGGTCAGTTTCAGGGTCATCGGTCAGTCCTTCTGGGGGGAGGCGAGCCAGCCGCGCGGCAACATCCGCGAGAGGGTGGCATCACGCTGGAACAGGTGGTGGTAGAAGGCGGCGCCGGCATGGGCCAGCACCACCGCGATCAACAGCCAGAAACCGTACTCGTGGATGGCATGGGACACCGCGACGGTCTGCGGGTCGGGGCCGCTCAGCTTGGGCACATCGACCAGGCCGAACCAGCGGAACGGACGCAGGCCGCTGGCCGAGTCGTACAGCCAGCCGGACAGCGGGATGGCGAACATCAACACGTAGAGCAGCACGTGGGTGGCGCTGGCGATGCGTTCCTGCCAGCTGGGCACGCCCGGCACCGGCTTCGGCGCGCCGGCATACAGGCGCCAGCCGAGGCGGAACAGCACCAGCGCCAGCACGGTGATGCCGATCGACTTGTGTGCGGTGTAGACCCAGAAGTATTTCGGGGTCTTCGGCAGTTCACCCATGGTCAGGCCGACGATGCCCAGGGCAAGGATGAGCAGGGCGATCAACCAGTGCAGGGTCTGGCTGACACTGCCCCAGGCGGCGGGAGTGTTCTTGGCGGTCATCGGGAATCCTTGGGGGCCGTCGTGCTGTCGGAGTGGGAATCAGGGGCGGGAGTTCCCGGGGCATCGCTGCGGTCGAACGCCGCTTCGGCCTCGATCCTCACCTGTACGGCATCACCGATCACGCCCGGCCAGGCCGTGATGCCGAAGGCACGGCGGCTGAGCGTGGTGGTGGCCGAGAAGCCGACGGTGCGGCGGAACGGCGGCAGCGGATAGCGCTTGACCGCGTTGAGGGTGACATCGAGCACCACCGGCAGGCTGACGCCGCGCAGGGTCAGGGTGCCGGCGACCTGGGCATGCTTCTCATCGACCGGCTCCACGTGGGTGGAGACGAAGCGTGCAGTGGGGAAGCGTTCGCCATCGAGCAGGCTGCGGGCGAGGGTGGCCTGGTTCCATTTGTCATCGCCCAGGTCCAATCGCGACACGGGAATCTCAACGTCCAGGGTCGCTTCCCGCCAGTTGTCGGGATCGAACCGCAGCTGCCCCGCACTGCCGGAAATCGTGCCCATCGCCTGCGAGTAACCGGCGTGGTCGATCGAGAACAGCACGCGGGTATGCACCGGATCGATGCGCCACGCATCGTTGCCGGCCCAGGCCGGGGCGGCGGCGAGCAGCAGGGGCAGCAGGGCCAGGCAGGAACGCATCGGCAGGGCTCGGCGGAAAGGTGCCTCGATCATACGCACAGGCCCTGTGCTGCGCTGTGTGCACGGCTGCAACAGTTCGTGGTGGCAATGTGGCTGGAAACAGCCTGTTGCAGCGATGACCCCGGCCCTGTGTGACAATCGGCGCAGGACAGGGGGTTCAGGATGAAGAGCGGCTGGCGCCGGTACTGGCGGTGCATCGCAGGGGCAGGTCTGTTGCTGGTGGCGTGGGCCACCTCCGCGGCGACCTTGGACATGGCAGGTGAAACACCGCGCCTGCGCCGTTTCGGTGCGGCCGAAGGCTTGCCCTCGCGCATGGTGCTGGCCCTGGCCGAAGACCGCACCGGGCACATCTGGGCGGCCACCGATGGCGGCCTGGCACGCTATGACGGCGGCACCCTGCGGGTCTGGCAGCACGATCCGGAACAGCCCGGCTCGCTGCCCGGCAACGAGATCGAAACGCTGATGGTCGATCCGCTCGACCGCGTCTGGGTCGGCATCAACGGCAAGGGCGTGGCCCGGCTGGATGCCGACCGTGAGCGCTTCAAATCCTTCGACGCACTCAACAACGAATGCCAAGGCCAGGCCTGGACCCTGGCCTATGCCCAGGATGCGCTGTGGGTCGGCAGCAGCACCCATGGCGTCTGCCGCATGGGCGAGGACGGCAGCCTGCGTTTCTTCCGGCAATCGGCGGACGGGCTGCCCAGCGACACCATCTACAGCAGCCTGGTCGACGCGCAGGGCCGCCTGTGGCTGGGCACCGAGGCGGGCGTGGCACGCTGGAACGGCACCGCCTTTGAAGCGGTGGCCGCCCGCGAACTGGGCGCGGTGAGCGTGCTGCGGCTGAGCCGTGACGCCGAGGGCGCGATCTGGATCGGCACACAGAACGATGGCCTGTACCGGATCGATGCGCAGGACCGGGTCAGCCGGCCGCGCTGGGCCGACAGTGCCCAGCTGCGTTCGGCGATCGTGCTGGCCGACCGCCAGGGCGGTTACTGGGCCGGCACCTCCGATGGCCTGCTGCGCGGTGATGCGGCCCAGCTGCGGCGCCTGGAAGGCGACCGCGGCAGCGGTTTCCTGACCAGCCACAGCGGCGTGCTGGACCTGCTGCAGGACCACGAAGGTGGCATGTGGGTGGCACTGCTGACCCAGGGCCTGGCCTACCTGCCGCCGGACTGGCGGCGCTTTTCCACCTGGTACCAGCTGGATGGCCGTCCGCTGGACAGCCAGTATCTGCTGAGCGCGGCCAGCGACGGCAGCAACTACTTCGTCGGCTCGGCCCACGGCGTCTACCAGGTCAATGCGCAGGGCACGCTGAGCCTGCTGGCCAGCGATCGCGAACTGGGCAGCGGTGCGGTGTGGTCGGTGCTGCCGCGCCCGGATGGCAGCTTGTGGTTGGGCCGCGCGGGGCGCCTGAGCGTCTACGACCCGGCGCGGCGCACGCTGCGCGACTGGCCCATTGCCGGTGGTGCCGACCTGCGCCAGCGCATCGACCTGATGCGCGAGGCGCCGGATGGCACGGTCTGGATCTCGGTGATGAACCTCGGCCTGCAGCATCGCGCCAGTGATGGCCGGGTGCTGCGTACCTTCGAGCTGGCCGCGCTGGGCGGCGAAGGCGATGTGCCGGTGGAGCAGATACGCTTCGATGCGCGCGGCCAGACCTGGCTGGTCGGTGCGATGGGCATCTGGCGCGAACAGGCGGACCGTTTCGTCGCCGTGCCCGGGGTGTCGCAGGGGCAGATCTTCGATCTGGTCTGGATCGACCCGCAGCAGGTGTGGCTGGCGCGGCAGGGAGCGTTCGAACGCTACCAGTGGGACGGCCTCGGCCTGCGCCTGATCCAGCGCGTCGATGCCACCTACGGCATGCCGCCGGTCAGCATGGGCGGGCTGGCGCTGGGCCGCGATGGACGTGTGTGGGCGACCACGCCGCGCGGGCTGCTGCGCTGGGATCCACAGACGCGGCGCGTGCAGCAGTTCAACGAACGCGATGGCCTGCCCGATGCCGAGTTCACCGGTCGGCCGCCGGCGATCGGCGCCGACGGCCGGGTGCTCGCGGTCACCCAGACCGGCCTGGTCGGTTTCGATCCAGATGCGTCCGACGTGGAGCTGCCGCCCTCGCAGCTGGTGATCGCGCAGGTGCGCGTGCGCCGCGACGATGCGCGGGGCTGGCAGCCGCTGCCGGCCACCGGCACGCTGCTGCTGGGCCCGGATGATCGCGACCTGCAGATCGACGCGCGCCTGCTGTCCTACGCCAACCCGCAGGGCAACCGCTACCGGTTCCGCGTTGAAGGCTACGACCAGAACTGGGTGGAGCAGGGCGGTGACGGCCAGCGCACGCTGTCGCGGCTGCCACCGGGGCTGTATGCGATCGAAGTGCAGGCCGCCACCGCCAGCGGGCCGTGGACGGCTTCGCAGCGGCTGCAGGTGAAGGTGCTGCCGCCGTGGTGGCGCAGCGGCATGGCCATCTTCGGCTACCTGATGCTGGGCTCGCTGTTGTTGCTGGTGATGGTGTGGTCGATCCGCCGGCGCCTGCGGCGGCGCCAGCAGTGGCAGTTGACCGTGCACAAGCAGCAGCTGGCCGAGCAGGCCTCGCAGGCCAAGAGCCGCTTCCTGGCCACGCTGGGGCACGAGGTGCGCACGCCGATGACCGGCGTGCTGGGCATGAGCGAGCTGCTGCTGGCCACCGAGCTGGACCCGGTCCAGCGCAGCTATGCCGGTTCGATCCAGCAGGCCGGCAGCCATCTGCTGCGGCTGGTGAACGACGCACTGGACCTGGCCCGCATCGAAGCAGGTCGCCTGGAACTGGATATCCGTCCGTTCGATCTGAACGGCCTGCTCGACCAGGTGCAGGCGCTGATGCAGCCGATGGCGCAGCAGCGGCAGCTCGCGTTCCGGCGCGAGGACGCGCTGCCCGGTCCGGTCTGCGTCAGCGGCGATGAAATGCGGGTGCGGCAGATCCTGCTGAACCTGCTCGGCAACGCGGTCAAGTTCACCGATCATGGCTACGTGGGGCTGGGCGCGATCCTCGACGAGGATGGCAATGGCGTGACCTTCGAGGTCAGCGACAGTGGGCCGGGCATCAACGCCGAGCAGCAGCGCCGGCTGTTCCACCGCTTCGAACAGGCCGACGGGCCGCGCACCGCCTCGCGCTACGGCGGCAGTGGGCTGGGGCTGGCGATCTGCCAGGAACTGGCGGTGGCGATGGGCGGGCGCATCGACGTGGACAGCCAGCTGGGCCGGGGCGCGCGTTTCCGCGTGTGGGTTCCGCTGCCATGGACCCGGCAGGCGGCGTCGGCGCAGAGCGAGGTGAGCACGGTGCCGGAGCTGCCGGCCCTGCGCATCCTGCTGGTGGAAGACGATGTGACCGTGGCCGAGGTCATCGCCGGCCTGCTGCGCGCACGCGGGCACCAGGTCGTGCATGTGCTGCACGGGCTGGGCGCGCTTTCGGAGATCGCCACCGACGGCTTCGATGTCGGCCTGCTCGACCTGGACCTGCCGGCGCTGGATGGCACCGCCATCGCCCGCCAGCTGCGTGCGATGGGCTACGAGCTGCCACTGGTGGCGGTGACCGCGCGTTCCGATGCGTATGCGGAAACCCAGGTGCTCGCCGCCGGTTTCGACGGGTTCCTGCGCAAGCCGGTGACCGGCGACCTGCTGGTGTCGGCGATCCAGCAGGCCCGGGCAAAACGCCGGGTGGATGTCTGATCGAGGCACTGGTTGGCGTGAATGCCCTGACTTTCGGTTTACCATGCCGACGCCGCACAACGCGGGGTCCATCAACAGGCAGCGCGAGGAGGCAATCGGTGGCGTATCTGCGGGCGGCGACGCTGCTGCTGATTCTCCTGTGCGCCCTGGCGCCCGTGGCCGCGCAGCCGGTGCCGCCGACCCCGCGGCAGGTGACCGTGTTCGACGGCCTGCCGTCCAACACCGTCAACCGCATGGCTGAGGACCGCTACGGCTACCTGTGGATCGCCACCAACGACGGCCTTGCCCGCTACGACGGGCGCAACTACCGCGTCTGGCGTTCCGAGGACGGACTGCGCGACAACCGCATCTGGACCGTGCTGGTCGATGCCCGGAACGAGCTGTGGATCGGCACCGAGAATGCCGGCCTGGTGCGCATGTCGGCCGACCGTCGGCAGCTGCGCTTCTACGACCGCAGCAGCCAGCCGCTGATGACCAGCAATACGGTGTGGAGCTTGGCCTCCACCCCGGATGGGGCCGTCTGGTTCGGTACCTACGGCGGTGGTCTGTATCGGCTGGATGACAAGGACCGCCTGCAGCGCTTCCTGCCTGAAGCGGACAACCCGCGCAGTGTGCCGGCCGCGTCGATACCGTTCTTGGCGACCCTGCCCGATGGCACGCTGTGGGTGGGGACCAAGCATGGCGTCGCGCGCTGGACCGGTACAGATTTCGAGCGCATTGCAGCAGGCGTGCTGCCCAGCCAGCCGGTCAATGGCCTGACCGCCGAGCACGACGGCAGCCTGTGGATCAGCACCATGGCTGGCGCTACCGTGCGCCGGCCGGACGGCCATTTCGAAGCGGCTCCATGGCAGCTGCCGGCCGGTGAGCAGGTACTGGGGATGATGCTGCGCGATGAGCAGGGCGGGTATTGGCTGGACACACGCAGTGGCATGGGCCGCGCGGTGAATGGCCAGTACCAGACCGTGCCGCTGTACAGCGCCGTGGCGCGGGGCCAGGTGCGGCCCAACTGGTCTGGTGCCTATGAAGACCGCGAAGGTGGCATCTGGCTGGCCAGCACCAACGCCGGGCTGTGGCACCTGCTGCCGCGCTGGTGGCAGTTCTCGGTGTTCTCGCGGTTGGAAGACAACGCATCATCGCTGCGCAATGCCTACGTGCTCGGTACCAGTCCATCGGCCAACGGTGGGGTCTGGACGGTCGGGGGCCACGGTGCGCTGGATCGCTTCGATCCGACCTCCGGGCGCATCGAACAGCATCGGACCTTCCTCAATGACATGCACTGGCTGACGTCGGTGCGCGAGGATGGCCGCGGATTCGTATGGGTCGGTTCCACCGATGCACTGCTTCGATACGATCCCCGCACCCGCGCGCTGCAACGCTGGGACCGTAGCAGCGGCGCCGACGCCACGATGGAAGGCAGCATCGATGCGATGGTGACCTGCGACGGCGACAGCCTTTGGCTGATGCTGGCATCTGGCCTGCAGCAGCGCGACCTGGATGGCCATCTGCGCCAGCAGCTTGAGAACGGCCGCGACGGCCTGCAGTCCGGCCAGCTCAACATGGATATCGAGTGCGGTCCGCAGGGCCGGATCTGGCTGGCCAGCAGCCGCGGCCTGCTGCAGTGGCAGCCGGAGGCGCAGCGCTTCCAGCCCGTGCCCGGGGCGCCGGCCACGCCGGTGTATGCGATTGATGTGGGCGCCGATGGCAAGGTCTGGCTGTCCGAGGACGGGCGCCTGTCGCGCTACCTCTGGCGCAATGGGCGCCTGGAGCGGCAGGCGGTGATTGGCAGCGAGCAGGGCTACCCGGCCATCGCCGCGACCGGCCTGGTGGTCGACGCACAGGGCGTCGCCTGGGCCAGCGGTGCGCGCGGCCTGGTACGGGTAGGTGCCGATGGCCAGAGCGTGCGCCTGTATGGCGTGCATGACGGCCTGCCCAGTCAGGAATTCCGGGAGCATACGCTGATCGCCTCGACGAGCGGGCGGTTGGTGGCCGGTACGCCGGCCGGCGTAGTCGCGTTCGATCCCGATCTGGTGCGACCTTCGACCCGGCGCGCGCCGCTGGTGATCGAGCGGGTGGAGGTGCGCCGCAACGAACAGGTGCTTGACCTGACCCACGACACGCCGCTGCAGATTGCCGATGGTGACCGTGACCTGCGCATCGTCGCGCGCCTGCTGTCCTTCGCCGATTCGGCGTCCAACAGCTACCGCTACCGGCTTACCGGTTACGACCCGGACTGGGTGGAAGTGGGGCCTGGCGGAGAGCGCCTGTTCTCGCGCCTGCCACCGGGTGCGTACCGGCTGGAAGTGCAGGCGCGCTCGGCCGACCACGTGTGGTCGCGGGTGGAAGCGCTGGAGTTCCATGTGCAGCCGCCGTGGTGGCGCAGCCTGTCCGGGTTGCTGGTGCTGGCGTCCATCGCACTGCTGCTGACCAGCTGGTTCGCCTGGCTGTACCGGCGCCGCCTGCAGCGCAAGCACGCCTACCAGCTGGCCCTGCACAAGCAGGAACTGGCCGAACAGGCATCGGCCGCGAAGACGCGGTTCCTGGCCAACCTGGGCCATGAGATCCGCACGCCGATGACCGGCGTGCTGGGCATGAGCGAACTGCTGCTGGCCTCGCCGCTGGACCCGCAGCAGCGCGGTTACACGCAGTCGATCCGCCATGCCGGCGAACATCTGCTGCACCTGGTGAACGATGCACTGGACCTGGCCCGGATCGAATCGGGGCGCCTGGAGCTGCAGTCGCGACCGTTCGCGCTGAACGGCCTGCTGCAAGACCTCGCCGCCCTGATGGGGCCGCTGGCCGCGCAGAAGGGCCTGCGCTTCGTGCTGGACAACCGGCTGCCGGCGGGCCTGCAGGCGACCGGCGATGCGATGCGGGTGCGGCAGATCCTGCTGAACCTGCTGTCCAACGCCGTGAAGTTCACCAGCCGCGGCACCATCACCCTGCTTGTTCGCTGCGAGGACGGCCCGCGTGGCCTGCATTTCGAAGTACACGACACCGGCCCGGGCATCAGCCAGGAACAGCAGCAGCGCCTGTTCCGCCGTTTCGAGCAGGCCGACGGCGCACGCACGGCGGCGCAGTACGGTGGCAGTGGCCTGGGCCTGGCGATCTGCCGCGAGCTGGCGCAGGCCATGCAGGGCCGGATCCGGGTGGAGAGCCAGCTTGGCAGTGGCACCCGCTTCGAAGTGAGCCTGCCGTTGCCGCTGCACCAAGATGGCGCGAACGAAGACGGTGAGGCGATGCGGGGCGAGGACGCCGTGGCGAACATGCCGGCGCTGCGCATCCTGCTGGTGGAAGACGATGCCACCGTGGCCGATGTGGTGATCGGCCTGTTGACCGCGCGCGGCCATGAGGTGGTGCATGCCGGCCATGCGCTGGCGGCGCTGCGCGAGATCAGCGCGGGCGATTTCGATGTCGGTCTGCTGGACCTGGACCTGCCGGGCCTGAGTGGTTTCGAGCTGGCCCAGCACCTGCGCAACCAGGGCTACATGTTGCCGCTGCTGGCGGTGACCGCGCGTACCGACGCGGACCTGCAGGAGCAGGTGGAGGCCGCGGGCATCGGCGGGTTCCTGCGCAAGCCGGTGACCGGTGAGCTGCTGGTTGAAGCGATTGCGCGGGTGCTGGGTAGGTAGGTTTTTTGCAGGGCTTGCAGCCCTGCACCTGCTTCAATCAACGGCAACGTCAACTTCAAAAGCTGGCTATCCGTGGGATGGCGGGGTGGGTCCGGTTGAGGGGGACGCCGTAAACCCGTCCATGGGGGCTTGGTCGCGCCATCCATGGCGCTCACACCCCCTCAACCGGACCCACCCCGCCTTCGACAGACTTCCGCGATCTGTCGGAACGGCGCTCTGCTCTGGTGGGTGCCGACCGTTGGTCGGCACGGGGTCGGATCCCGTTGCTGCGCAACGGGCTCTGACCCCAATCTGGAATTCGATATCTGACAGATTTCATCCACGCATGGCGTGGATCTACTGGCCGCCGGGAAACTGTCAGAGGTGGGGCGGTGTGGGCTTGCAGGACCGTTGGCGCCATGGATGGCGCCATCGAGCCCCCATGGATGGGTTTACGGCGTGTCCTGCAAGCCCACACCGCCCCGCCATCCCACGGAATGCCGCTTCGGCTTTTGACGTTGCCGTTGCATTGAGCAGGTGCAGGGCGCAGCCCTGCCGAAAAAACTACTCCGCGACCGACTCGACCTGCCGCGGTTCCGGCCTCGTATCCGGCAGCTGCCAGAAAATCATCGTCGAGGTCAGCGTGATCGCACCCACGCAGATGAACGTCGCATGCAGCGCCGCCGTCGCACCATGGCCTTCCAGATGCGTGCCGAATGCCGCCAGCAGGCTGCCGGCCGCCGCCGCGCCGAAACCGGCCGCGAGCATCATCACCATCGACAGCAGGCTGTTGCCCGAGCTGGCGTACTCGCGGTCGAGGTCACGCAGGGTCACGGTGTTCATCACGGTGAACTGCAGCGAATTGACCGCACCGAAGAACGCCAGCTGCACCAGGCGCCAGGCCAGGTGCTGGCCCGGCTCCATCAGGATGAAGCTGGCCATCGCCAGGCCCACCAGCACCGTGTTGATCATCAGCACGCGGCGGTAGCCGTACTGTTCAACCAGCTTCACCGCCAGCTTCTTCGACACCATGCCTGCCGCGGCCACCGGCACCATCATCAGGCCCGCGTGCATCGGGCCCAGGCCGAGGCCGACCTGCAGCAGCAGCGGAATCAGCATCGGCATGGCGCTGCTGCCGATGCGCGAGAACAGGTTGCCGAGGATGCCGATGCGGTAGCTGGGCACGCGGAACAGCGCCAGCGAGAACAGCGGCGCGGTGGAATTGGCGGCGTGCAGCCAGTAGCCGACCAGCGCGGCCAGGCCGGCCACGGTCATCAGCATGATCAGTGCGTGCGGCGTGCCGAGGCCGGAGATGCCATCCAGTGCCAGCGACAGCACCACCATCGCGAAGGCCAGCATGATGTAGCCGCGCAGGTCGAAGCGGGTGCGATGGCTGGCGTAGTGGTCGGGCATGATCTTCATCGCGGCGATGAAACCGATCACGCCGATCGGCAGGTTGATCAGGAATACCCAGTGCCACGAGGCGATTTCCACCAGCCAGCCGCCGAGGGTGGGGCCGATCAGCGGGCCGACCAGGGCGGGGATGGCGATGAAGCTCATCGCGCGCAGGAAATCCTCGCGCGGCACCGAGCGCATCACCGCCAGGCGGCCGACCGGCAGCAGCATCGCGCCGCCGATGCCCTGCAGCACGCGCGCGCCGACCAGCTGGTGCAGGTGCTGGGCCAGCGCGCAGGCCAGCGAGCCGAGGGTGAACAGGATGATCGCCACCAGGAAGGTGCGGCGGGTGCCGTAGCGGTCGGCGATCCAGCCGGAAGCGGGGATGAAGGTGGCGACCGCCAGCGCGTAGCTGAACACCACCGACTGCATCTGCAGCGGGCTTTCGCCCAGGCTCTTGGCCATCGCCGGCAGCGCCGTGTTGACGATGGTCGAATCGAGCATCTGCATGAAGATCGCCAGCGAAACCAGCCAGAGAAGCGGGCGGAAACGGGCGTATTCGGCGGCGGATGCGGCGGTGTCGGGTGCGGGCGCGCCTGCGGGCGACGGTTCGGACATGGCGTGGGGGCCGGTGCAGCGTGGGGCCGCCATGATCGCGCAATGCGGGTCACGGCGCGATCAATGCCGCGCCGTGGCCCGTGCCGGGGTTCAGCGCTGGCTGTGCGCGTGCACCGCGTCGACCAGCACCTGGACGTGCGCCGGGTCCATGTCCGGCGACATGCCATGGCCGAGGTTGAACACATGGCCCTCGCGCGAACCGCCGTTGCCGGCCGCATAGGTGTCGAGCACGCGTGCAGCGGCCGCAGCGATGGCGTCGGGCGAGGCGTACAGCGTGGTCGGGTCGAGGTTTCCCTGCAGGGCAACGCGGCCGCCGGTGCGGCGCAGGGCTTCGTCCAGGTCCAGCGTCCAGTCCAGGCCCAGCGCATCAGCGCCGGTCTGCGACAGTGCTTCCAGGTGCAGGCCGGTGCCCTTGCCGAACAGGATCAGCGGTGTGCGCTCGCTGCCTTCGCCGCGTTCCAGGCCTTCGGCGATGCGCTGCAGGTAGCGCAGCGAGAACTCACGGTACATCGCCGGCGACAGCACGCCGCCCCAGGTGTCGAACACCTGCAGGGCCTGCGCGCCGGCCGCGCGCTGCGCACCAAGGTAGGCAATGACCGCGTCGGTGGTCACTTCCAGCAGGCGATGCAGGGCCTGCGGGTGGTTCAGCGCCATCGCTTTGATGCGTGCGAAATCCTTGCTGCCGCCGCCTTCCACCATGTAGCAGGCCAGCGTCCAGGGGCTGCCGGAGAAGCCGATCAGCGGTACCTGGCCGTCCAGTTCGCGGCGGATCAGGCGCACCGCGTCCATCACGTAGCCCAGGTCCTGTTCCATGTCCGGCACCGCCAGCCTGGCGATGGCGGCTTCATCACGCACCGGGTGGCGGAACTTCGGGCCTTCGCCTTCGACGAAGTACAGCTCCAGGCCCATCGCATCGGGAATGGTGAGGATGTCCGAGAACAGGATGGCCGCGTCCAGCGGGAAGCGGCGCAGCGGCTGCAGGGTGACCTCGCAGGCGATCTCAGGGTTCTTGGCCATGGCCAGGAAGCTGCCGGCCTTGGCCCGGGTCGCGCGGTACTCCGGCAGGTAGCGGCCGGCCTGGCGCATCAGCCAGACGGGGGTGCAGTCCACCGGTTCGCGGCGCAGGGCGCGCAGCAGGCGATCGTTGCGGAGGGGGCTGGTCACGATGGGCATTCCTTAGGGCGAAAGTTGGCAGCGGCGTCAGTCGCCGTGCGAAAGCATCTGGAAGCCGCGATGCAGTTCGGCATCACGGGCCTTCTCGAAGGCGTGTCGGGCTTCGTCTGCCTGCAGGAACAGCTCGCGCCGCAGCTGCGAGCGCGCACCGACGCGGCCGCTCTCGCGCAGCAGCTCCCAGCCGCCGAACAGGTCCGGCTGCAGGCTCAGGCGCAGGAAGCGCGGTGCCTGCGCACCGGCATCGGGATGTTGCAGGTAGACGTGCATGGGCCGATTGTATCGCCCCGGGGGCGACACGGACCTGTAGAGCCGAGCCCATGCTCGGCTGCGCTTCATGCCGCGAAGGACCGGTAGCGCCGGGCCGTGCCCGGCGGACGCGCGCGGTGTCAGCCCGCGCCCAGCACCTTCAGCACCGCCGCTTCATCCACGTCCGGCACCACTTCGGCCCGGCCCATGCCGCGCCACAGCACCAGGCGCAGGCGGCCGGCCACGTTCTTCTTGTCCAGCCGCATGCGGCCCAGCAGGGCCTGCGGGTCGAGTCCGGCGGGGATCGCCACCGGCAGCTGCAGCTTCTCCAGCAGCGCCTGCAGGCGTACGCGGTCGGCATCCTCGGCCAGGCCCAGGTCGGTGGACAGCTTCGCCGCCAGCACCATGCCCACGGCCACGGCCTCGCCATGGTTCAGTGCATCGCGGCCCGGGGCCGAATAGCCCTGTTCGGTCTCGATGGCGTGGCCGAAGGTGTGGCCCAGGTTGAGCAGGGCGCGCTCGCCCTTCTCGAAGGGGTCGCGTTCAACAATCGCGGCCTTGTGCCGGCAGCTGCGCGCGATGGCTTCGGCCAGTGCGGCATCTTCGCCGGCCAGCAACGCCTCGGCGTGCTGCTGCAGCCATTCGAAGAACACCGCATCGCCCAGCGCGCCGTACTTCACCACTTCGGCCAGGCCGGCACGCAGTTCGCGCGGCGGCAGGGTGGCCAGCACGCGGGTATCGGCGATGACCGCGCGCGGCGGATGGAAGGCGCCGACCAGGTTCTTGCCGGCGGGGATGTCCACGGCGGTCTTGCCGCCCACCGAGGAGTCGACCATCGCCAGCAGGGTGGTCGGCAGCTGCACGCAGTCGACGCCGCGCATCCAGCAGGCTGCGGCGAACCCGGCCAGATCGCCGACCACGCCGCCGCCGAGGGCGAACACGCAGGCATCGCGGGTGGCGCCCAGCGCGGCCAGTGCTTCGATGGCGCGGCCGAACTCGGCCAGGGTCTTGGAGGCCTCGCCGGCCTGCAGCACGTGCTCGCCGACGATCAGGTCCGGGCGCGCGGCCAGCAGGGTCTGTTTCACGGCAGCCAGGTAGCGCGGGGCGACTTCGCTGTCGCTCAGCAGCAGCACGTGGCGGCCGCGCACATGCGAGGCCAGCGCAGCGCCGTCGGCCTGGGCACCGGCGCCGATGGTGATGGAATAGGGGCGGTCGCCGCCAACGGCGACCTGCAGCAGGGCGGAGGAGGTCATGCGGTCAGGTCCTGGCGCTGCCATTGCGTGGCCAGCTTGACGACAAGCTGGGCGGTGGCGTCGGCAGCGGTAAACGGGTCGGTATCGAGGGTGAGGTCGGCCAGCTCGCGATACAGCGGGTCGCGCAGCGCGGCCAGATCGTGCAGCACCTGCTCGCGGTCCGGGCGCTGCAGCAGCGGCCGGCCCTTGTCGCGGGCCAGGCGCTCCAGCTGGGCCGCCACGCTCACGCGGAGGTAGACCACGAAGCCGCGCTGGGCGATCAGTGCACGGTTGCCTGCTTCCAGCACGGCACCGCCACCGGTGGAAACCAGTTGGCCGTGGCCTTCCAGCACGCGGGCCAGGGCCTCGCGCTCATGGCTACGGAAGCCGGCTTCACCGGAGTGTTCGAAGATCGTGGGAATGCTGGCCCCCGCCGCGTCGACGATGGCCTGGTCGACATCGACGAAGTCCAGCGTGAAGCGCTCGGCCAGGCGGCGGCCGATGCAGGTTTTGCCGGCGCCCATCGGGCCGATCAGGATCAGGTTCGGAGCAGGATTCATGCCCTCTGATCCTACCACTTCCGTACCCCCGGCCTGGCACGATGGTTGCTGTTGGAAGCATCCGCCGTACCGCAGCGGGCGGCCTCAGCGCACCGCCTGCACCTGGCGCTGGCCGTCCAGCACCACCACATGGTCGGCGCGGTCGGGCAGGGCACGCAGCGCCTGCCGGCTGACCCGTTCGTAGTACTGCACGAAGCGCTCCAGCTGCGGGCGGCTCATGCCATGGCGGCCGGGCTGGGCAGCCTGCAGGTTCTGTTCCTGCTGCCAGCGCCAGCGCGGCACCACCGAGAAATCCGGCGGCTGCAGGAACCACAGGCGGTCGCAGCGCTGCCACAGCGCCGGGTAGTCACGGGCCAGCGCCTGGTTGCACCAGCGCCGCCAGCGGCCATCCCGGTCGGCCTCGCGCTCCAGCGCGTTCAAGGGGCTGTCCAGCTCGGCATCGTCCTGCGCGGGCGTGCCGAGGAACCAGCCTTCGAACACCAGCAGGTCCAGCGGGGCGTCCAGCGCGGCCCACTGCGCTTCGGGCAGGCGCTCATCGGCCAGTTTGTCGAAGCGCGGCAGTGCCAGCGGCTGGCGTGCGGCCACCGCGTCGAGCACGGCATGCGCCAGCGGCAGGTCGTGGGTGCCGGGCGGGCCGCGGGTGATCAGCAGCGGGTGGACCTGGCGGGCCAGGCGCTGGCGCTGCGCGCGGGTCAGGTAGACATCATCGATGGACAGCGCCGCCGCGTTCAGGCCGCGTGCCTGGGCGCGGGCGACCACCTGCGCGGCCAGCGTCGATTTGCCGCTGCCCTGCACGCCGCTGATCGCCAATACTGGCACCGTGGCGCCGCTGGCCAGCGCATCGTCAAGCGCCTGCTCGGCAAGCGCATCCGGGAATCCTTTCACCTGGGGCATGTACGCAGCAGCAACCATGCCGCCACAATAGCCCAATCCGTGTGAGAAGAAGCGAACCATGAGCGACCTTTACGCCGAAGCCCTGTCCACCTTTGCCACCCTGTTCGACGAGGCGAAGCAGAGCCGCGAGGTCGAGCCCAACGCGATGACCGTGGCCACCGCCGATACGCAGGGCCGCCCGTCGGCGCGTACCGTGCTGCTGAAGGCCTTCGATGAGCGCGGCTTCGTGTTCTACACCCACCTGGACAGCCACAAGGGCCGGGAACTGCAGGCCAATCCGCAGGCGGCGCTGCTGTTCCTGTGGCGCAGCCTGCGCGAGGCCGGCATCCAGGTGCGCATCGAAGGGCGCGTGGAGCAGGTGGCCGACGCCGAGGCCGATGCCTATTTCGCCAGCCGCCCGCGCATGAGCCAGATCGGCGCATGGGCGTCGCTGCAGTCGAAGACGCTGGCGACGCGCGAGGAGTTCGATGCGCGCGTGGCCGAGGTCGAAGCCCGTTTCGAGGGCAAGGACGTGCCGCGCCCGGACGGCTGGAGTGGCCTGCGCGTGGTGCCGGACCGCATCGAGTTCTGGTACGGCGCGCAGTTCCGCCTGCACGAGCGCTGGTGCTACGAGGCCGGTGCGGAAGGGCGCTGGAGCAAGCGGCTGCTGTACCCATAAGGCGGCAGGAACTGCGCAGGCAGCAGCACCAGGTGCGCTGCCTCGCCAGCCGAGCCCCTGTTCGGCCGGACGGAGCAGGGTCAGCGGTCAGCAGGCGCTGCTGTGATCCAAAACGGACGCCGCCGAAAACCAGTCGTCCATGCGATCGGCAACCGGGTTGTAGCCGTCGACGAAATCACCGCTCACGGTGGCCATCCAGGCGTTGATGACAGTACAGGCGTGGCGCGCGGTGGCGGCCGAGTGTTCCAGATCGAGCTGATGGGCGCTGTTGCGCGACGTGCCCTTGCGCAGGTGCAGGCTGAGCTCATAAGGGCATGCGGCTGCCGGCGCATAGTGCACATGCAGCGATGCCCGCACGCGCTCACCGTGGCGCAAGGCGAAATCGCCATTGGCGTAGAACACCATGCCGCTGAAGTAAAGATCGCGCAGCAGGAAGGCGACATCCGGGTCTGCCACGTCCTCGAGTACCGCCGGTGTTGCATCCAGCAGATTGTTTTTGGCAAAACACCAGCCCCACGGCGCCAGGAAGTACGGCAAGGGGTACTGCTGCCGCAGCCGTCGGTCCTGCTGGATGAACGTGTCGATGTGGCGTCTCCTGTGCCGGGGTGGGGCGGCGGGTGCATGGCACTATCTGGCCAACGCCCTGTTCCGGGCAACCTGCGGTTCCGTGGGAGAGCGGAAAATTGGCCTGCCACGGCGAACGCGTGTCGCATCCAGGCCTGTCCGCTTCATGTGCGAGCAGGGGGCTGGCGGGCACACTGCGTTGAATTCCCTCGATTTCCGGAGTCGCCATGCCCTTCTGGCGTTGCCTCTTTGCCGTACCACCGCCGCGCCGAGGCGTGGAAGCCGTCCTGCTGCTGCTCGCCCGGACCGTCGCCGGGGTGATGTTCTGCGTGTCCGGCTGGAACAAGGTGTTCACCGACGCCGGGCGCGAGCGCATGGTGCACACGCTGGTCGAGGCGGGCATCCCGTTCCCGGTGTTCAGTGCACCGGTGCTGGGCGCGATTGAATGGATTGCCGGTGGGCTGCTGGTGCTGGGCCTGCTCAGCCGGCCCTCGGCCCTGCTGCTGGCGGGCATCTGCGCGGTGGCCGCATTGACCGATGGCATCGCGCGGATTCCGGCAGGGTTGAGCGTGCCGGACTGGCTGAGCTGGTTCTTCTACCTGAGCGAAGTGCCGCTGGGGGTGTTGCTGCTGTGGATAGCGGCGGTGGGAACGGGGCGGTTCGCCATCGAGGCACGCTGGGGGCGTTGAGTGGCGAGTGAAAAGGAGGCAATGGAATGGGGGGCAATGATGTGATCGAGCGCGTGGCTCGCGCATACCCGGATCGCCGGAATGCTGATTGCGCTTTGGCGGCCGAGGTCATGCATCGCTTGGGTGTTGCTCCGCACTGCGATATGTGAATGTTCTACATTGCGATCAATGGCTCGCTGCCTCCCGTGAACGGCAGGCTTGAATTGCTACGCATGGTTGGCCCCGGAATTCCGAAGATTCCAGACCAGGCCGAGTACGTTTGGGATCGTTACGAGATCCCAGTGAATTTTCTTCCGCTGTCATCTGACGAGGGCGAGGGAATGTATTTGTACGATACGCGTACGGAGGAAGTGCATGACTATCGCCTGGCTCGCCACGATCAGTTTCTTTCCGGTGAGGCCTCTGCCCGTTGGAAGAGTTTCTTGGACTTCATTGTCTGGTACATCAACGATGATGATCGGGATGCTTAGCTGAAGCAGTCGAGCAAGCTCGACGCTACAACCCCTCCGCGCGCAACCAGCGCCACAGCGTGGTGCGTGACACGCCCAGCGCCTGCGCCATGCCCTCGCGATCATTGCGGTGTTCCTGCAGCAGCGCCTCCAGCTGCGCGCGCGGCGGGCGCTTGCCGTTGCTTTCCAGCGGCAGCGCCGTCGCACCTTCATTCACCAGCTCCGGCGCCAGCTGCAGCAGGCGCGTGGCATCGATGAGCCCTTCGCCCGGCTGCCAGTGGATGCGCAGGCGATCCACCAGGTTGCGCAGTTCGCGCACGTTGCCGGGCCATCCGGCGGCGGTCAGCACGCCCATTGCCGCCTCGTCCAATGGCGCGTCGATCCCGCGCAGCTGGCGGAAGAAGTGCTGTGCCAGCATCGGAATGTCGCCACGCCGCGCGCGCAGCGAGGGCAGGGCGATACGCAGCGCGGCGAGCCGGTAATACAGATCGCGGCGGAAGCTGCCGGCGGCCGCGCGCTGCTCCAGTGACTGCAGGGTCGCGGCAACCACGCGCAGGTCCACCGGCGTTGGCTCGGTGGCGCCCACGCGCAGCACCTCGCGTTCTTCCAGCACCCGCAGCAGGCGGGTCTGCAGCGGCAGCGGCAGTTCGCCGATCTCATCCAGGAACAAGGTGCCGCCGTCGGCGGCCTCGACCAGGCCGACGCGACCACCGCGCCGCGCGCCGGTGAAGGCGCCATCGCTGTAGCCGAACAGCTCCGCTTCCAGCAGCGATTCGCTGATCGCGCCGCAGTTCAAGGCGACGAAGCGGCCACGACGGCCGCTGGCCGCGTGCAGCTGGCGCGCGACCAGTTCCTTGCCGGTGCCGGTTTCGCCGGTGACCAGCACGGTGCTGTCATGCGGGGCATACAGCGCGATCTGCGCACGCACCTGGGCCATCGCCTCGCTGTCGCCGAGCAGGGCGTGCGCATCGCTGCGCGGGGCGGTGCGGCGGCGCGCGACCGGGCGGCTGCCGCCGGAGCGGGCCAGCGCCTGGGTCAGTTCCAGCGCATGTTCAAACGCGTGCCGTACCGAATCGGCCGAGTACAGCAGCACGCCGGGCAGGCCCATCTGTTCGGCGTGGTCGATGGCCATGCCGGTGCCGACGATCACCTCGATGCCGTTGGCGCGCAGGTCGGCGATGCAATCGCGCGCATCTTCGCGGGTGACGAAGCGGCGGTG
Organism: Stenotrophomonas sp. SAU14A_NAIMI4_5; assembly: GCF_003086795.1. Classification (NCBI taxonomy): domain Bacteria; kingdom Pseudomonadati; phylum Pseudomonadota; class Gammaproteobacteria; order Lysobacterales; family Lysobacteraceae; genus Stenotrophomonas; species Stenotrophomonas sp. SAU14A_NAIMI4_5. The sequence continues at coordinate 3,304,298 of NZ_CP026003.1, read as the reverse complement.
CTCGATATCCAGGCCGAAGCTGTGCTGGAAGTTGCTGAACACCGGCACGTCGCTGGCGTGGGTGACCAGGCCGATGCGCGGGGCGATGCGGCGCGCACGGGCCAGCGCCTCCATCAGATCGAAGCCGTTGGCCAGGATCGGCACCAGCGGCAGCTCCAGCCGCCCGCGCAGCCAGGCCGCATTGGAACCGCCGGCGATGACCACATCGCAGTGCTCGCGGCGCAGGCGCTGGCCGATCACATCCACCGCTTCCTCGAAACCGAGGTTGATCTGCTCGATGCGCGCGCGGCGGTCGAACTCGGGGATGACATCGCCGAGCAGGCCGGTCAGGCGCGAGACGCTTACCGTCCAGATGACCGGGCGGCCGGGGTCGGCATCGGCGTGGCGCAGGGGCGAGCGGGGCAGGTACATGGCGGCGGCATTGGGTGACGATGTTTCATGATACATCCGTTTCAATGTTTCATTTGTTCCATAGTTGCAACATGGTCATGCCTTTGAAATCAACCGCTTGCAGCTTGGCATGGTGTTTGCGCCTCCTATCCCGTTCCCAACCTGGATTGCCGCATGACCGCTTCCGCTCCTTCTTCCGCCGGTGCCCGCTTCCGTGAGGCCCTGGCTGCCGAATCGCCGCTGCAGGTGATCGGCGCGATCAACGCCAACCACGCCCTGCTGGCCAAGCGCGCCGGCTTCCGCGCGATCTACCTGTCCGGCGGCGGTGTCGCTGCGGGTTCGCTGGGCCTGCCGGACCTGGGCATCAACACCTTGGAAGACGTGCTGATCGACGTGCGCCGCATCACCGATGTCTGCGACCTGCCGCTGATGGTCGACATCGACACCGGCTTCGGCCCGAGTGCGTTCAACATCGCCCGCACCGTGAAGTCGCTGATCAAGGCCGGCGCGGCCGCCTGCCATATCGAGGACCAGGTCGGCGCCAAGCGCTGCGGTCACCGCCCGGGCAAGGAAATCGTCTCGCAGGGTGAAATGGTCGACCGCGTGAAGTCCGCCGCCGATGCCAAGACCGATCCGGACTTCTTCCTGATCGCCCGCACCGACGCCATCCAGGTGGACGGCGTGGACAAGGCCATCGAGCGCGCCATCGCCTGTGTCGAGGCCGGTGCCGACGGCATCTTCGCCGAGGCGGCCTACGACCTGGACACCTACCGCCGCTTCGTCGATGCGGTGAAGGTGCCGGTGCTGGCCAACATCACTGAATTCGGTGCCACCCCGCTGTTCAGCCGCGACGAACTGGCTTCAGCCGGCGTGGCCATCCAGCTGTTCCCGCTGTCGGCCTTCCGCGCCGCCAACAAGGCGGCCGAGAACGTCTACCAGTCGGTGCGCCGCGACGGCCACCAGCGCAACGTGGTCGATGCCATGCAGACGCGTGAAGAACTGTATGACCGCATCGGCTACCACGCCTTCGAACAGCAGCTCGACGCCCTGTTCGCCGCCAAGAAATAAGCAGTACCCTGCACCATCAGTTTTCGGAGGGAAAACATGAACGATACGACCGCAAACCCGACCTTCAAGCCGAAGAAGTCCGTCGCCCTGTCCGGCACCGCCGCCGGCAACACCGCGCTGTGCAGCGTCGGCCGCAGCGGCAACGACCTGCATTACCGCGGCTACGACATCCTGGACCTTGCCAACACCAGTGAGTTCGAGGAAATCGCCTACCTGCTGGTGCACGGCAAGCTGCCGACCCGCGCCGAACTGGTTTCGTACAAGGCCAAGCTGAAGTCGCTGCGCGGCATCCCGGCCGCGGTGAAGGCCGCGCTGGAAGAGCTGCCGCCGTCGGCGCACCCGATGGACGTGATGCGCACCGGCGTGTCCGTGCTCGGCTGCGTGGCGCCGGAAAAGGATGACCACAACCACCCGGGCGCGCGTGACATCGCCGACAAGCTGATGGCCTGCCTCGGCTCGATGCTGCTGTACTGGTACCACTGGAGCCACAACGGCCGCGCCATCGACGTGGAAACCGACGACGACTCCATCGGTGGCCACTTCCTGCACCTGCTGCACGGCGACAAGCCGCAGGATTCGTGGGTGAAGGCGATGCACACCTCGCTGATCCTGTACGCCGAGCACGAGTTCAATGCCTCGACCTTCGCCTGCCGCGTCATCGCCGGCACCGGCAGCGACATGTACAGCGCGATCTGTGGTGGCATCGGCGCGCTGCGCGGCCCCAAGCATGGCGGCGCCAACGAAGTCGCGTTCGAAGTGCAGAAGCGCTATGACAACCCCGATGAAGCCGAGGAAGACATCAAGGCCCGCGTCGAGCGCAAGGAAGTGGTGATCGGCTTCGGCCATCCGGTCTACACCGTGTCCGATCCGCGCAACAAGGTGATCAAGGACGTGGCCCGCGAGCTGTCCGAAGAGCAGTCCAGCATGAAGATGTACGACATCGCCGAGCGCCTGGAAACGGTGATGTGGGACATCAAGAAGATGTTCCCGAACCTGGACTGGTTCAGCGCCGTCAGCTACCACATGATGGGCGTGCCGACCGCGATGTTCACTCCGCTCTTCGTGATCGCCCGCACCGCTGGCTGGAGCGCGCACATCGTCGAGCAGCGCATCGACGGCAAGATCATCCGCCCGAGCGCCAACTACACCGGCCCGGAAGATCGCGAGTTCGTCGCCATCGACAAGCGCGCCTGATCCATCTGCTGTACCCATCCGGCCGGCCGCGCGCCGGCCGGATGCCTTCGTTGCCGCTTCGACGGCACCCGGCCCGCCTCAAGTACTCCGCCAGCCCATGAATACCGATTACCGCAAGAACCTCCCCGGCAGCACGCTGGACTATTTCGATGCGCGCGCCGCCGTCGACGCGCTCCAGCCCGGCGCCTACGCCACGCTGCCGTATACCTCGCGCGTGCTGGCCGAGAACCTGGTGCGCCGCTGCGATCCGGCCACGCTCAGTGACTCGCTGGCGCAGCTGATCGAGCGTCGCCGCGACCTGGATTTCCCGTGGTTCCCCGCACGCGTGGTCTGCCATGACATCCTCGGCCAGACCGCGCTGGTGGATCTGGCCGGCCTGCGTGATGCGATCGCCGACAAGGGCGGCGACCCGGCCAAGGTCAATCCGGTGGTGCCGGTGCAGCTGATCGTCGATCACTCACTGGCGGTGGAATGCGGTGGTTTCGACCCGCAGGCATTCGAGAAGAACCGCGCGATCGAAGATCGCCGCAACGAAGACCGTTTCCACTTCATCGACTGGACCAAGCTGGCGTTCGAGAACGTCGACGTTATCCCGCCGGGCAACGGCATCATGCACCAGATCAACCTGGAGAAGATGTCGCCGGTGGTCTACGTGCAGGACGGCGTGGCCTTCCCCGATACCTGCGTGGGCACCGACAGCCACACCCCGCACGTGGATGCGCTGGGCGTGATCGCCATTGGTGTCGGCGGCCTGGAAGCGGAGAACGTGATGCTGGGCCGCGCCTCGTGGATGCGCCTGCCCGACACCGTCGGCGTCGAACTGAGCGGCCGCCCGCAGCCGGGCATCACCGCCACCGACGTGGTGCTGGCCCTGACCGAGTTCCTGCGCAAGGAGCGCGTGGTCGGCGCCTGGCTTGAATTCTTCGGCGAGGGTGCGGCGGCACTGACCATCGGTGACCGCGCCACCATCTCCAACATGTGCCCCGAATACGGTGCCACCGCCGCGATGTTCTACATCGATGCGCAGACCATCGATTACCTGCGCCTGACCGGCCGCGAGGAATCGCAGGTGGCGTTGGTGGAGAACTACGCACGCACCACCGGCCTGTGGGCCGACGACCTGGCCACCGCGCAGTACGAGCGCGTGCTGCACTTCGACCTGTCCAGCGTGGTGCGCAACATGGCCGGCCCGTCCAACCCGCACAAGCGCGTGGCCACCGCCGAGCTGGCCGAGCGCGGCATCGCCGACGAAGCCAAGCTGGCAGCGGGCAAGGCCGAGCAGGCGCAGGGCCTGATGCCCGATGGCGCGGTGATCATCGCCGCCATCACCAGCTGCACCAACACCTCCAACCCGCGCAACGTGATTGCCGCCGCACTGCTGGCACGCAACGCCAACGCACGTGGCCTGCAGCGCAAGCCGTGGGTGAAATCGTCGCTGGCACCGGGCTCGAAGGCCGTGCAGCTGTACCTGGAAGAATCTGGCCTGCTGCCGGACCTGGAACAGCTCGGTTTCGGCATCGTCGCCTTCGCCTGCACCACCTGTAATGGCATGAGCGGCGCGCTGGACCCGAAGATCCAGCAGGAAATCATCGACCGTGACCTGTACGCCACGGCCGTGCTGTCGGGCAACCGCAACTTCGATGGCCGCATCCATCCGTACGCCAAGCAGGCGTTCCTGGCCTCGCCGCCGCTGGTGATCGCCTATGCCATCGCCGGCACCGTGCGCTTCGACATCGAGAAGGACGTGCTGGGCGTGGATGCCGACGGCAATGACGTGCGCCTGAAGGACATCTGGCCGAGCGATGCCGAGATCGACGCCGTGGTGAAGGCCTCGGTGAAGCCCGAGCAGTTCCGCAAGGTCTACAACCCGATGTTCAACGTGCGCGTGGAGAACGGTGCGCCGGTCAGCCCGCTGTACGACTGGCGCCCGCAGAGTACGTACATCCGTCGTCCGCCGTATTGGGAGGGCGCACTGGCCGGTGAGCGCACGCTGTCCGGCATGCGCGCGCTGGCAGTGCTGCCGGACAACATCACCACCGACCACCTGTCGCCGTCCAACGCGATCATGGCCTCCAGCGCTGCCGGCGAATACCTGGCGAAGATGGGCCTGCCCGAAGAAGACTTCAATTCCTACGCCACCCACCGCGGTGACCACCTGACCGCGCAGCGCGCCACGTTCGCCAATCCGAAGCTGTTCAACGAGATGGTGCGCAACGACGACGGCAGCGTGAAGCAGGGCTCGCTGGCGCGCGTGGAGCCGGAAAGCAAGGTCATGCGCATGTGGGAAGCGATCGAGACCTACATGGACCGCAAGCAGCCGCTGATCATCATCGCCGGCGCGGATTACGGCCAGGGCAGCTCGCGTGACTGGGCCGCCAAGGGGGTGCGCTTGGCCGGCGTGGAAGCGATCGCGGCCGAAGGCTTCGAACGGATCCACCGGACCAACCTGATCGGCATGGGCGTGCTGCCGCTGGAGTTCAAGCCGGGCACCACGCGCCTGACCCTGGGCATCGACGGCACCGAGACCTTCGACGTGGTCGGCGAACGCACCCCGCGTGCCGAGCTGACCCTGGTCATCCACCGCCGCGACGGCCAGGACGTGGTCGTGCCGGTCACCTGCCGCCTGGACAGCGACGAGGAAGTGGCGATCTATGAAGCCGGTGGCGTGCTGCAGCGCTTCGCCCAGGATTTCCTGGAAGGGGCCAAGGTGGCGTGATAGCCGGCTGAATGCCTGCCCCCGGAGAACGGGGGCGGGCTTGTCCGACACGGGGGCGGGGCGCACACTGACTTGGCAAAAACTGCCAATGGAGAGTTTCATGGCCACCATGAACATTTCGCTGACCGACCCGCTCAAGCAGTTCGTGGACGAGGAAGTGCGCGAAGGCGGCTACTCCAGCACCTCGGACTATGTGCGCGACCTGATCCGCCAGCGCCAGCGCAGCAAGGCGGAGGAGTTGCTCAAGAAGCTGATCGCCGAGGGGCTGGCCTCGGGCCCTGCCATTCCAGTGACCGGCGAAACCTTCGAACGGATGCGTCGTGAATTGACCGAAAGGATGGGGCGTGAAGGCGATTGAGTGGAGGCCGAGTGCTGAGACCGACGCGGCCGATACCGCGCTTTGGTTCGCGCGACAGGGAGGGATGGCACTGGGCGTGCGTTTCCTGGCCGAGTTGGAGGCCACCCTGCAGCGCATCGCCCTGTTTCCTGCTTCGGGCTCCACCAGGCATGCCGATCTCGCCGCGCAGCTGCCTGGGCCGTTGCGCTTCATGCCGGTTTCTTCCTTTGATCGTTACTTGATCTATTACGTCGACCTGCCTGAGTGCGTGCACGTCATGCGTGTGTGGTGTGTTGACCGTGGGCTCGATCACTTGATGCAAGACATTTCCTGATATTCCAACGCGTGGACCCGACGATGACCTTCCTCCCGCAACTCCGTATTCCCGCCACCTACATGCGCGGTGGCACCAGCAAGGGCGTGTTCTTCCGCCTGCAGGACCTTCCCGAAGCCGCCCAGGTCCCGGGCGCCGTGCGTGATGCGCTGCTGATGCGCGTGATCGGTTCGCCCGACCCGTATGGCAAGCACACCGACGGCATGGGCGGGGCGACGTCCAGCACCAGCAAGTGCGTGATCATTTCCAGCGCCTCGGTGCCCGACCACGACGTGGATTATCTGTACGGCCAGGTGTCGATCGACACCGCCTTCGTCGATTGGAGCGGCAACTGCGGCAACCTCAGCACCGCCGTCGGTCCGTTCGCCATTGCCAACGGCCTGGTCGATCCGGCCCGGGTGCCGCGCGATGGCCTGTGCACCGTGCGCATCTGGCAGGCCAACATCGGCAAGACCATCATCGCCCACGTGCCGATGCGCGATGGCGAAGTGCAGGAGACCGGTGATTTCGAGCTGGATGGCGTGACTTTCCCGGCGGGCGAGATCCAGCTGGAATTCATCGATCCGTCCGACGACGGTAATGCCGGTGCGATGTTCCCCACCGGCAACCTGATCGACACCCTGGATGTGCCGGGCGTGGGCAGCTTCGAGGTGACGATGATCACCGCCGGCATTCCGACCATCTTCCTCAACGCTGCCGACCTGGGCTACACCGGCACCGAGCTGCAGCCGGCGATCAACGAGGACAAGGCGGCACTGCAGAAGTTCGAGACCATCCGCGCCCACGGCGCGCTGCGCATGGGCCTGATCTCGAAGCTGGAAGATGCCGCCACCCGCCAGCACACGCCGAAGGTGGCGTTCGTTGCGCCGGCGCAGGATTACGTGTCGTCCAGCGGCAAGGCCATTCCGGCCTCGGCCATCGACCTGCACGCGCGCGCGCTGTCGATGGGCAAGCTGCACCACGCGATGATGGGTACCGCAGCCGTCGCCATCGGTACCGCCGCGGCGATTCCGGGCACCCTGGTCAACCGCGCGGCCGGTGGCGGTGAACGCGAGGCGGTGACCTTCGGTCATCCGTCCGGCACGCTGCGCGTGGGTGCGCAGGCCGGGCGCGTTGACGGCCAGTGGACGGTGACCAAGGCCATCATGAGCCGCAGCGCCCGTGTGCTGATGGAAGGCAAGGTGCGCGTACCGGTCGAGTGAGGCTCTGGTAAACGCCAACCAAGCTTGGCGGCTACCGGGCTGCTCCTGCTCTGGTAGATGCCAACCTTGGTTGGCGACTACCGGGGCGCGGGCAACCGTGCACCCCAGCGAGGAGACCCACGATGTCCAGCAGCCACACCCCCTCCAACGAGCGTGCAGCGTGGGATGCGCTGCTGGTGGACATCGTCGATTACGTACGCGATGCCCGCATCGATTCGCCCGTCGCGTTCCAGACCGCGCACCACTGCCTGCTCGATACCCTCGGCTGCGGCCTGGAGGCGCTGTCCTTCCCGGCCTGCAGCAAGCTGCTGGGGCCACTGGTGCCGGGCATCCACGTGGTCAATGGCGCACGCGTGCCCGGCACGCATTACGTGCTGGACCCGGTGCAGGCCGCCTTCAACATCGGCGCGATGGTGCGCTGGCTCGATTTCAACGACACCTGGCTGGCGGCCGAGTGGGGCCATCCTTCGGACAATCTCGGTGGCATCCTCGCTGTCTGCGACTGGCTGGGGCGCAATGCGCCTGCCCTGCGCCGGCCGCCGCCGACGCTGCACGATGTGCTGCTGGCGATGATCAAGGCGCACGAGATCCAGGGTGTGCTCGCCCTGCAGAATTCCTTCAACCGGGTCGGGCTGGACCACGTGGTGCTGGTCAAGGTCGCCACCACGGCGGTGGTCGCGCACCTGCTCGGGCTGGACCGCGAGCGCATGCTCAATGCGCTGTCGCTGGCCTGGGTTGATGGCCAGGCCCTGCGCACCTACCGGCATTCGCCCAACACCGGCTCGCGCAAGAGCTGGGCGGCGGGGGATGCCACCAGCCGCGGCGTGCGCCTGGCGCTGATGGCGGCCAGTGGCGAGATGGGCTACCCCAGCGTGCTCAGCGCACCGACCTGGGGATTCGAGGCCGTGTCCATGCATGGACAACCGCTGGTCCTGGGCCGCCCGCTGGGCAGCTATGTGATGGAGAACGTGCTGTTCAAGATCAGCTACCCGGCCGAGTTCCACGGGCAGACCGCCGTGGAAGCGGCGATCACCCTGCACCAGCAGCTGCGGACGCAGGGGCGCACGGTCGAGGACATCGCGCACATCGACATCCGTACCCAGGAAGCCTGCATCCGCATCATCGACAAGCAGGGGCCACTGCATAACCCGGCCGACCGCGACCACTGCGTGCAGTACATGGTCGCCATCGCCCTGCTGCACGGGCGGCTGACCGCCGAGGATTACGAGGACGACATGGCCGCCGACCCGCGCATCGATGCACTGCGCGCGAAGATGGCCTGCCACGAAGATCCGCAGCTGAGTGCCGACTACCTGGACCCGGACAAGCGCAGCATCGCCAACGGCCTGAGCGTGCGCTTCAGCGATGGCAGCGAATTGCCCGAGGTGCTGGTGGAGTACCCGCTGGGCCATGCGCGGCGCCGGGAGGAGGGCATCCCGCTGCTGATGGACAAGTTCCGCCGGCACCTGGCCCACCGGTTCCCGACCGCCCAGCAGCAGCGCATCCTGGCCGCCTCGCTGGACCCGGGGGCGCTGGCCGCGATGCCGGTGACCGATTACATGGACCTGTACCTGCCGGGGTAGGCGACCGCCGATCCCGCCGGGCATGGCCCGGCGCTACCCTTGGTTCCGCTTTCCGACCGCCGGGGCGTCAACACCTTGACGCGGCGCGCCTATAATGGCCGCCTCGATCAAGGAGTGACGACATGAGCGGTCCGGCACGGCGGAAGCGGTGGGGTTGGGCGGCGGCTGTGCTGGCAGGAGGCCTGTTGCTGGGCCTGGCCGGTTGTCGCAATGACAGCGGGCAGCTGCCCAAGGCCAGCGGTGAAGCCATCGCCACCAAGGCCGAGCAGGTGAAGGACTTCACCCTGCTGCGCGCGTACCCGGACCAGAAGAGTGAGGGCCTGTCGCTGGCGCTGGAGTTCTCGCGCCCGCTGGTCGGCACCCAGGACTTCGACAAGCTGGTGCGCTTTGAACAGAAGGTCGGCACCGACGACAGCAGCTGGACCCTGTCCGACGACGGCCTGACCCTGCGCTATCCCTTCGTCGAAGCCGGCAAGGAATACAGCCTGGTCGTCTCCGAAGACCTGCTGGCCGCCGACGGCAGCCGCCTGGGCAAGGAACTGAAGCAGAAGGTGTTCAGCGGCGAGCTGAAGCCGGTGGCCGGTTTCGCCTCGCAGGGCAGCGTGCTGCCGGCCAAGGACAGCCGCGGCCTGCCGGTGGTGTCGGTGAACGTGCCCGAGGTCGATGTCGAATTCCTGCGCGTGCGCGAGAAGGACCTGCCGACCTTCTTCAGCCAGTACCAGCGCGGCGGCCGCCGTGGCAGCTGGGAACTGAGCAGCGACTACGAGCGCAGCCCGATCAACCAGCTGGCCGAGCCGGTCTACGTCAACCGCTTCATCCTGGGTGGCAAGCAGAACGAGCGGGTGCTGACCTACCTGCCGACCCAGGACATCAAGGAGCTGCAGGAGCCGGGCCTGTACTTCGCCCTGCTCAAGCGCACCGGTGACTACGAAGGCGAGTTCGATACCGCGTTCTTCTCGGTCAGCGACATCGGCCTGCACACCCGTGCCTACAAGGACAAGCTGTTCGTCCACACCGCCGCGCTGAAGGACGGTGCGGCGCTGAAGAACGTCGACCTGCGCGTGCTCGACGCCAAGGGCGAGGTGGTGCTCAAGGGCAGCACCGATAGCAACGGCAATGCGCTGCTGAACTACACCCTGGACGCGACCCACGTGCTGGTGGCCAGCAGCGGCAAGGACACCAGCTTCCTGCCGTTCAACCAGCCGGCGCTGGACCTGAGCGAATTCGCCGTGGCCGGCCGTGACAATGCCTGGTTCGACGTCTACGCCTGGTCCGGTCGCGACCTGTACCGCCCCGGCGAGACCGTGCGCCTGTCGGCCCTGCTGCGCGACAACGACGGCAAGCCGGTCAAGGCCCAGCCAGTGTTCCTGCGCCTGAAGCAGCCCGACGGCAAGACCTTCCGCGAGACCCGCCTGCAGCCCGGCGACCAGGGCTACATCAATTTCGAACAGACCATCCCCGCCGAAGCCCCGACCGGGCGCTGGCAGGTGGAATTCCGTACCGATCCGGCCAGCAAGGAGGCGATCCAGGGCATGACCCTGCGCATCGAGGAATTCCTGCCCGAGCGCATGAAGCTGGACCTGGACAGCGCGCAGAAGACGCTGAAGCCGGGCGAGGACCTGCGCCTGCAGGCCAATGGTGCGTACCTGTATGGCGCGCCGGCCGACGGCAACCGCTTCACCGCGCGCCTGGCCGTGGCCGCCGAACAGCAGCCGGTGGAAGGCCTGCCGGGCTATTTCTTCGGTGACCCGACCCTGCAGCTGCCGCGCGAAGCCAAGGACGTGGTCGACACCACGTTGCCGGCCAATGGCCAGCTGCGCGAAGACGTGGCCCTGCCGGAAGAGGCGGCCAAGGCCAAGGCGCCGATCGCCGTGGTGCTGTCGGGCAGCCTGTACGAAACCGGTGGCCGCACGGTCACCCGTACCCTCAAGCGCGTGATGTGGCCGGCCAATGCGCTGGTCGGCGTGCGCCCGCTGTTCAACCCCGAGGATGGCGCCGATTCCAACGGCAACGCGCGCTTCGAGCTGATACGCGTGGATGCCGCCGGCAAGCCGCAGCCGGCCAAAGGCCTGAAGGTGACCCTGGTGCGCGAACTGCGCGACTACCACTGGACCTTCAACGACAGCCGCTGGGACTACGATTTCACCCGCCGCTTCGAGAACAAGGAAACCCGCACCGTCGATGCCGGCAGCAGCGCGGTCGCCTTCGATTTCCCGGTGGAGTGGGGCGAGTACCGGGTGGACGTGTTCGATCCGTCCACCGGCCTGACCAGCCGCTATCCGTTCCGCGCCGGCTGGAGCTGGGGCGATGACAACCGCGGCCTGGATGCACGCCCTGACAAGGTCAAGCTGGGCCTGGACAAGACCGGCTACAAGGCCGGTGACACCCTGCAGGTGACGGTGACCCCGCCGCACGCCGGCAAGGGCATCCTGATGGTCGAGAGCGACCGCATGCTGTACGTGCAGGAGATCGACGCCAAGCCGGGTGCCACCTACAAGATCCCGGTCACCGCCGACTGGGAGCGCCACGACGTCTACATCACCGCGCTGGTGTTCCGTGGCGGCAGCGCGCCCAGCAAGATCACCCCGGCCCGCGCCGTGGGCGTGGTGCACGTGCCGATGGACCGCAAGGGCCGCACCGTGGCCGTGGGCCTGGTAGCGCCCAAGCAGATGCGCCCGGAACAGGACCTGCCGGTGACGGTCAGCGCGCCGCAGCTGGCCGGCAAGACCGCGCACGTCACCGTCTCGGCGGTGGACGTGGGCATCCTCAACATCACCCGCTTCCCGGTGCCTGATGCCGGCGCGCACTTTTTCGCCCAGCGTCGCCTCGGCATTGATGCCTACGACATCTACAGCCGTGTGATCGAAAGCTTCGACGGCAGCAACGGCAAGCTGAAGTTCGGCGGCGACATGGCCCTGCAGGCACTGCCGCAGGCCAAGCGGCCGACCGCGCGCGTGCAGACCGTGGACCTGTTCTCCGGCCCGGTGCAGCTCGATGCCAAGGGCAATGCGCGCATCCGTCTGAAGGTGCCGGACTTCAACGGCACCCTGCGCGTGTCGGCGCTGGTCTACAGCGATGACCAGTACGGCAAGCGCGATGTGGAAACCATCGTGCGCGCGCCGATCCTGGCCGAGGCCAGCATGCCGCGCGTGCTCGCCCCGGGTGACCGCAGCACTGTCACCCTGGACGTGCAGAACTTCACCGGCAAGCCCGGCCAGTTCAACGTGCAGGTGGACACCGAAGGCCCGCTGGGCCTGGGCGAGGGCAGCCGCAACGTGCAGCTGAACGTCGATGCCAAGACCACGCTGAGCTTCCCGCTGTCGGCGCGCGAGGGCAACAGCGTGGCCAAGGTGCGGGTGCGCGTGGATGGCAACGGCTTCAAGGCCGACCGCCGCTACGACCTGCCGGTGCGTGCGGCGTGGCCGCAGGTGATCCGTTCGCAGGTGCGCACGCTGGATCCGCTGGCCGCGGTCAGCCTGGATGGCGGCCTGGCCGATGGCCTGATGGCCGAGTCGGTCAACGCGCGCCTGCTGGTCAGCCCGCTGCCGCCGATCCCGTTCGCCAGTGCGCTGCAGGGTGCGCTGAACTATCCCTACGGCTGTGCCGAACAGACCACCAGCAAGGGCTACGCCGCGCTGATCCTGGACCAGGCGACTTCGTCGATGCTCGGCACCGACGGCCTGGATGCCAAGACCCGCCGCGAGCGCATGGAAGGCGCGTTCGGTCGCCTGGCGTCGATGCAGGTGGCCAACGGCAACTTCTCCATGTGGGGTGACGACGGCTACGTGAACCCGTGGCTGACCCCGTACATCACCGAGTTCCTGCTCGATGCCAAGGACGGCGGTTTCGCCGTGCCGGACAACGTGCTGCAGAAGGCGCTCAACCGCCTCAGCGAGGACCTGCTGTCCGGTGGCAACCAGTTCTACGGCCAGGATGACCGCGAGAAGCTGAAGTTCGCCAACCAGGCGTATTCCGGCTACGTGCTGGCCCGCGTCAACCGCGCGCCGCTGGGTACCCTGCGCACGCTGTATGACAACGAGCGCAGCAAGGCCGTCGGTGGTTTGTCGCTGGTCCACCTGGGCGTGGCGCTGTCGCTGCAGGGTGATGCCAAGCGCGGCCAGGCCGCGCTTGCCGCTGGCTTCGCCAAGTCCAGCAGCGAGCGTCCGTCGTACTTCGGCGATTACGGCAGTGCCATCCGCGATGACGCGCTGATGATCGCGCTGACCCACGAAAACAAGCTGGCCAAGCCGGCCTGGGATACACGCGCGGTCGATCTCGGCCGCGGCCTGGATGCCCGCCGCAATGCCGGCTGGATGTGGCTGAGCACGCAGGAGCAGGTGGCCATCGCCCGCCTCGGCAAGGCCTTGGCGGCCAACCAGAAGGCACTGGTGGCCGGTGAACTGGTGATCGGTGGCAACAGCGAAACCATCGGCGAGCGCAAGCTGTTCGGCCGCAACTTCACCGGCAGCGAACTGGCCAGCGGCGTGCGCTTCACCCCGCAGGGCCAGCCGCCGATGTTCGCCAGCATCGACGTGGCCGGCATCCCGCGCAGTGCACCGGCACCGGACAACAGCGTGCTGGGCGTCGAGCGGACCTACTTCGGCACCGACGGCAAACCGTGGACGCCGCGTCCGCTGAAGGAAGGCGAAGCGCTGATCGTGCGCATCACCATCAGTGCCGATACGCAGATGCCCGATGCACTGCTGACCGACCTGCTGCCGGCCGGCCTGGAAATCGAGAACTTCAACCTGGGCGACGCCAAGCAGTGGGCCGACGTGGTGGTCGATGGCATCACCATCAGCGACCGCAGCTCGGCCGCCGACACCAAGCACGAGGAGTTCCGCGACGACCGCTACGTGGCCGCGCTGAAGCTGTCGCGTGGTGGCAAGGCCAACGTGTTCTACCTGGTGCGTGCGGTGACCCCGGGCACCTACTCGGTGCCGCCGCCGCTGGTGGAAGACATGTACCGCCCGCAGCTGCGTGGCGTGGGCCGCAGCAACCCGACCACGATCACGGTGGTCCAGCCGTGACCGCGCGGACGGGCCGCGACGGCGCGGCCCGTCCCAGCGGTAACCTGCAATCCGGCACGCTGCAATGAAGAACGACGGGACGACCCGGCGGGCGGCCCTGCGCCGCCGGCTGCAGCCGCTGTGGCCCTGGCTGCGCTGGGGCACGGCGGCGCTGCTGGTCCTGCTGCTGGTCCTGGATTTCGCGTTCCCGCCGCCGCTGCCGAAGCAGCGCGATACCAGCACCCTGGTGGTGGCCGCTGATGGCAGCCCGCTGCGCGCCTTCGCCGATGCCGAAGGCGTGTGGCGCTACCCGGCCTCGGCCGACAGCGTCTCGCCGCTGTACCTGCAGGCGCTGCTGACCTACGAAGACCGCTGGTTCTGGCAACACCCCGGCATCAACCCGCTGGCGATCCTGCGTGCCAGCGGCCAGCTGCTGCGCGGCGGCCGCATCGTGTCGGGCGGTTCGACACTCACCATGCAGGTCGCGCGCATCCTCGATCCGCATTCGCGCACGCCGTGGGGCAAGCTCAAGCAGATGCTGCGCGCGGTGCAGCTGGAAGTGCACCTGTCGAAGGCGCAGATCCTGGCGCTGTATCTGGAACGCGCGCCCTACGGCGGCACGATCGAGGGCGTGGAAGCGGCGAGCTGGGCCTACCTGGGCAAACCGGCCACCCAGTTGTCGCATGCCGAAGCCGCCCTGCTTGCGGTGCTGCCGCAGGCGCCGAGCCGGCTGCGCCCGGACCGCCACCCGGAAGCCGCGCAGAAGGCGCGTGACAAGGTGCTGGCGCGCATGGCCGAGCTTGGCGTGTGGACGCCGGAAGAGGTGGAGGACGCGCGCATCGAGAACGTGGTCGCACGCTCGCTGCGCCCGCCGATGCATGCGGCACTGTTGGCGCAGCGGCTGCATTCTGCGCATCCGGGCCAGGCGCGCATCCAGAGCAGCATCGACCTGGACCTGCAGCGCACGCTGGAAGAGCGCGTGGCCAGCTATTTCTCCACGCTGCCCGAGCGCACCTCGGCCGCCCTGCTGGTGGTCGACAACCAGACCCTGCAGGCCCGTGCCTATGTCGGCACGCTGGCCTTCGGTGACCGCCAGCGCCTGGGTCACGTCGACATGGTGCAGGCCTGGCGCTCGCCCGGCTCCACGCTCAAGCCCTTCCTGTATGCGATGGCGCTGGACGATGGCCTGATCCATTCGGAAAGCCTGCTGGTGGATGCGCCGCAGAGTTTCGGCAGCTACCGGCCGGGCAACTTCGATGAGGCCTTCAACGGCCCGGTCGGTGCATCGAGCGCGCTGCGCCTGTCGCTGAACGTGCCGGCGGTGGACCTGCTGCAGCGGGTGGGCTCGGCGCGTTTCGCCGCGCGTCTCTCGCACGCGGGCATCCAGCTGCGCTTCCCGCCGGGCAGTTCGCCGAACCTGTCGCTGATCCTTGGCGGCACCGGTGCGCGGCTGGAGGATCTGGTCGGCGCCTTCGCCGCGCTCAACCGCAACGGCATCGCCGGGCGCGTGCGCTACACGGACGACGAGCCGATGATCGAGCGGCGCCTGGCCTCGCCCGGGGCCAGCTGGATCGTGCGCGAGATGCTCGAATCCAATCCGCGCCCGGGCTATGGCGTGGGCACCTTCGATGTCGGCGGCCGCCCCCGCGTGGCCTGGAAGACCGGCACCAGCTATGGCTACCGCGACGCGTGGGCGATCGGCAGCACGCGGCACTACACGGTGGGCGTGTGGGTGGGGCGTCCCGATGGCACGCCGTTGCCGGGGCAGTACGGTGCGGTCACCGCGCTGCCGCTGATGTTCGAGGTGGTCGACAGCCTGCCACGCCAGCCCGGCGATGCTGCCGCCGCGCCGATGCCGGCCAGCGTCAGCCGCGCCGACGTGTGCTGGCCCACCGGCGGACTGGCCGAATCGCTGCCGGCCGCGCTGTGCCAGCGGCGCATGCCGGCCTGGCTGCTGGATGGTGGCGTGCCGCCGACCTTCCCGGAACGCGAGGCCCGCCGTTGGCAGCCGGGCCGCCAGCGTTACATGGCCGATGCGCGTACCGGCCAGCGGCTGTCCGCCGACTGCAGCGCGCCGCACACCGAAGTCGAGCGCGAGATCGCCCGCTGGCCGGCGCTGTTGTCACCGTGGCTGCCCAAGGCCACGCGTGATGCCTCGCAGCTGCCGCCACTGGCAACGGACTGCCGCGACGATGGCCGCGAAGCGAGCGTGGCCCTGCACGTGGATGGTCTGAACGATGGCGCGGCATTGGCGCGGGCGCCCAACGCCGAGCACGGCGTGCGCCTGCAGCTGCGCGCGCTGGGCAGCGAACAGGCAGTGGACTGGTTGCTGGATGGCCGCTGGATCGCCCGCACCCAAGGCGCGCAGCGGATGCAGCGCGAGTTCGCCGATCCCGGCGCGCATACGCTGACCGCGCTGGCCACCGATGGCGCGTGGACGCAGGTGCGGTTCACCGTCATCCGTTGACGCCGGGCATGGCCCGGCGCTACCGGCGTGACCGCGTCTACCCGATCATTCTCCGATCCACCCCTCCAGCAGGTCGGCGAACTCATCGGCATGCTCCTCCTCCTGCGCCAGAATCTCCTCCAGGATGCGCTTGGTGGTGGTGTCGCGGTCGCCGATGAAGTTGATCATTTCTCGGTAGCTGTCGATGGCGATGCGCTCGGCCACCAGGTTCTCGCGCACCATGTCGCGCAGGTCGCTGCCTTCCTTGTACTCGGCATGCGAACGCGCGGTCAGCGTGTCCGGGTTGAAGTCCGGTTCGCCGCCCAGCTGCACGATGCGCTCGGCCAGTTTGCCGGCGTGGTCCTGCTCCTGATGTGCGTGCTCGAGGAACTCGGCCTTGACCGCATCGGCCAGCATGCCCTTGGCCATGTAGTAATGGCGGTAGTAGCGCAGCACGCAGACGTATTCAGTGGCAAGGGCATCGTTGAGCAGCTTGATGACCTCTTCGCGGTCCGCGCTGTAGCTCTCGGTGATGGCACCATCCTCGATGTTCCGGCGCGCGCGTTCACGCAGGGTTTCACGATCGGTGATGCCATCGGGCTTTGCGGAGTGGGGCTGGTTGGCTGGCTTTTTGGACATGGCTGGCCGGTTTCCTTTTATCTGTGGGGGGCAAACGTGGAGAGGATCAAGCGGGGGGGATCAAACGGGAAGGTGCTCCAGCACATGGTCGGCCGAAGACACCTCGAACTGGCCGGGAGCCTCGATCCAGGCGGCACGGACCACACCGTCCTCGACGTACAGAGCGAAGCGGCGCGAACGGATGCCCATGCCCGAGGCGCTAGCATCCAGCTCCAGGCCCAGTGCACGGGTCAGTTCGGCATTGCCGTCGGACAGCATCAGCAGACCCTCGGGCACGTGCTGGTCGGCGGCCCAGGCTTTCATCACGAACGGATCGTTGACCGCCATGCAGTACACGTCGATGCCGCGCTGGCGGAACGCCGCGAACTTCTCGACGAAGCCGGGCAGATGGCGGGCGGAGCAGGTAGGGGTGAAGGCGCCGGGCACGGCGAACAGAACCACTTTGCGTCCTTCGAACAGCGCACTGGTGTCCAGCGTTTCGATGCCCTCGCCAATGCGCTTGAGGGTCACTTCCGGGAGATGGTCGCCGACGTGGATGGTCATGGGAACTCCTTGCTGCGAGTAGGCTAGTGGGGCAGATGGGACGGTGGCGTCAAGACATTGGAAACCGGGTGTGCCCACCCCATCCTGGGGCAGGGCCACGGCAGCCGCATTGCGCTGGATCAGCCAGCGTCACCGGCGCCGCACAGGCAGCGGCGTAGCATGCCGGCGCGTAGAATGAACCCGGGGCGGCGCCACCGGTGCGGCCGAAGCAGAACGAGGTAGCTGGATGGAATTCAAGGATTACTACGCCACCCTGGGGGTGGAACCGAGTGCGGGCGAGGCCGAGATCAAGACCGCCTACCGGCGGCTGGCGCGCAAGTACCACCCGGATGTGAGCAAGGAGGCCGGCGCCGAGGACAAGTTCAAGGCCATCAACGAGGCCTACGAGGCGCTGCGCGATCCGGAAAAGCGCGCGGCCTATGACCAGCTGCGCGCGCAGGGCTACCGCCCGGGTGAGGAATTCAACGTGCCGCCGAACTACGGCGGTGCCGGTGGCTTCAATTTCGAGGAAGTGTTCGGCGGCGGCGGTGCCGGCGGCGGCTTCAGCGATTTCTTCGAGAGCCTGTTCGCGCGTCAGCGTGGCGGCCAGGGCGCCGGCCCCGGCCCGGGCTTCAGCAGCCACGGCCAGGCGCCCAACCGCGATACCCGGGCCAAGCTGTCGGTGCCGCTGGAAGCGGCCTACGGCGGCGACAGCCTGCGCATCACCGTCAACGGCAAGCAGCTGGACGTGCGCGTGCCCAAGGGCATCCGCCCGGGCCAGGTGATCCGCCTGTCAGGGCAGGGCACCCATGGCGGCAACCTGCTGCTGGAAGTGGAATACGCCGCCCACCCGCAGTTCGAGGTCGATGGCCGCAACATCCTCTACACGCTGCCGGTGACCCCGTGGCAGGCAGCGCTGGGCACCAGCATCAGCGTGCCGACCCTGGGCGGTGCGGTGGAACTGAAGATCCCGGCCGATTCCGATGCCGGCCGCAAGCTGCGCCTGCGCGGTCGCGGCCTGCCGGGCAACCCGGATGGCGACCAGATCGTGGAGCTGGAGATCGTGGCCCCGGCGGCGACCGACGAGGCGCAGAAGAAGGCGTACCGGAACCTGGCAAAGGCCTTTGGCGAAACCATTTGAAGGTAGTGCCGGCCGCTGGCCGGCAACTTCATTGCCCTGAACGCTGATGCGTGGTTGCCGGCCAGCGGCCGGCACTACCGGAACGTCTCAGCCCTGGCCGGCGAACACGCGCTCCAGCACCTCGGACAATTCGTCTTCCGAGAACGGCTTGGTGATGTAGGCCTTGGCGCCCTGGCGCATGCCCCACATGCGGTCGGTGTCCTGGTCCTTGGTGGTCACCAGGATCACCGGAATGTGCCGGGTCGCCTCGTCGCGGGCGAGCGTGCGGGTGGCCTGGAAACCATTGAGGTTGGGCATCACCACGTCCATCAGCACCAGGTCGGGCAGTTCGGCCTTGGCTGTTTCCACCCCGGCCGCGCCATCGGTGGCGGTCAGGATCTGGTGCCCGAGTTTCTCGACGATGCGCTGTATCCCCAACAGCTGCGACGGTGAGTCGTCGACGATCAGAATGCGTGCCATGTTGTTCCCCGTGTCATGCCCGCAGTGTAGTGCGGGCACATTGCGGGTGGGAACACGGCAGCTGCCGTCCGTCGCCTGCCTGCGACGTTCAGTCGATCCGCACCACCGTGCGGCCGAGCGAGCCACCGGCCAGCATCCGTTCGAACACGCCCGGCAGGTCCGTCAGGCCGACTTCGGCCGTGCAGATCCGGTCCAGGTGCTGCGGCTTCCACATGCCGCCCAGTCGCGCCCACACCGCTTCGCGCAGGTCGCGCGGCGCGCTGGCCGAAGAAACGCCCAGCAGCGACACGCCACGCAGGATGTACGGCATCACCGTCATGTCCAGTTTCGGACTGGCGGCCAGGCCGGCACTGACCACGCTGCCATAGGGCACGGTCTGCGCCAGCAGGCTGGCCAGCATCGATCCACCGGCATTGTCCAGGCCACCGCCGAAGCGGGCAGACTGCAGCGGCGCGGTATCGGCCAGTGCTTCGCGCGGCAGCACCTCGGCGGCGCCGATGTCGTGCAGGAAGGCGGCCTGCTCCGGCTTGCCGCTGATCGCATGCACGTCGTAACCGGCACGGCTGAAGATGTCCACGGCCAGCGCGCCGACCCCGCCGGTGGCGCCGGTCACCGCCAGCGGGCCGTGCCCCGGGGTCAACCGGTTGTCCTGCAGGCGCAGCAGGGCGAGGGCGGCGGTGAAGCCGGCCGTGCCCAGCACCATCGCTTCGCGCGGGCTCAGGCCGGCAGGCTGGGCGATGACCGCGCGCGATTCAAGCCGCAC
Source organism: Stenotrophomonas sp. SAU14A_NAIMI4_5 (assembly GCF_003086795.1). Classification (NCBI taxonomy): domain Bacteria; kingdom Pseudomonadati; phylum Pseudomonadota; class Gammaproteobacteria; order Lysobacterales; family Lysobacteraceae; genus Stenotrophomonas; species Stenotrophomonas sp. SAU14A_NAIMI4_5. The sequence goes on along the minus strand of NZ_CP026003.1, from coordinate 3,284,495 downwards.
GTACTGGCTGTAGCCGCCGTCACGGGTCTCGCTGAGCCCGCAGCCGGTGGCCAGCACCGCGTCGCCCTCGCGCCAGGCCGGGTCGCTGGAGGCGACCACGGTGCCGGCCACGTCGATGCCACCGACCAGCGGGAAGCGCCGCAGGATCTTGCCCTTGCCGGTGCCGGCCAGGGCGTCCTTGTAGTTGACCGAGGACCAGTGGGCGCGGATCAGCACCTGGCCGGGGCTGAGGTCGTCCACGCCCAGCTGGACCAGGCCGCTGCGGTAGCCGGCATCGTCGTTTTCGATCCGGAAGGCGGTGAACGGGGTGGTGCGGGCCATCGGCGCTGCCTGACTTCGAGGAAAACGCCACCTTACCCGGTCATGGCCCTTTCAAACCTGCCAGTCCGCCCCATCTTGTATGATCGGTGAAGATTCACGGCTGGCGCCGCGGGAAGGGCCCGCGCCGCAGCCCACATATAGATGGAGCGTGCATGGCCTGGAATACACCCGGCGGCAACAAGGGCGGACAAGGCCCCGAGGACAATCGACGCGGGCCGTTCGGGTCGCGTGGCGGTGGCAATGGTGGTGGCTGGGGCGGTCTGCCCGGGCCGCTGAAGGATCTGTTCGATGGCGGCATCCTGCGTTGGGTGGCGGCGGCGGTGGTGTTGCTGGTGCTGTTTTCCAGCTTCCAGCTGATCGGCGAACAGCAGCGTGGCGTGGTGCTGCGCTTCGGCCAGTTCTCGCGGATCCTGACCCCGGGCCCGAACTTCAAGCTGCCGTGGCCGATCGAGTCGGTCACCAAGGTCAATGCCACCGAGATCAAGACCTTCTCGATCCAGGTGCCGGTGCTGACCCGCGACGAGAACATCGTCAACGTCTCGCTCAACGTGCAGTACCGCATCGATGACCCGCAGACCTACCTGTTCGGTACCTTCAACGCCGACCAGGTGCTGGAGCAGTCCGCGCAGAGTGCGGTGCGCGAGGAAGTCGGCCGTGCCGACCTCAATTCGGTGCTGAACAACCGCGGCCCGCTGGCCGTGGCCGCCGAGGAGCGCCTGCAGGCGCTGCTGCGCGCGTTCAAGACCGGCCTCACCGTGACCGGCCTGACCCTGCAGGACGCCCGTCCGCCGGAGGAGGTCAAGCCGGCCTTCGACGAGGTCAACGGTGCCCAGCAGGTCAAGGAACGCCTGATCAACGAAGCCCAGGCCTACGCCGCCAAGGTCGTGCCGGAAGCCCGAGGCCAGGCCTCGCGTGCCCGTACCACTGCCGAAGGCTACAAGCAGGCCGTGGTGTCCAAGGCCGAGGGTGACGCACAGCGCTTCAGCCTGCTGCAGGCCCAGTACAAGGACGCCCCGGAAGTGACCCGCAAGCGCCTGTGGCTGGAAACCGTCCAGCAGGTGCTGAGCGAGAACCGCAAGGTGATCGGTGGCGATGGTCGCCAGCTGATCTACGTGCCGATGACCGGCGACACCCGTCCGGGCGCCTCGGCCCCGGCCCCGGTGCCGAATCCGGATGTGGTGATGCCGTCGCTGCCGGGTACCGCAACCGAAGTTTCCCGTGATCCGGGCCGGCCGGTGGCCCGCCCGACCGGGCGTCCGAGCGGCCGTGAGGAGGGCAGCCGATGAGAAGTTCTATCTGGATTGCCGTCGTCGTGGCGGCCCTGCTGGCCCTGCTGGGTTCGGTGTACGTGGTCCGTGAGGACCAGACCGCCATGGTCCTGAACCTGGGCAAGGTGGTGCGTTCGGACATCAAGCCGGGCCTGCACTTCAAGGTGCCGGTGGTGGAAACCGTGCGCGTGTTCGACCGCCGCTTCCAGGTGCTGGACACGGCACCGGCGCGTTACTTCACCGCCGAGCAGAAGGACGTCAGCGTCGATTTCTTCGCCATCGGCTACATCTCCAACGTGGGCGACTACTTCCGTGCCACCGGTGGTGACCCGCGCGTGGCCAATGCCCGCCTGGCGCCGATCATCACCGACTCGCTGCGCAACCAGATCAACTCGCGCACCCTGCAGCAGCTGGTATCCGGCGACCGCAGCGAGCTGATCGCCGAGCAGCTGAAGGGCATCAACGAAGCGGTGTCCGGGCTGGGCATGCAGATGATCGACCTGCGCATCAAGCAGGTCGACCTGCCCACCGACAGCCAGGTGATCAACGACGTGTACGAGCGCATGCGCGCACAGCGCAAGCAGGAAGCCGCCAAGCTGCGCGCCGAGGGCGAGGAGCAGTCGCTGACCATCCGTGCCCAGGCCGACCGTGACAGCACCGTGCTGATCGCCGAAGCCGAGCGCGATGCCCAGCGCCTGCGCGGTGAAGGCGATGCCGATGCGGCCCGCATCTACGGCAAGGCCGGCTCGGCCGACCCGTCGTTCTACGCATTCTACCGCAGCCTGGAGGCCTACCGTGGCTCCATGACCGACGGCAACGGCGTGATCGTCCTGGACAAGAACGACCCGTTCCTGCAGTACCTCAAGAACGACCGCTGAGGTCGTTCGGCAAGATCCCACGGGGCCCGGCCAGATGCCGGGCCCCGTGTTTTTTCCGGAGTCCCCCCGCATGAAAGATCTGTTCGCGGCCGTCTGCCTGGTGGCCGTGCTCGAAGGCCTGCTGCTGTTCGTCGCCCCGCTGGCCTGGAAGCGCATGGCCGAGCGCCTGCTGGACCTGCCCAGCCCGGCCCTGCGCAGCTTCGGCGGCCTGGTGCTGCTGGCCGGCCTGAGCCTGCTGTGGTGGGCACGGCACTGAAAGGGTAGTGCCGGCCGCTGGCCGGCAACCTGGGATTGCCGGCCAGCGGCCGGCACCACCGGGCGAGGCGCCTGACCGGCCGGTAAAGCCGTCCGTCGGAAAGGTGGCACCCGACCCCGGAAACCCGGATAATGCACAAAAGCCGGACGGGCCTCCCCGTTCGGATTTTTCCGTGTCTGGGCCTTCCATCGCCGGCCGCTCCCCGTTTGGAGCCGCCATCCAGGTGCTGGCCAGCCCCGCCACGGTTTACCCGTCCGCGGCCCCGATGGCCGCAACAAATCGAGGAGCCCGTCATGGGTCAGTCTGTCGTAGTGTTGGGTGCCCAGTGGGGCGATGAAGGCAAGGGCAAGATCGTCGATCTGCTCACCGAGGAAATCGGCGCCGTGGTGCGCTTCCAGGGTGGCCACAATGCCGGCCACACCCTGGTCATCAATGGCAAGAAGACCGTCCTGCACCTGATCCCGTCGGGCATCCTGCGTGACGATGCGCTGTGCCTGATCGGCAACGGCGTGGTCATCTCGCCGGCCGCGCTGCAGAAGGAAATCGCCGAGCTGGAAGCCTCCGGCGTCGAAGTGCGTTCGCGCCTGAAGATCTCCCCGGCCGCGCCGCTGATCATGCCGTACCACATCGCCCTGGACCAGGCGCGCGAACGCGCTGCCGGCGGCAAGGCGATCGGCACCACCGGTCGCGGCATCGGCCCGGCCTACGAAGACAAGGTGGCGCGTCGCGGCATCCGCATCGCCGACCTGCATTACCCCAAGCAGCTGGAAGAGCTGCTGCGCACGGCGCTGGATTACCACAACTTCGTGCTGACCAAGTATCTGAACACCGATGCGGTCGATTTCCAGAAGACCTTCGACGAGGCCCTGGCCTTCGGCGAATACGTGCAGCCGATGAAGTCCGACGTGGCCGGCATCCTGCACGACCTGCGCAAGCAGGGTAAGCGCGTGCTGTTCGAAGGCGCGCAGGGCGCCCTGCTGGACATCGACCATGGCACCTACCCGTACGTCACCAGCTCCAACACCACCGTCGGTGGCGCGCTGGCCGGTTCCGGCGTCGGCGCCGATTCGATCGACTACGTGCTGGGCATCGCCAAGGCCTACGCGACCCGCGTCGGCGGCGGCCCGTTCCCGACCGAGCTGGACGATGAAATCGGCCAGGGCATCCGTGACCGCGGCGCCGAGTACGGTGCTTCGACCGGTCGCCCGCGTCGCTGCGGCTGGATGGACATCGTCGCGCTGAAGCGCGCCGTGGCCATCAACGGTATCAGCGGCCTGTGCATCACCAAGCTCGACGTGCTGGATGGCATGGAAAAGCTGAAGGTCTGCATCGCCTACGAGTACAACGGCAAGCGCACCGAGTACGCGCCGCTGGACGCGCAGGGCTGGGAAGACTGCACCCCGGTGTACCTGGAGTTCCCGGGCTGGAGCGAGAACACCCACGGCATCACCAACTGGGACGAGCTGCCGCCGGCCGCACGCGCCTACCTGCGTTCGCTGGAAGAGCTGGCCGGTTGCCCGATCAGCATCGTTTCCACCGGCCCGGACCGCGACCACACCATGGTCCTGCAGGATCCGTTCGCCTGAGGTAGCGCCGGGCCATGCCCGGCGTGGTGGCAAGATTGTTCAAGTGGAAAAGAGCGCCGCGACTCCAGATGGAGTCGCGGCGTTTCATTTTTTGGCAGGAACACATTCGGATGGAAGTCCAACTGCTGAATCGCTGCGAATGAATTGCAAACACTCGACGCAGTTCAATGACATCTCCTGTAGTTCATATGCCAGGCTGATCTACTTCCATCATGCGTCCAACCGAAATGGTTTCCTGACTGAAAAACTCGACCGAATCAAAGACGGCATGTGCCGCAACAACCTTCAATTCGCTATCAAGTCCAGAGAACTCAATGGCGAGTTCCGGCTCTGCAACAAGCGTGTATTTATCGCCGCTCCAGTCGTAGACGTAAAGGCCGCGACAGGCCATGTCCAGAAAGTCGTCGGGTCTAGCAACACTTACGCGTAATTTGACTTTGCCTGTCACTGGCAGATGCATCAGAAGGGTTTCGATGTCACGCAGGTCAACGTCAGGCTGCATCAACAGTGCCGTTGGAATCTCACCTTCGCCGGCCGTAACAAAGGCCGCAATTTTACCGCGTCGATCCACTCCCAGCCATGTGCAGTCAATGCCATCGGGGTAGGGCTGTTGTGCGATCATTTTGTCAATTCATCTCTCTGGAATCTGGCTTCCTTCGGGAAGGCTCCTCTGCCGTACTCTGCCTCACAGCTTACGCAGACAGGAACTTCCGCACCCGTTCTCGGTCGGATTGCCTCAGTAAACCGGATGTCGGCCTTGTTGCCACCCAATGCCTTTGCGACATGCCCTTCGGCGCATGTTCCTCCACCACAAGCGCGAGCTGCAACTTCTCCCGTTTTTACATTGTAACCAGCAGTCACCGTTGCTGGGGCCCGGCCCTTGAGGGGTGCAAGCTCTCCAGCCAAGGCATTGCGCGCTGCACGCGCCTCTGCCAGCGCTTCAGCCCCTGCACGACGACCTGAAGCTCCCGCTCCGGCCGCTCCACCAGACAGGACATCCATTGCAGTAGTCAACGCGTTGGCGGCGCCTCTGCCGATAGCGTAGTCAACATTCCCTGCGTTTCCGCCCAGTCCTCCAAATGGCTGTGGCGTCCAATCCACCTGTTGTTGTTGTGCAAGGCTCGGGATCGCAAGAAAGTTGCTTGACATGCCATCTACAAACCCGCGTGCAGCGTCCAAGGCGTCACGTCCATCTGGATCGATGAACCTGTAAGGATTCCCGTTCGCATAGCGGTATCGATTGAACTGCCCCAGAGGCTGCTCATACGCCGTAACCGGATCTACTGACAGAAACACGCCTAGTTGTGGATCCATGTAGCGCTGCTGCATGTAGCTCAGCCCTGTTGCCGAGTCGCTTACATGCCCCGCGTACCCCGGGCCATCGTCAACCTGACCGCCGACGACTGCGCCATACGGCTCGTAGTCATAGCGCTTGATCACATTGCCGTTGGCATCGCTCTCAGCCACAACTGAGCCCAAAGCATCAGTGTGGATGTACGTCACCGTGGTTTGGCCTGCAGCGGATGGTGATAGACCAAGTCCAATCAGCAGCACATAGAACAACCATGGACCAACTAGGCCGAGCTTCCGGATCCGCTTTTCATGCTCTCGGATGCGGAATGTCCGATGGTTCATGCTCTCCCAAACGTCAGCCATCTCTCCAATCCGTGGAAGACCTCAAAGCAAGGCGTTGCATTCATAGCATAGAAATTGCGGACGAGTTGGGGGCGTTGCGATCGATGAGTCAGAAACGGCGGCTCGGTTCGGAGGTGATAGGAACGTGTCGCGATCCGATCGGTCGGCGCTGCGTTGCCTCTCACATGGACACCGCCACGGACAAGTACAGTCCTGCGCTACCTTCAGGGAGGCTTGTTTTTCTGCCGGTGGCCCCGTTGAGGTCACCCCGGTGGTGCCAGCCCATGGCTGGCACCACCGAAGCCACCAACATGTCGCTTCCGGCACGCCACAGCGGCCAGCCACGTCAAATTCTCCCAACCCGCACGCCATTCACGCTCCCCGGGCGACCGCCGCCTACAACTGCTGGTAAGCGATAAACGTCACGCGCCATTCTGAAGTGCGAGTCGTTCACGACACTGCGCATTGCACGCACCCATGCACCAGCACAGTCGCGCCTTTTCCTGTCGCATCCACCATTCCCCGGACATGCAACACTTCGCCCTGCGCTCTCGATGCATCCGAAGCATTCGTATTTTTCTCATTGAAGCGAGCGTGCAGGCGTAGACAACATGGCGCGCCACCGAAAAAGGGTGGCCGGGCGTGCAAACCCGATGCATAGCTGTAAGCGCTTGCCAGCCGGCACCGTCCTGAAGCGGTGCCGGCTGGCAATCCGTCGGCCTCTATGGCGGGCGGTGCGTGGGGGTCTTCGGACCCGCCGGCATAGCTATGCACCGGTTTGCAACCCGCACCGCCCGCCACCCGCTCCCATGCGGTGGCGCTGTCACGCACAGCCACGGAAGCCGACGCCATGACCACTCGCAAGAACCCGCCGTTCCATGTTGTTGAGCCCATCAACGACGACGCCAATCCTGCTGACGATCTCAGCACGTTCCAGGGCTGCCTCACCCGCATCCGTGATGGGGAAGGCTCCGATGGCATGCTCTGGCCGGAGGAGAACCTGTCCGACGGACGACGTCAGTCCTTGGCGCGTATCGACCGTGCAGCCCTGGGCATCCTCACCGCGGTGGAGATGCTGCATGCGGCCAACCGTTGCGCAAGCATGGCAACGCCGCGCAGGGACCTGGACGAAGGCGTGGTCGAAGGGCTGTTCTTCGCCTGCCGCGAACTTGCCGAGCTGGTCTGCAGGGAAGTCAGACCGACCTGACCTCCTTCCGCAGGTGCGATGCCCCGCCTCGCCATCCAGCGAGGTGCCGGGGAGGTTAGGCGCTGCTTTGCGCCGGCACTAGGGGCACGTGCAGTTCTGCGATACGTTGTGGCCAATACCAGCAGGGATGCATCACGATGACGGAGACTTCGGCATGAAGGGCGAGACCGTGGCACGGGTGAGCCTGTGGCTGCTGTGGAGCCTGTGGACGCTGGCCTGCATCGTGCTGGTGCTGGGCGCGGTCGCCAACCACCTGGCCTCGCGCACGCAGACCCTGCCGCTGGTGCTGCAGCCCGGTGCGACGGCCGAGGTCACGGTCTACCGCTTCATCAACGACCCGTTGCGGCTGCGCCTGCGCTACGCCGATGACGGCGCCGATCCGTCGGTGGATCCCGAGCTGCGCCTGCGCGCGGAAACCCCGACCGATCACAACGAATTCCGCGCGGACACCCGCTCGGCGGCGACCGGTCCGGAGATCCGCCGCGCACTGGAATCGGTCGAGCGGGACCGGTTCGCCGCCTCGTACTTCGGCTACGGCCGCGGTGATGCACTGCCACGTGGCCGTTCCTCGCTGCGGCTGACCGTGCTGGAGGTCGACCCTGCGCTGGCCGGCCGTGCGGCCTCGGTGGACCTGCTGCCGCCGATGGACGTGCTGAAGCTGACCGACCTGGACTACCTGTGGCTGTGGCCGTTCTTCTTCTGGCAGCCGGTGGCGCTGCTGCTGCTGATTGCCGGTGGCGGACTGGCGACGGCCAGCATCGCGCTGCGGCGGTGGCAACGCCGTCCTCGGGCGCGGTAGCGCCGGGCCACTCCCGGCGGGGTGGGGCAGGTCACTTGCAAAATGCCCAATATGGGTACAATAATGCCCAATATGGGTATTCAAGCTGCCAATGCGTCTCCCACCGGCCCCATCGGGCTGGCCGACGCGCTGTTCACCCAGACCCAGCAACGGGTGCTGGCCCTGCTGTTCGGGCAGGATCGTCGTGACTTCAGTATTTCCGAGCTGATCAGCGGCAGCGGTGCCGGCTCTGGCGCCGTGCAGCGCGAAGTGGCCAAGCTGGTCGCAAGCGGCCTGGTCGAGCAACGCAAGGTCGGCAACCAGAAGCGCTATCGCGCGTTTGCCGGCTCGCCCATCCATGCCGAGCTGGTGGCGCTGGTGCACAAGACCATGGGTCTGGCGCAGCCGCTGCGCGAGGCGTTGCAACCGTTGCAGGACCAGATTGCACTGGCCTTCGTCTTCGGTTCGGTGGCCAAGCGCACGGACAGCGCGCACAGCGACATCGATCTGATGCTGGTCTCCGATACGCTGGGCTATGCTGAGTTGATGGCCGTCATCGATCCCCTTGAAGATCGCCTCGGACGGCCGGTGAACCCGACGCTGTACACGCATGACGAACTGCATGATCGCCTGCGCAAGGGCAATGCCTTTTTGCAGCGTGTTCTCGAACAACCCAAGGTGTGGGTGATTGGAGGAAAGGATGACCTCGCCATTGCAGAATCTGGTCGGGGCGGGTAAACCGCTCACCGCTGAACCGCCCGATCCGCGCGAGATCGAAGGGCTGCAGCGCTCGGGCCTTGCGCGGCTGCGTGACGCACGCAATGCCACGTTGTCGCTGGAAAGTCGTTTCGACCTTGCCTACAACGCCGCGCACGCTTTGAGCCTGGCCGCGCTTCGCGCGCAGGGGTTCCGGCCCAGCAACCGCTACATCGTGTTCCAGTCGCTCAAGCACACGCTGGGCGTTGGTCCGGAGGTATGGCGCGTGCTCGACAAATGCCACCAGCAGCGCAACATCGCCGAGTACGAGGGCGAACTCGATGTCAGTGGCCGCCTGGTGGAAGACCTGATCACGGCCTGTGATGCGGTGCGTGTTGCCTCAGGCCTCTGAGCGAAGCGCGTGCCAACGCGTCAGCGCCCCGCCTGCAGCAACGGATACGGGTTGATCGATTCGCCCTTCCACCATTGCTTCTCCGGCCCCAGCACATGTACCTCGAAATGCAGGTGCGGGGCATCGGCGCTGGCGTTGCCGGTGCTGCCGACGTAGCCGATCACTTCACCGCGCTTGATCAGCTGCTTTTCCGCCAGCCCGTCGGCATAGCGCTGCAGGTGGGCGTAGTAGTAGCACCAGCGTCCGCTGGGCTCGAACTGGTAGATCGTCAGTCCGCCGCGCTCGCTGTCGAACAGTTTTTCCACCGCGCCATCGGCCACCGCCAGCACCGGCGTGCCGGCGTCGGCCATGATGTCGATGGCATCGTGCACGCGGCCCTCGCTGCGTGCATCGGTGAAGGTGTCGCGCAGCTGCGAGGCCTGGATGCCCTGCACCGGCAGCAGCAGGCCGGCTGGCGCATCCGCAGCGCTGGCAGGCGGCGTGGGAGGCGCCGCATCCACGTGCGTTGCTGCTGACGGCTTCGCAGCCACTGCCGCAGGTTGCGTAGCCGACAGCGTGACCGCCACCGGCTCACCCGCATCGCGGCGCAGCCACCAGCCGGCACCCAGCCCCAGCAGCACGCCCAGTAAGATCAGCTGCGAAAGACGCATCGCCTCACTCCTGCATCACGACGGGTACCGAGGCATCCACCGCATCGGCCACGCGCAGCGCATCCCAGTTGGTCATGCGCACGCAGCCATGTGATTCGGTCTTGCCGACATGGCCGGGCTCGGGCGTGCCGTGCAGGCCGTAATGCGGCTTGGACAGGTCGATCCAGACCCGGCCCACGGGATTGTTCGGGCCCGGCGGCAGCGTGGCCTTTTTCTCGCCCTTGCGCGCATCCCAGAACAGCTTCGGGTTGTAGTGGAAGGGCGGGTCGCGGTACACGCCGAGGATCTTCCATTCACCGATTGGCAGCGGATCATGCTGGCTGCCCGACGACACCGGCACCTGCGCGATCACCTTGCCCGCTGCATCGAGCAGCTGCAGGGTGGAATCGGATTTGTCGACCACCACCTTCGCTGCCTTCGGCAGCGGTGCCGGCGCAATGTTCGGCACCTGGATGCGGCTGCCGGCCTTGCCCAGGTCGACGTCGGGGTTGAGCGCCTTCAACAGCTCGGGCGAGGCATGAAAGCGCTCGCCTAGCGACTCTTCCACGCTGCCGTAGCCCAGCGCCTTCAGCTTGGCCTGTGCGGCGGGCCCCTTCGGCACCGGCTGGAATGGACCGGCCACGTCCTCGGCGGTCAACGTGTAGCTGGCCAGCGGTGCGTTGGCATCGGCCTGCAATGCATTCCAGGTGGCATCGTCCAGTTCGCCGGTGACGGTCAGCCCGTGCGCGGCCTGGAAGCCGGACACGGCGCGGCGCTGGTTGCTGCCCACCTCGCCGTCGATCTGGCCGGACGAGAAATTGGCGCGATCCAGCAGGACTTGCGCGTGCAGTGGCGAGCGTGCGGCGATGTCTGGTCCCGCGCGTTCGGCGATGGGCGCGGGCAGGTTGGCGGCTGGGTTTTGGGCAAACGCCGGTGATAGGGCCAAGATCAGGACGAAGGGAACGACACACCGGAATGCCATCAATAGCTCCTGCTGAATTTTCCTCCACCTTGACAAAAAGTGCTGCGCAGCAACCGTGAAGACGCAGTCACAAGTACGCAAAGAGCCGCTTCCGCAAAGAGCCCACGGGTTTGTCGAGGCATCTAACGGCTACGGGGCTCAAGCTTTTCCGCGCTGGGCCGATGTACGGGTGTCATCTTGAATGGAGTTCCTCATGACCCACGCGGCAGTGATGGATGGATCTCGCCTACGGAGCTACTGGTCCGCAGAAGTAGCAGCTTTGCTGGACACCTATACCAATTTCGAACGCCTGATGCCTTCTGCTACAGGAATTGGGTCTGCGAATCACGGCGAGGATGGCCGCTATGTGGAAGCACTGATCACATCCTGTCTAAAGCGCCATCTCCCGAAAGGACTGGAGATTCTGAATGGATTCATTCTTCGCCCTGCCGTCATAACTGGAACCCACGATGCCAGTCGCCAAGGCCAGGACGACAAGCATTCAACGCAATTGGATATTGTGGTGTACGACTCGGAGCGGTATCCCACATTCCAGCGATTCAATGACACTGCCATCGTGCTTCCAGAGGGTGTCGTAGCCGTCGTATCGGTGAAGAAGCATTTGCGGCCTGCCGATGTTACGAAGCAATTGAAGACGCTTCGCGATGTTGCGCAGTTGTGCAGTTTGGAGGATCACGCGGGTACCGCCATTCGAGGCCCATTTCTGGCTCTGGTTGGAATGCGCGCCTGTGACTCGATGGCCGCCGATGGTGAAAAGGCCATGAGCAGAATCAAGGATGCCTACTCACCGATCAGCGATCTGAAGTTTGATGAGATGGTGGGATTCGTGGGAGCTCTGGGAAGCTGGAGTATTACAAAGCGGAGACCAGCTGGTGCGGGTGCCGGCAAAGCCCGCTTTCAGCGATTCAAGCATCCAGACAAGAAGGATGCGCACCTGGCGCTGCAGTTCCTGCTCAGTGGAATCCTGAGCGTCTACTACGAGGGAAGTCGAGGGCGAGGAAAGCGGCCTGGGTACACCGCGTTCGAATCCGGCAACCATGGCGTCGAAGAACAGATCGACTACGCCGCACTGAGGTGATGGGATATGACCTTTGAGTCCATTTATCACGGAACCGAAGAAAGTATTGCCCGGCATCTGCTTATGGGGAATATGGATTTCGCGCTCGGTGGTGGTGAGTTTGGTCGCGGATTCTATATGGGGCGTAGCCTGCGCTTGGCAAGAAGGCGTGCATTCCACAAGAGCAATCACCATCAAGGAACTGCCAGGGAGGCGATGGCGCTGTGCGGGAACGTGCTTAGAGTCCAACTGGATCCGCTCTTGTTCCGATCCGTCTATCAGGTCAGACCGCTCACTCTGGATCAAGCAAAAGCGCTCTATGCCCGGCTGAAAAAGAGCGGGCGGTGTGGACAGTATTGCGATGGTCACGATGCTCTTCTGGGGCCCATCGTGGGACGGCCGCAGTACAACACCGCCATGCAATACAAATTCCAAGGCGAACGGCTGCAGAATGATCTGAACTGGGGGGGCGGATATGTCGGAACATTCCTCAAGGCCGTTGTTTGAAAGCGGCGGTGGTGTCTGCTATCTCGAGCAATCACCCTATACCGGTCGGTTGCAGACTGCACAGGAGGAGGGCGGATTCTACAGCACTGGCGATCTCTACCTGCTGCAGCGCGGCGAACTGTTGGCATACTATCCAGTGAGATGCGCAATGGGCGGACGCATTGTGATCGATTGGCTCCGTCGCGTGTCCAGCAACCAGTACGTCGTCGATTTCACAGGAAGTGCCATGTCGCCGACGTTTGACATGCGCTTTCGTGTGGTGGAAGCAGGGGCGTACGCCTCGTTCCGGGCTCGTCGACTGGTGGAGATGGATCCAGAGTTGATGGAACTGACGTTCGACCGCTTCGGGTACATCATTCTTGGCGAGACCTTCGTGCCTGAGATCGGCTGAACGGGGATGGCAACGTGAACGGTGCCGGAAGCGTTCACGTTCGCGACGTCAAGGCGGGGGGCGGTGCGCCGATAAGGGCGCATCCCCTCCACGTTTGGATTCCCCCCATGAACTACTTGAGGAATGTCAGGGTCGCCTGGCGTCTTGGCCTTGGCTTTGGCCTTCTGCTGCTGCTGGTGGCTGCCGTGGTCACCACCGGCGCCACGGCCACGGCCGTGCAGAAGCGCGCGATGCAGCAGGTGGTCGAGGTCAGCGTGGCCAAGGTACGGCTGTTGTCGGAAATGCTCGATGCGAACAACCAGATGATGGTCGTGCGCCGCGAGATGCTGATCCGCCAGGGTGACGCGCGCGAGGCCGACGAGCAGCGCATCGCCGACCTGGTCAAGCGCTATGAAACCAGCTGGACCGCCTACCAGGCACTGCCCGGCGATGCCGACGGCAAGGCGATGGGCGAGGCCATCGCGGCCATGCGTGCGGTCGCGCGCCCGCTCAACAAGCAGACCAGCGAACTGATGGAACAGGGCGATTTCCCCGGCGCCATCGCGCTGACCCTGGGCCCGGTGCAGGAGGCCGCAAATGGCTGGAACAAGGCGCTGGCCGATGGCGTGGCCTTCGAGGAAAAGGAAAGTCGCGAGGCGGCCGCTGAAGCGATCCGTCTCGGCGAGCGCAGCCTGCTGCAGCTGCTGGTGCTGGGCGGCGTAGCGCTGCTGGTCGGCATCGCCGCCTCGGTGATGATCGGCCGCAGCCTGACCGGCCCGCTGGCGCGTGCGGTGCAGCTGGCGCAGCGGCTCTCCAAGGGTGAGCTGGACCAGTCCTTCCACCTGGGTGGCCGCGATGAACTGACCCAGCTGGGCGAGGCCATGGGCAGCGTGCGGCAGAGCGTGCAGGCCGCCATCGGCGCGCAGCTGCAGATGGCCGAGCAGCACGAGGCCGGTGCCATTGGCTACCGCATGGATGCCAGCGCCTTCCCCGGCGATTTCGGCCGCATGGTGCAGGCCACCAACAGCCTGGTGGAATCGCACGTGCAGGTGGAACTGCTGATGGCCGAAGTCATGCAGCGCTACGCGATCGGCGATCTCAGCCGCGACCTGCCGCAGTACCCTGGCGAGAAGGGCGCGTTCACCCGCACCCTGGCCGCGGTGAAGCAGAGCCTGATGGCGATCAGCGCCCAGATCGACACGCTGGCCCGGGCCGCCGGCGCGGGCGATTTCAGCGTGCGCGGCGATGCCGAGGCGTTCCAGTTCCAGTATCGCGCGATGGTCGAACACCTCAACGCGATGATGGCCAGTTCGCAGGCCAGCATCGCCGATGTCTCCGACGTGCTGCGCGCGATCTCGCACGGCAACCTGACCGCGCGCATGGACGGTGACTACGAGGGTGTGTTCGCCCGCATGCGCGACGATGCCAACACCACCACCGCGCAGCTGACCGGCATCGTCCGTGGCATCCAGGTGGCGGCCGACAGCATCAACAACGCCGCGCAGGAACTGGCCGCCGGCAACAGCGATCTCTCGCGCCGTACCGAACAGCAGGCAGCGAATCTGGAAGAAGCCGCCGCTTCGATGGAAGAGCTGACCTCCACTGTGCGCCAGAACGCCGACCTGGCCCGCCAGGCCGACAGCGAAGCGCATGCGGCCGGTGCAGCCGTGCGCGAAACCGAGCAGGCCATGGCGCAGATGGCAACGGTGATGGGCGAGATCGACCAGTCGTCGGCGCGCATCTCGGAGATCTCCACGGTGATCGACGGCATCGCGTTCCAGACCAACATCCTGGCGCTGAACGCTGCGGTGGAAGCGGCGCGTGCCGGTGAGCAGGGCCGTGGTTTTGCCGTGGTCGCCAGTGAAGTACGCACTCTGGCGCAGCGTGCGGGTGTGGCCGCCAAGGAGATCAAGGAACTGATCGAGGATGCCGCCGCCAAGGTGCAGAGCGGGCTGGCCGTGACCGTGCAGTCCGAAGCGGCGATCGCCCGTCTGGCCCACGCCAGTTCACGCACCAACCAGCTGATGAGCGATATCGCTGCGGCCAGCAAGGAACAGGCCGCGGGCATCGAACAGGTCAACCAGGTGGTGGTGCAGATGGACCAGGTGACCCAGCAGAACGCGGCTCTGGTGGAAGAGGCGACCGCGGCCAGCCGCGCGCTGGAAGAGCAGGCCAACGCGCTGACCACCTCGGTGTCGGTGTTCCAGATCGAGCAGGACGGTGCAGCCCGCGCCGTGGTGGCGCGCGCGGCCTGATCTTCGAAAAGGGCCAGCGGGGAGCTGCCACGCGTCCGCGCGCGTGGCAGCTGCTCAGTCCTGCACGCGGTGGATGTGGCCGTCCTCGATCTTCCAGATTGCATCCTCGCCCGTGGTGACGTACAGCGGCGAGCGGGCCCAGAGGCTCCAGAACACGTGCACTTCGGTGGGTGTCGGGTCGAGCATGTGGGTGACGATCATTGCCGCATTGCGCCGCGCACGCTTCAGCTGGATGCAGCTGCGGGTGAACGCGCGCTGCGAGGTGATCCGGCCCTGCGCGATGTCGAACCGATAGCTGCCGCCCAGCGGGACCGCGGCAGGGTCGGTGGTGGCCGGCAGCAGGTAGACCGTCCATGCATCGTTGGTCGCGCCGGGCGCAGGCAGCACCACGCTGTTGTAGCGCTTCGCGCAGGCATCGATGCGGCTCTGCGTCGCCAGCGCCCGGGCAGCCGCGGCACCGGCCTGGTAGGCGGTAGGGGCCGCCGGAACCGCCAGCGCCTCGGTCGCGCCGGCCAGGTTCCCCTGCGCATCGGTGGTGGCCCGGTACAGCACCACGTCACCTTCGCCGATCATGCTGACCTCGTAGCGGTTGTCCTTCGGCTCGGTGATCCAGCCCCGTACCCGGCTGTCGCCGCGCATTCCCTTCTTAAGCAGGGCATCGGTCGCGCGCTCGGCGGCCAGGTCATGCTCGAACATTTCCCTGCCCCGCGTTTCCGCCTGTGCGAGGGCCTGCGCGGTCGCCGCATCGTCCACGGGCGGGCTGGCGGCGGAAACGGCAGGTGCTGCGGTACAAGCCCACGCCAGCAGTGCCAGCATCATCATTCTTCGGGTCATGGTCGGTCTCATGCGCCGCGTCCTGCGGCAGGCTGGAGTATGCCGCAGACCAGCGGTCTACCACCCGCCAGCGATTTCGGCGATGCTCGCTGCAGACACCGGGGGAGGGAGCATGGACAGCAACGAGACCGAAGGCGCCTACGGCGACGTGCCACGGATGCAGGGCATGGCCGCGCCCGCCATGCCGCCCGCCGAGGTGCCGACCGACTGGTCGATGCTGCCGCTGACCCGTGGCGATGATGATTCGGCGGTGATGCAGGCGCTGCGCCGCATGCGCCGTGAGCCGGCCCTGCTGTTCACCGTGGCCTACCTGCTGGTCTCGCTGCTCGGGCTGTGGTGCAGCTTCTGGTTCTACCGGGGCTTCAAGCTGTCGATCCTGGATTACCTGCAGCCCAGCGATTTCCTGGTGGCCGGCATCCGCGACCCGGCGTACGTGCTGTTGCTGGCCTCTGGCGTGTTGCTGGTGCTGGTGGTGACCTGGCCGGAAACGCTGCGCATGCGCAATGCCGCCAAGCTGGAACAGCTGCGCGCGCGCAACTGGGCGTGGCGCGCGGTGCTGACACGCTCGGCACTGACCAGCTGGGAGGGCGTAGGCCTGCGCCCGCTGACCGCGATGACCCTGGCCGTGGCCGCCTTCATGGCGCTGGGCGCGGCGAACTACGTGACGGTGCGCGGGGAGCAGATCCGCAACGCCGGCAGCGGCGAAGTGATCCGCCTGCAGTTGAACGGCGACCGCGCGCCGTTGCCGGGTACTGCGCGCCTGCTCGGCTCCAGCAGCGCGTTCCTGTTCGTCTGGTGGCCGCAGCAGCGGCGTGCCGAAGCCATTCCGATCGCGGCGGTGCGCACGCTGCAGGCGGTCACCGTGGCGGCGCCTGCGCCGGCCGCCGCACCTGGGCCCGGCAGTTGAACCCGCCGGTGCGCCCCCGTGTGCTGATGCTGCCCGGCCTGGACGGTGGCGTGGGCATGTCGGGCGCGTTCCTCGAGGCCGTGCGAGCGCACGGACTGGACGCGGAGGCGCTGTCGCTGCCCGTGCAGGGCGCGCAGGATTATCCAACGCTGGTTGCATGGCTGCAGCCGCAGCTTCCGCGGCAGCCGTGGGTGCTGCTGGCCGAATCGTTTGCTGGCCCGCTGGCGGTGCAGATCGCCGCGCAGGCGCCCGCCGGGCTGCGTGGGCTGGTGCTCAGTACCACGTTCGCGCGGCGGCCGGTGCCGGTGCCTGCCGCGAGCGCGGTGGCGCTGTCCGCGGCATGGCCGTTGCCGCCGCTGCCGGTGATGGCGCGGGTGCTGCTCGGTCAGTGGCGGACGCCGCAGAACGTGCAGGCGCTGCGCCAGGCCCTGGCCGATGTGCCGAGCCGCGTGCTGCGGCAACGGGCCGCCAGCACATTGCGCGTGGACGTGCGTGCGCTGCTGCCGCGGATCGCCGTGCCCACGCTGTACCTGCAGGCGCGACAGGACCGGTTGCTGTGGCCGCCCAGTGTTGCCGAACTGCAGGCGCTGTTGCCCGAGGCGCGGCAGGTCGCGCTGCAGGGGCCGCACCTGCTGCTGCAGGCGCGACCCGAACAGGCGGCCGAAGTCGTGGCGCGCTGGGTGAACGGGCTGCCTGGCTGAGGGTCAGCTGTCGGCCGCTTTCTTCGCTGCCTTGCGGCCGCTGCCGCTGCGCTTGCCACCGCCATCCTGCTTGTTGACGGTGGCCCAGGCGATGCGTTCGGCGGTGCTTTCACTGGCGCCGCGCTCGCGTTCGCTTTCCTCGATGTGCTCGGCCTGACGCTTCTGCTTGTCGGTGTAGGCGGATTTGTCACCACGTGGCATGTCGCTTCTCCTGTGAGGGTCGGTCAGGCCAGCAGGCGCAGCTTCGGTTCGCGCGTCCACTGGCGGGTGGCCGCGGCGGCGAGGAACGCCTTGGCGTCTTCCGCTTCGACGATGCCGGCATCGTTGCCCACGCGTGCCGCCTTCAGCAGCGCCTGGCCGCCGGCATCGCTGGCGATGGCCTTCAGGTGCGCCCACGCATGGCTGACGAACTCGACCGCGGCGGCTTCCCTGGCCAGCGCCTTGGCGCCCTCTGCACTGAGCACCACGGCCACGGCGTCGAACACGGCCGAGGGCGTGCCGGCCAACTGGCCATCGGCGGCCTGCCGCTTGCCGTCGCTGAGCGTGGCCCCGCCCACTTTCGGCGCTACCAGCTTCACCTCGGCACCGGCTTTCTGCGCGGCCTTGCGCAGGCTGGCGATCAGCCCCGCATCGGAGCCCTCATCGAACAGGATGCCGATGCAGCGCCCCTGCAGCGTGCCTTTCGTGCGGCCGATGATGCGCACCTCGGGAACCGCAGGCATGTCCTGTGCTGGCGTCGCGGTCGGCGCGGCGTCGGGCAGCTCGGCGAGGGCGAGGCCATCGGCCACGCGCCTGGCCAATGATTCGTCGATGTTGCGCAGGTGGCTGACGGTACGCACGCGCACCTTCAGCGTTTCCACTTTCGACAGCTCGAACACCAGCGCCGAGGCGAGGTGCGCCTGCTCCGGCTTTTCCAGGCTGCGGAAGAACGCACGTGCCTGGCTGTAGTGGTCGGCAAAGCTCGCCGCACGCGTGCGTCCCTTGCGGCCATCATCGGCGGTTGCATGGCTGCGGAAACCGGCCGGAGTTTCGCGCGGGCTGTCGTCTTCCAGCGAGCTCGGGTCGTAGGCCACGCGCCCCTTCGGCACCTGCATCTGCATGTGGCCGTCGCGCTGGTGGTTGGCGAACGGGCACTTCGGCGCATTGACTGGAATCTGGTGGAAGTTCGGCCCGCCCAGGCGGATCAGCTGCGTGTCCAGGTACGAGAACAGCCGGCCCTGCAGCAGCGGGTCGTTGCTGAAGTCGATGCCCGGCGGCACGTTGGCGGGGCAGAACGCCACCTGCTCGGTCTCGGCGAAGAAATTGTCAGGCCAGCGATCCAACACCATCCGCCCGATCACCTTCAGCGGCACCAGCGACTCGGGAATGGTCTTGGTCGGGTCGAGGTGATCGAACGGGAACGCCTCGGCCTCTTCTTCGGTGAACAGCTGCACGGCCAGTTCCCATTCGGGGAAGTCGCCGCGCTGGATCGCTTCGAACAGGTCGCGCCGATGGAAATCGTTGTCGGCCGCCTGCAATTTCAGCGCTTCGTCCCACACGGTGGACTGGATGCCCAGCTTCGGCCGCCAGTGGAACTTGACGAAGGTGGACTCGCCGGCCTCGTTCAACAGGCGGAAGCTGTGCACGCCGAAGCCCTCGATCATGCGCAGCGAACGCGGAATGCCGCGGTCGCTCATCGCCCACATGATCATGTGCATCGATTCGGGCATCAGCGAGATGAAATCCCAGAACGTGTCATGCGCGCTGGCGGCCTGCGGGAACGCGCGGTCCGGCTCCATCTTCACCGCATGCACGAGGTCGGGAAACTTCATTGCATCCTGGATGAAGAACACCGGAATGTTGTTGCCGACCAGGTCCCAGTTGCCTTCGGGCGTGTAGAACTTGACCGCGAAGCCACGCACGTCGCGCGGGGTATCGACCGAACCGGCGCCGCCGGCCACGGTGGAAAAGCGGGTGAACACCGGCGTTTTCGTGCCGACCTCGGTCAGCACGCGCGCGCGGGTGTACTTGGCCAGCGAACGGGTCAGTTCGAAATAGCCATGGGCCGCGCTGCCGCGTGCATGCACGATGCGTTCGGGAATGCGCTCATGGTCGAAGTGGGTGATCTTCTCGCGGAGGATGAAATCCTCGAGCAGGGTGGGGCCGCGTGGGCCCTCGCGCAGCGAGTTCTGGTTGTCGGCCACCGGAATGCCCTGCGCGGTGGTCATCGGCGGATGCGTGCCGCCGGCCTGCAGGTGCAGTTCGTCACCCTCGCCGCGCTGCTGGGTGTGGGGGGGCTTGGACGGGGCGGGTGCGCGCTTGCCGGTCGGCTTGCTGGCGGCCATCGGGGGGTTCTCCGGGGTACGTGGGGGGCAGGCCATGACAGTCGCCCGCCGGCCGTTAACCCATGGTCCGGAGCGGGTGAACGTACAGGCAAAACCGGGCTCGGGTATGCTTGCCGCATGCGAGTCGAGCCCACCGACATCGAAGCCCTGTTCGACGCCATTCCGGACGTGCTGTTCTTCATGAAGGACCGCCAGGGCCGCTACACCCACGTCAACCAGACCATGCTGCGGCGGCTGGGCCTGCGTGCGCGCAAGGATGTCATCGGCCGTACCGCCGCCGAGATCTACCCGACCGGCCTCAGCGCGGACTACGTCGACCAGGACGCGCGCGTGCTGTCCGGCGAGGTGATCGAGAACCTGATGGAGCTGCACCTGTTCGCCAACCGCGAACCGGGCTGGTGCCTGACCTGCAAGCGGCCGCTGCTGGTGGATGGCAGCATCCAGGGGCTGATCGGCATCTCCCGCGACCTGGGCCAGAAGGACAGTCTGGGCAGCCAGTACGAGCAGCTGCGCCTGGCCCTGGCCCACCTCAACGCGCACTACGCCGAGAACGTGCGCATGCAGACCCTGCTGGACATCACCGGCTTCTCGCTGTCCAAGCTGGAGCGCAGCTTCCGCAAGGTGTTCCAGATGACCCCGCAGCAGGTGCTGACCCGGCTGCGCATCCAGATGGCCATGCACCTGCTGCACGGCGACGACAGCATCGCCTGCATCGGCCAGGCCTGCGGTTTCAGCGACCAGAGCGCGTTCACCCGCAAATTCAAGGCTGAAACCGGTTTCTCGCCGCGTGCCTACCGGGCGCGTATTGGAGAGAATGTCGATGCCACTGTCGGCGAAGCCATGCTGCCCTGAGCGGTCTGCTGCACTGTGCCTATCCCCGTGGGTGGGGGACAATGTAAGGTGACGCCCCTGTAGCCGCCGCCAGTCCCGCCGATGCCCGCCAGCCCCGTTACGCCTGCCTCGTCTTCCCGCCTCGGCCATTCGCTGAAGCCGCGCCAGCTGATCATGATGGGCCTGGGCAGCGCGATCGGCGCCGGCCTGTTCCTCGGTTCCGGCGTGGGCGTGCAGGCGGCCGGTCCGGCCGTGCTGGTGTCCTATCTCGTCGCCGGCGCCCTGGTGATCATCGTGATGAACGCCCTGGGCGAAATGGCGGCGGCCAAGCCGACCAGCGGCGCGTTCTCGGTGTACGCGGCCGATGCCATGGGTGCCACCGCCGGTGCCACCGTGGGCTGGCTGTGGTGGGTGCAGCTGGTCATCGTCATCGCCGCCGAGGCGGTGGGTGCGGCCGGCCTGCTGGCCACGGTCTGGCCGGTGATACCGGTGCCGATGGCGGCGCTGGCCTTCATGCTGTTCTTCACCGCGATCAACCTGCTCGGGGTGAAGAATTTCGGCGAGTTCGAATTCTGGTTCGCCATCCTCAAGGTGGCCGCCATCCTGGCCTTCATCGCGATCGGCATCGCCCTGCTGATGGGCTGGCTGCCGCAGGTGGCCTCGCCGGGGTTGAGCAATTTTACCCAGCACGGCGGCTTCGCGCCCAAGGGCCTGGCCGGCATCGGCGCGGCCCTGCTGGTGGTGGTGTTCGCCTTCGGCGGCACCGAGATCGTGGCGGTGGCGGCGGCCGAGACCGAAGACCCCGAGCGCAGCATCGCCCGTGCCATCCGCACCGTGGCCTGGCGCATCCTCGTGTTCTACATCGGCTCGCTCAGCGTGATCATCGCCGTGGTGCCGTGGACAAGCGAGTCGCTGAAGTCGCCGTTTGCCGCGGTGCTCGCGGTCGCCAATATTCCGGGCGCGGCCACGGCCATCACCCTGATCGCGGTGATCGCACTGCTGTCGGCGCTCAATGCCAACCTCTACGGTGCCTCGCGCATGATCTATTCACTGGCGCAGCGCCGTGAGGCACCGGCCGTGCTGGGCTGGACCGACCCGCGCCAGGTGCCGGTCATCGCCGTGCTGGCCAGCGTGCTGTTCGGGTTCGCCGCTACCATCATGGAACTGCTGTTCCCGGACAAGGTGCTGCCGGTGCTGCTGAACATCGTCGGTTCCACCTGCCTGCTGGTGTGGACGCTGTCGCTGGTCTCGCAGCTGGTGCTGCGCCGCCGGGCCGACCGCCTGGGCACCCGCCTGCCGTTCCGCATGGCCGGCTTCCCGTGGCTGACGGTGTGTGCGCTGGGCATTCTGGCGCTGATCTTCGGCCTGTTGCTGAGCGAAGCGCACACGCGCCTGCAGTTCCTGTCGATGGTAGCGCTGACCGCCGTCATCGCCGCCGGCAGCGCCATCGCCCGGCGCATGCGCGAAGCCTGATCGGTGCTGCCGGCCAGCGGCCGGCACTACCACGGGGGCTGCACATCCGCCGTGCCATCCTGATCGCGTGGGCCGTCACCGGCCTGTCGAACAGGAGTACCGCATGCTGCGCAGTCGCCCGTTCCTTATGTTCACCGGCCAGGCCGAGGCCGCCATGGCCCTGTACGCCGACGCCTTCGCCGATTTCCGCCTGCTGGCCCTGCAGCACCACCCCGAAGGTGCCGGCGCCGGCGTGCCCGGCCAGGTGCGCCAAGCCATCTTCCTGCTGGGGGGCACGCACTACCTGTGCTTCGACAGCCTGGACGTGCACGACTTCACCTTCAGTCCGTCGATCTCGCTGTTCGTCGAATGCGCCGGCAGCGAGCAGTTCGAGCGTGCGGCACGCGTGCTGGGCGAGGGCGGGCACTGGCTGATGCCGGTGGGCGACTACGATTTCAGCAACCGCTACGGCTGGGTGCAGGACCGCTACGGCGTGTCGTGGCAGCTCAGCCTGGGGCAGATGCCCGACCCGTGAGATCGCGGCATCCACGCATGGCGTGGATCTACTGGAGAATGCGCCACGTGTTGATGGAAACAAGAACGGCCCGCTTGCGCGGGCCGTTCCGTTTACCGGTGCATCGAGCGCTTACGCCTCGACTTCGTCGTCCTTGTAGGCATCGACCGGGATGCAGGCGCACATCACGTTCTTGTCGCCGTACACGTTGTCGACGCGGGCCACCGGCGGCCAGTACTTCTGCAGCTTCAGGCTGGGCAGCGGGAAGGCGGCCAGCTCACGCGGGTAGGCGTGGGTCCACTCGCTGGCAGTCACCGCCGTCGCGGTGTGCGGGGCGTTCTTCAGCGGGTTGTCCTCGCGGTCCAGGCGGCCGTCTTCGATCGCGCGGATTTCTTCGCGGATCTGGATCATCGCATCGATGAAGCGGTCCAGTTCGTGCAGCGATTCGCTCTCGGTCGGCTCGACCATCAGCGTGCCGGCCACCGGGAAGCTCAGGGTCGGGGCGTGGAAGCCGAAGTCGATCAGGCGCTTGGCCACGTCTTCGGCACCGATGCCGCTGGTCTTCTCCAGCGGGCGCACGTCGAGGATGCACTCGTGCGCCACCAGGCCGTTGCGGCCGGTGTACAGGGTCTTGAAGTGCGGTGCCAGGCGCTTGGCGATGTAGTTGGCGTTGAGCTGGGCCACCTGGGTGGCCTTGCGCAGGCCTTCGCTGCCCATCATGGCGATGTACATCCAGCTGATCGGCAGGATCGAGGCGCTGCCGAAGCTGGCCGCGCTGACCATGCCGACCGGGCCGTTGTCACCCAGCTTGCCCGGCAGGAACGGGGCCAGGTGTTCCTTCACCGCGCACGGGCCAACGCCCGGGCCGCCGCCGCCGTGCGGGATGCAGAAGGTCTTGTGCAGGTTCAGGTGGGAAACGTCCGAACCCCACTTGCCCGGCTTGGCCACGCCGACCAGGGCGTTCATGTTGGCGCCGTCGGTATACACCTGGCCGCCGTGCTGGTGGATGATCTCGCAGATCTCGACCACTTCCTCCTCGAACACGCCGTGCGTGGACGGGTAGGTGATCATGATCGCGGCCAGGCGGTCGCTGTACTTCTCGGCGTTGACGCGGATGTCTTCGACATCGACGTTGCCGTTGGCATCGGTCTTGGTCACCACGACCTTCATGCCGCACATCTGCGCCGAGGCCGGGTTGGTGCCGTGCGCCGAATCCGGAATCAGGCAGATGTCACGGTGGTCCTCACCGCGCGAGCGGTGGTAGGCGCGGATCGCCAGCAGGCCGGCGTACTCGCCCTGCGCACCGGAGTTCGGCTGCAGGCTGACCGCGTCGTAGCCGGTGCATTCGACCAGCATCGCTTCGAGCGTCTCGATCAGTTCCTTGTAGCCCAGCGCCTGGTCGGCCGGCACCAGCGGATGGATCTGCGAGAACTCCGGCCAGGTCACCGGGATCATCTCGGCGGTGGCGTTGAGCTTCATGGTGCACGAGCCCAGCGGGATCATCGTGCGGTCCATCGCCAGGTCCTTGTCGGCCAGCGAACGCAGGTAGCGCAGCAGCTCGTGCTCGCTGTGGTGGGTGTTGAACACCGGGTGGGTCAGGAACGCGGACTGGCGCAGCAGGGCAGCCGGCAGTGCGTCGGTGGTGCTGGCATCCAGCGCATCCACATCGGCCTGCGCACCGAACACGGCGGCCAGGGCGACGATGTCGGCGCGGGTCGCGGTCTCGTCCAGGCTGATGCCGACCGAGTCGCTGTCGATCGCACGCAGGTTGTAACCGGCGGCGCGGGCCTTGGCGTGGATCTCATCGGCATGCACACCGGTGATGTGCAGGGTGTCGAAGAAGTCGCCACCGACCTGCACGCCGGCGCTGCGCAGCGACGCGGCCAGGATCGAGGCCAGGCGGTGGGTACGGCGGGCGATGCGGGCCAAGCCTTCCGGGCCGTGGTAGACGGCGTACATCGAGGCCATCACCGCCAGCAGCACCTGCGCGGTGCAGATGTTGGAGGTGGCCTTCTCGCGGCGGATGTGCTGCTCGCGGGTCTGCAGGGTCAGGCGGTAGGCCGGCTTGCCTTCGGCATCGATGGAGACGCCGATCAGGCGGCCCGGCATCGAGCGCTTGTAGGCATCACGGCAGGCCATGAACGCAGCGTGCGGGCCGCCGAAACCGAACGGCACGCCGAAACGCTGGCTGTTGCCGACCACGATGTCCGCGCCCCATTCGCCGGGGGCGGCCAGCAGGGTCAGCGCCAGCAGGTCGGTGGCCACGGCCACCAGGCCGCCGCGCGCGTGCACGGCATCCACCAGCGCCTTGTAGTCGCCGACCTGGCCGAAGGTGTCCGGGTACTGCAGCAGCAGGCCGAAGGCCTCCGCTTCCAGTGCTTCGGCCGGGGTGCCCACGCGCAGCACGATGCCCATCGGCTCGGCGCGGGTGCGCAGCAGTTCCAGCGTCTGCGGGTGCACGGCGTCGTGCACGAAGAAGGTGTCCGACTTCGACTTGGCCGAACGCTTGGCCAGGGTCATTGCTTCGGCCGCGGCGGTGGCTTCGTCCAGCAGTGAGGCGTTGGCGATCTCCATGCCGGTCAGGTCGGCGCACAGGGTCTGGAAGTTGATCAGCGCTTCCATGCGGCCCTGCGAGATTTCCGCCTGGTACGGGGTGTAGGCGGTGTACCAGGCCGGGTTTTCCAGGATGTTGCGCAGGATCACGTTCGGCGTGTGGGTACCGTAGTAGCCCTGGCCGATGAAGCTGCGCAGCACGGTGTTCTTGTCGGCGATCGCGCGGATCTTCGCCAGCGCCTGCACTTCGGTCATCGACTCCGGCAGCGCCAGCGGTGCGGGCGACTTGATCTTTGCCGGCACAATGGCATCGGTCATCGCATCCAGCGTGGCGTGGCCGACGACGTCGAGCATCTGCGCGATCTCGGCATCGTTGGGGCCGATGTGGCGCTCGACGAACGCGGAATGATGCTCAAGCTCACGCAGGGAGGGGGTGTTCTGGGACATGGCGAAGGATCCGTCAGGAAAGGGCACACGCACGGGCACAAGCCGCCGGTTGGCGGTCTGCGGGGCGCCCCTCTGTCCTTTTGCCTGAGAGTTTAAAAGTGCGGCTGGCCGCAGCTTCGTGCCCCTTCGGCGCCGGATCGAACCGGTCTCTCCAGAGTTCTGTTACGGGTGGTATCGGGCCTGAGCGATTACGGGCGTTGCGCCTTCGGCAGCGGTGTTCCGCTTCTCCCACCATGTTGCCCGGCGATTATAGCGGGTTGCCGCGGCTGAACACGGGCCCCGGAGCGGGGGCAGGGCGCCTGCGGGCCTGAATGGCCGATGGCCCGGCCATGCGTTTTGTGCAGCGGTCGATGGCATCGGCCGCAATCCGGGCCTATCATGGCCGGACTCTCGTATTCATCTGGCGCCGTCCCTGCTGCAGGGGATCGGCGCCCGCCGTGCGTGCCACGCATGGCCCAGCCGGACGCTTTGCCGATGACCCCCGCTGTTGCCCCTTCCACCCGTCGCATGGCCCTGCTGCTCGCAGGCCTGGCCATGTTCGGCCCGTTCTCGATCGACACGATCTTCCCGGCCTTCCCGCAGCTGGCCCAGCGCCTGGCGGTGGATGAAGTGGCCGTGCAGCAGACCATCAGCGTCTACCTGCTGTTCTATGCGCTGATGAGCCTGGCGCACGGGCCGCTGTCCGATGCCTGGGGCCGCAAGCGGGTGATCCTCGGCGGCCTGGTAGTGTTCATCGGCGCCTCGGTCGGCTGCGCGCTGTCCACCGACCTGAGCACGCTGCTGGTGTTCCGCGCGCTGCAGGGCCTGTCGGCCGGCGTCGGCATGATCGTCGGCCGCGCGGTCATCCGCGATCTCTACCACGGCCACGATGCGCAGCGGCTGATGAGCCAGGTATCGATGCTGTTCGGCATCGCCCCGGCCATCGCGCCGATCATCGGTGGCTGGATCCTGCTCAGTGGCGCCGGCTGGCCGCTGATCTTCTGGTTCCTGGTGGTGTTCTCGCTGCTGCTGCTGGTCTGCACTGCACGCTTCATGCCGGAGACCCACCCGGTGGCGGCTCGCGTGCCGCTGTCGCCGCGTGGCCTGCTGCGTGACTACGTGCGCATCGGCTTCAACCCGCGTTTCCTGCGCCTGGCGCTGGCCGGCAGCATCAACTTCGGCGGCATCTTCCTGTACATCGCCTCGGCGCCGGTGTTCGTCATGCAGCACCTGCACCTGGGTGAAGGTGGCTTCGCCTGGTTGTTCATTCCCACCATCGGCGGCATGACCACCGGTTCGTTCCTGTCCGGCCGCATGGCCGGGCGCACCACGCCCACCCGCCAGATCGGCATCGGTTTCACCCTCTGCGCGCTGTCGGTGCTGCTCAACGTGGGCTACGTGAGCCTGGCGCCGCAGTTCGCCCTGCCGTGGGCGGTGCTGCCGATCTTCCTCGGCGGCATGGGCATGGCGCTGATCTTCCCGATCCTGGCGCTGGCGGTGCTGGACATGTACCCGCACCAGCGCGGCCTGGCGTCCTCGCTGCAGGCGTTCATCCAGCTGATGATCAGCACCGTGGTGGCCGGCCTGGTGTCGCCGCTGCTGAGCGGCAGCCCGCTGCACCTGGCCCTGGGCCAGGCCGCCTTCTTCGCCGGCGGCTTCGTGTTCTGGTACTGGGAACACCGCCGCGAGCGCGCAGTGCAGGCAGTGGCCACGGGCCATTGAGCAGCGCGCAGGGGCAGGGCGCTGCAGCGGCGCCCAAACTCTTGCGGCAGTGACCACGCGGACTAGGCTGGGGATTCCAGCCAGCCGCTGCACGGGTTCGTGACGGCCAGCCGATCAGAAGCCGTCGCGAGGTACCCCCATGGCTGCGCAGCAGACCTACCGCCTGTTCGAGGTGGCGCTGAAGGAGCGCCGCGTCCTTTCCCCCTCCCTGCACCGCCTGGTGTTCACCGGCGCCGACGTGGCGCGGATGAAGACCGAGGGCCCGGACCAGCGGATCAAGGTGTTCTTCCCCTTGCCCGGCCAGGATGCCCCGGAGGTGCCCAGCGGCGAGGACTGGTACGCCCGCTACCGCGAACTGGCGGACGACCAGCGCCCGCCGATGCGCACCTACACCATCCGCCAGCTGCGCGCCGCACAGGGCGAAGTCGACGTGGATTTCGTCCTGCACGGTGAAACCGGCCCGGCCTCGCGCTGGGCCGTGCATGCCCGGCCGGGCGACCGCGTGGTGCTGCTGGCGCCGGACGCCGACTGCGCCGAGAGCAGCCAGGGCTGGGAATGGAAGCCGCCGGCCGGGGTCGGCCAGGTGCTGCTGGTGGCCGACGAGACCGCGCTGCCGGCGGTGGCCGGCATCCTCGAGGAGCTGGCCGCCCAGGTCGATCCGCCGCGCGTGCTTGCGCTGCTGGAAGTGGCGGGCGAGGGCGGAGCCATCGCCTTGAAGGCACCGCCCACTGCCGAACTGGTGTGGCTGCCGCGCGGCCAGGCCGCCTACGGCCAGGCGCTGGTGGAGGCCGTGCAGGCATGGTTGGCAGCCTCGCCGGTCGTGGCGGGCGATGCGCTGGACGAGATCGACGTGGACGCGCAGATCCTGTGGGAGCAGTCCGATGCGGGCGTGGCCGGGCCGTTCTACGCGTGGGTCGCTGGCGAGGCGGGGGCGGTGATGGCGATCCGCCGGCACCTGGTCCGCGACTGCGGGCTGGACCGGCGTGCGCTGACCTTCATGGGCTACTGGCGGCAGGGCAGGGTGCTGGACTGAACCTGCACGGCTGGCGCCCGTGAAACGGCGTCGTGGCCGGGGTGCGTTATCCTTGCGCCCCCTCGTAGCGGTATCGCCCCCCATGTCCACCACCTCCAAGACCCGCCGCGACCAGCGCCGCCGCCAGGAAGAAAAGGCTGCCAACAAGGCCGCCGCGCAGGCCTCGCCGGTGGAGCCGCATGCCGAACTGCGCGATGCGCAGCGCACACTGCTGGCCGGCGTCGTGCGCCGCGATGGCGAATGGGTGCTGGGCATGGATGGCCGCATCGCCGGCCACAGCGAGAGTGCCGCGCAGGTGCTGGCGCTGATCATGCAGGCCGGTGAACTGCACGAGCGCAAGGGCACGCCGGTGCGCCTGGTGTATTCCGATGCGCTGCGCGATGCCGCGCAGGCCGAGGCCAAGGAGAAGGGCCAGACCTTCGAGGAATACAAGGCCGAGCTGGCCGCGGCGATGGCGGCGAAGAAGAACAGCTGACGCCCATCGGGTAGCGCCGGGCCATGCCCGGCGAGCGCAGCGGTGCGATGAAAAGCCGCCGGGCATGGCCCGGCGCTACCGGAAACATCAGGGGCGGATCCTCGCGGAGCCGCCCCTTCTTTCATTTCGCCGCCGGTGCTGCGCTGGCCTGCCAGCCGCACATCTGGCCCTGGTTCTGCTGCTTCAGCCAGTCGTTGACCGGGCT
This sequence comes from Stenotrophomonas sp. SAU14A_NAIMI4_5, assembly GCF_003086795.1. NCBI lineage: Bacteria > Pseudomonadati > Pseudomonadota > Gammaproteobacteria > Lysobacterales > Lysobacteraceae > Stenotrophomonas > Stenotrophomonas sp. SAU14A_NAIMI4_5. The sequence goes on along the minus strand of NZ_CP026003.1, from coordinate 3,255,681 downwards.
GAAGTACTCGATCATCGGGCCGGCATCGAGCTTGTCACTGCCGGTCAGCTCCTTCAGCGTGGCCTGCCACGGCTGGCTGGCGCCCTTGCTCAGCATCGCCCAGTACTTCTGCCCGGCCTCCTTGTTGCCGTAGAACGTGCACTCATGCAGCGGGCCCTTGAAGCCGGCCGCATCGCACAGGCCCTTGTAGAACTGGAACTGCAGGATGCGCGCCAGGAAGTAGCGGGTGTATGGCGTGTTGCCCGGCACGTGGTACTTCGCGCCCGGATCGAAGAACTCCTCGCCACGGGTGCTGGCCGGGGCCACGCCCTGGTACTTCGCCTTCAGGTCCCACCACGCCTTGTTGTAGTTGTCCGGGGTGATCGAACCATCGAACACGCCCCAGCGCCAGCGGTCGATCATCAGGCCGAACGGCAGGAACGACACGCCTGACAGGGCCATGCGCATCTGGTTGTTGATGACCGCCTCGCGGCTTTCGGTCGGCGCGTGCACCAGGCCGATCGAGCTCAGGTACTTGGGCGTCATCGCCAGCACGATGGTGTCGCCGATCGCCTCGTGGAAGCCATCGTTGGCACCGCCCTGGAACAGCGGCGGCAGCGGGTTGTAGGCCAGGTCGTAATACAGGTGGCCCAGCTCGTGGTAGATGGTGGTGAAGTTCTCTTCGTTCGGCTTGATGCACATCTTGGTGCGCACGTCGCCTTCCATGTTCATGTCCCAGGCACTGGCGTGGCAGACCACGTCGCGGTCATCGGGCTTGATGAACTGGGTACGTTCCCAGTACGACTGCGGTAGCGAGGGCATGCCCAGCGACACGTAGAAGTCCTGGGCGCGTTCGGTCATCTGCTTGGCGGTGCGCAGTTCGGCCTCGCGCTGCGCCTTGTACTGTGCAGCGACGTTGGCATCCTTGCCGGCCTTGGCCAGCGCCGCACTCAGGTTGGCCTGGTACTGCTTTTCCAGCGCCCCGGTGATGTCCAGGCTGCCGGCACCCGGGTACGGTTCCAGCTGGTCCCACAGGTTGGACCAGTCCTGCTGCCACATGTTGCCCATCAGGTGCGCGGCGATCAGGCCGTTGCCTACTTCGGCCTTGTCCTTGCCGTAGGTCTTGTCCAGCTTGCCGCGCGCATAGCAGTGCAGCTGCTCGTACATCGGCTTGACCTGTTCCCACAGGCGGTCGGTTTCCGGCCCGATCTGCTCCGGCGGCATGTCGTAGCCGCTGCGCCACATCTGCCCGGCATCGGTGAAGCCCATGCCCTTGGCGCCCTCGTTGACCAGGCTGACGAACTGCTGGTAGTCGCCGCGCATGCTCTTGGTCGTGCTGTGCCACCCCTGCCAGGCATCGAGCTGCGCGTCGTAGTCGCGGCTGCGCGCCAGCACCTGCTCCAGCTCGCCGAGCTGGCGGCAGGAGTTGGGATCGTTGGCATCAGTGCAGTACTTGCCTGCGCCGTAGCTGCCTTCCATGCGGGTGGCGATCTGGGTCAGTTGGGCCAGTTTGGCCGGATCACGCGGCGCCGGCATCGAGGACATCAGCTTCAGCAGGTGGATGGCGCGCTTGCTGTCCTCGCTCATCGGCTGGCCTTCGAACTTGCCGGCCTGCTCGATCCAGCTGTTGAGCTGGGTCAGCGAGCGCTCGTTGGCCTTGGCGGCGATGCGTTCGGAATCGCTGTTGATGTAGGTGGAGGACAGCCACTGTGCCGAGGTCATCTCCGGGTAGGCGGCCTTGAATTCGGCGTTGATGCGGGCGACGAACTGGTCGGCGGTCTCGCCGGCGGGCGCGCTGGCGGTGGCGGCCTCGGTGCCGGGCGAAGGTTCCTTCTTGCAGGCGACCAGGGCCAGCGTGGCGGCGGCGATAGCCGAGGCCAGCAGGAGATGGCGGTGAGTCACGGGCGGTCCTTGGGTGGTGAACGACGGCCGAAGGCTAGTGGGCGCGCGTGCCTACCGCAAGTGGGGAAGGTTGGTGGGGTCCGGCAGGGCTGCGCCCTGCACCTGCAGAGGCCGAAGCCGAAGCAAGATCAAAAGCCCGCATTCCGTGGGATGGCGGGGCACTGTGGGTTTGCGGGGACGCCGTGAACCCGTCCATGAAGTGACCCCCAAAAGTTGGACAGTTGGGGGATCAGGCGGCCAACGCGGCCTGCTGCCGGTACTTTACCGGGCTCAGGCCCTTTAGTTTCAATCGGATACGGTCTTCGTTGTAGTACCGGATGTACAACCGCCTTGACCGATGTGGAGGTCTTGCAGGCCTCTTTGGCCACCTGCAATTTGAAACGAACCTCATATCTATTCATATAACCCTCTGGGTTGGATCAGGTGTCCAACTCCAGGGGGTCACTTCACCATGGGGGCTTGGTCGCCGCATCCATGCGGCTCACACCCCGCAAACCCACAGTGCCCCGCCTTCGACAGTTTCACGCGGCTGTTGGAACCTGCTGCTGATGGTGGGTGCCGACCGTTGGTCGGCACATCTGTCAGATGTCGAATGAATCATCCACGCATGGCGTGGATCTACTGGGACACGCGGCTGTTGGTAGGTGCCGACCGTTGGTCGGCACATCTGTCAGATATCGAATGAGTCATCCACGCATGGCGTGGATCTACTGGGACACGCGGCTGTTGGTAGGTGTCGACCGTTGGTCGACACATCTGTCAGATATCGAATGAATCATCCACGCATGGCGTGGATCTACTGGGACACGCGGCTGTTGGTAGGTGTCGACCGTTGGTCGACACATCTGTCAGATATCGAATGAATTCATTCGTGCCGACCAACGGTCGGCACCCACCAGAGCAGAACGCCTTTCCGACAGATCGCGGAGGTCTGTCGAAGGCGGGGTGGGTCCGGTTGAGGGGGTGTGAGCGCCATGGATGGCGCGACCAAGCCCCCATGGGTGAGGGCGCTTTGCTTGCGAAGCACTGCTTCGCGAGCGCCCGAACGCACAGCCGCCAGCGGCTGGGCCGGACCCCGGAGGGGGGGTTACGGCGTCCCCCTCAACCGGACCCACCCCGCCATCCCACGGAATGCAGGCGTTTGACGTTGACGGTGATTCGGCAGGTGCAGGGCTGCAAGCCCTGCCAGAACACAACCCCTCAGCTCTCGCAGCCGGCGAAGAGGTCGCGGTCGCGTTCGTAAAGTGCCGTCTTCACCTGCATCAGCCCCAGCACCGACGGGAACAGGTTGTCGTGGTCGGTGTACGCCGCCGAACGCTTGCGCAGGCACTGCAGGTCCAGCCCGCGGCTGCGGGCGAAGCCCGGCGAGAACCACATCGTCATCGGCACGCTGGTCTGCTCGGCCGGAGCGATCGCGTACGGTACGCCGTGCAGGAACAGGCCCTTCTCACCCAGCGACTCGCCGTGGTCGGACAGGTAGATCATCGCCGTGTCGTAGTCCTGCAGGCCCTGCAGCGTGCCGATCGTCTTGCTCAGGAAGTGGTCGGTGTAGAGCACCGCGTTGTCGTAGCTGTTGACGATCTCCTCGCGCGAGCAGCGGCCGATGTCACGCGTATCGCAGGTCGGCTTGAAGCGCGCGAAAGCCGCCGGATAGCGCTCGAAGTAGGCCGGGCCATGGTTGCCCAGCTGGTGCAGCACCACCACGCGATCGCCCGGCTTGGCACGCACCTGCGTGGCCAGATCCTGCAGCAGGATCTCATCCATGCAGCGGCCATCCGCACACAGGCCGGGCGTTGTCGCGTCGGACAGTGACTGGAAATCAAGGCCTTCGCAGACGCCCTTGCAGCCGGACTGGTTGTCACGCCACAGCGGCGTGACGCCGGCGCGGTTCAGCACGTGCAGCAGCGACTGGTGCGCGCGGATCTTCTTCTCGTCGTACTCGTGCCGGCCCCAGGGCGAGTACATGCAGGGCAGCGAGACTTCGGTGCTGGTGCCGCAAGAATGCATGTCCGGGAAATTGATTACCGGCGCCTGCGCCAGTTCCGGCGTGGTGTTGCGCCCGCCGTTGAGGCCCCAGTTCTGCGCACGCACGGTTTCGCCCATCACGATCACCAGCAGCCGCGGCTTGCTGGTCGGCGCGCGCGGGGTGGCCTTGGCATCGGTGCCGATCGGCAGTTTCGGCGCGCGCTGCACCGGGTTGTCGCCGCGCAGCGCACGCGGCATGCCCAGCAGCACGTTGGCCGGCGTGGCCAGGTAGCGCACTTCGCGCTGGTTGCGCATCAGCGCCGAGACATCCTGGAACGACATCAGCGCGCCACCCACGGCGGTGACCGCCGCCACCAGCAGGAAGCCCACGCGCCACAGCAGGGTGCGGCCCCAGCTGCGGCGGCGCAGTTCCACCCGCCACAGCAGCACCATCGGCAGCACCGCCAGCAGCAGCACCGGCCAGACCAGCGAGGCCGTCATCAGCTCGCGGCTTTCCTTCGGATCGGTCGCCAGCACGTTGCGCAGCATGTCCGCATCCAGGTAGATGTGGAACTGGCTCATGTAGTGCGCGGCGAAGGCGGTCACCAGCAGCAGCACGCTGGTCACCACCTTGGCATTCCAGCGCCAGACCAGGATGCCCAGCAGCACGCCGTGCGCGCCGAGCAGCAGCAGGAACAGCGACAGCGCGTAGCGCAGGCTGCCGGGATGGCTGGCCATGGCGCTGTGCCAGAACAGGCCGTTGCCGGCCACCGCGAAGAACAGGCTCGTCAGCGCGATCAGCGCTTCGGTGGACAGCTGCGGGCGCCAGCGATGAAGGCTGGCCAGTGCCGGCAGGCGCAGCGAACGTTGGACCGATGCATTCATGCACGTGCCTCCTGGCGGGTCGGACGTTCCAGCGTGCGCCGGGCCAGCAGCCGCTCCGTGATCAGGAACAGGCCCAGCGACAGCAGCCAACACAGCAAGGCCGTGGCAACGTCATGCGAAAGAAAATGGGCGCCGCGCAGCTGCTGGCTGATGCCGAACACCAGGCCGCTGCCGAGGCCGATCCACAGCCCGGCCCAGCGCCACGCCGGGCGCCAGAGCAGGGCGAAGAAGTACAGGCACAGCCAGGCGTAGCCGGCGCTGGCATGGCCGGCCGGGAAACAGGCACGCACGGGCATGCCCTCGGGGCGGCTGGCCAGCAGGCCGATGAAGGGCTCGTGGCCGCCATAGCGCAGCAGGTCCCAGGGGCAGTCCATCGGCACCAGCGCCTTGAGCAGCGAGATCAGGCCGGTGCCCAGCGCCATCGCCACCACCACGTACAGCAACGCCCAGCGCAGGGTGCGGTCGCGGCCGCGGCGCCAGTGGTGGAAGCACAGCAGGATCGCCACCAGGGCCGCCGCCGTGCTCAGCCACTTGCCGCCCTTGTGCACGACCGCGCGGGTCAGCCAGGCATCCTGCAGTGCCCAGTGGCCGCCCTCCAGGCGGAACAAGTGGTCGGCCACCCACTGGTCACCGCCAAAGCCCATCAACAGGACGAACAGCGGAACGCCGACGGCCAACGGCAGCAGCAGGTGCGTCAGTGCGAAACGCGATGCCAGCCACGAAGGCGTGAAGGCAGAAGCCGGGACAAGGGGACGAGCGGGCATGCGGGAAGGGGCCATGGCAGGAATCCGCGGCCATGCTCGTCACCTTCATGTCGGAGAAGGGTCGTACATCTGTTCGCGCCGGGTTAATGCCGCCCCGGCGCGAGCCAGCGTTCAGTCTTCTTCTTCCGAAGCACCGGCACGTTCGGCATGGCAGCTGGCGTCCCAGGCACTGCCCGGCAGCAGCTGCCAGCGGTTCCGGTTGGCGATGCCGATGTCGATCACCTGGGCCGGATCCACGCAGGGGCTCATGGCCTTGTCCAGCACCAGCACCCAGCGCTTTTCCGGGGCCTTGGCCAGCCACGGGCCGGCATCGTGCCACTGCTCGGCCCAGGGGCGCTTGAAGCCGAACTCACGTACCGGCCGGTCGGCCTGCAGCAGGTTCTGTTCGCGCCAGGCCACCAGGGCCAACTCGGCATCCGGTCCGATCCGCTTGCCGACCCGCTGCATCAGCGCAGAGGCGGAGGCGTAGGGGTCCAGCGTGGGCATCAGCACCAGCCCGTACAGCATCCACAGCATGCCGTGGGTCAGCAGCACCAGCAGGGCCGCACGACGCACCCGCAGCCAGACCGCCAGCGTGGCCACGGCAATGGCGAAGACCAGCAGGCCATTGCCAAGCACCGGCAGCAGCGAATCGGGCATCGCCCGTCGCGCCAGCTGGGCCTGCACCCAGTGGCTGTCGGTCATCATCATCACGCCCAGCGTGCCGGTGGCCAGCATCAGCACCAGGCTGTAGCCGAACAGGTAGCGGCGCACGCACAGGCGGCGCAGCAGGCCCGGCAGCAGCGGGGCCACGGCCAGGGCCATCGCCGGCAGCATCGGCAGCACGTAGACCTCGCGCTTGCCCGGGCTGGCGCTGAAGAACAGCAGCACCAGCAGCGCCCAGCCCAGCAGCAGCCACTGCCGGCGGTCGCCACGGCGCAGGCGGCGCCACCAGGGCTTGGCCAGCAGCGGCAGCAGCAGGCTGCCGGGCAGCCACAGCGTCAGGATCACCTGCAGGTAGTACCAGACCGGCTGGCGGTGGTGCCAGGCGTTGGCGTAACGGGTGCCGGTCTGCTTGAACAGCAGCTCGTGCGCATACGACTGCAGCGATGCGCTGGGTTCGTGCAGCAGGGCCCAGCCCAGCGGCGCCAGCCACACCGCCGTGCCCAGCAGGAAGGCCGGCAGCAGCCACAGCAGGGTGGCCGGGTGCGGGCCGGACACGGCCTGCCCGCGGCGGCGCTGGTACAGCCACCAGCCGAACCAGGGCAGCACCATCAACAGCGGCAGGAAGCCCACGCCCTTGGTCACCGTGCCCAGGCCAGCGGCGAAGCCGGCCAGCCACAGCGCCGGCAGGTTGCGGCGTTCACTGAGGTGGCGCAGCAGGCCCCACAGGGCCACGGTGGTCATTGCCACCAGCACCATGTCGATCTGTGCGCGCTTGGCCATCAGCCCGAACTGCAGCGTGCAGAACAGCGCCGCCATCGCGTACAGGGAGTGCCGTGGCGACCATAGCCGTCGCGCCAGGTCCGAGACCAGCCACAGGCTGAGCAGGGCCGCCAGCAGCGAGGGCAGTAGGAACGACCACTGCCAGCTGCCGACGACCCGGTGGGCGACGGCCTGCAGCCACATGAACACTGGCGGCTTTTCCGCGTAGAGCTCGCTGCCGCGGTGCGGCAGCAGCCATTCCCCGCTGTCGACCATGGCCCGCGCGGCCAGCACGAAGCGCGGCTCGTCCGGCGGCTGCGGCTGGCGCATGCCGAGGCCGGCGCCCAGCGAGACGATCATCAGCACCCAAAGCAGGGGCAGGAACCAGCGGCGGGGCAGGGCTACGGGCACAGCGGGCTCCGGGAGCAAAACGGCCATTGTCGGAAACAGGGCGTGGGAAAGGCGTCGGAGGCGGGCGCAGGGCGACCGCATTCCGACATGGTCAGCGCTACCATGGTACGAACTTCCGTGGACATTCCGTGCATGCGCCTGTTGGTGATCGAGGACAACCGCCAGTTGGTGGCCAACCTGTTCGACTATTTCGAGTCGCGCGGGCACGTCCTCGACGTGGCCCCCGATGGCATCACCGGCCTGCACCTGGCCGCCAGCCACCCTTACGACGCGGTGATCCTGGACTGGATGCTGCCGCGCATGGAAGGGCCGGAAGTGCTGCGCCGCCTGCGTACGGACCAGGGTTCGGAAGTGCCGGTGATCATGCTGACCGCCCGCGACGAGCTGCCGGACAAGATTGCCGGCTTCCGCGCCGGTGCGGATGACTACCTGACCAAGCCCTTCGCCCTGCCCGAGCTGGAGGTGCGGCTGGAAGCCCTGCTGACGCGCGCGCAGGGGCGCAACCCGCGCAAGCGCCTGCAGGTGGCCGACCTGGTGCTGGACCTGGCGACCCTGGAAGCCCAGCGTGGCGGCCAGGCGCTGCATCTCTACCCGGCCTGCCGCAAGCTGCTGGAAGTGCTGATGCGGGCCAGCCCGGGCGCGGTCACCCGCCAGCAGCTGGAGTTCGCCCTGTGGGGCGACGAGCCGCCGGATGGCGACCTGCTGCGTTCACACGTCTACGAACTGCGCCGCAGCGTGGATGGCCCCTTCAACGACAAGCTGATCCATACCCTGCCGCGCGTCGGCTACCGGTTGGCGGCCAGTGGCAGTGCAGGCAGTGGAAGCGATGAAGAAAGCGCCTAAGCCGGGCCCGCTGTACCGGCGTGTGATCGGCTGGCTGCTGGGCTACCTGGCGCTGATTTCGCTGGCGGTGTTCAGCGTGGGCAACTACGTGCACGAGCATGCCGAGCATGCCGCCTGGCGCGCGCTGCTCAATTCCGAGCTGGACAGCATCGTCGAGCACACCGAGCACGAACCGCAGTACCACTGGCAGGATTCGGACACCCTCAGCCTGTACCGCTTCGACGAAGCGAACATGCCGGAAACCCTGCGCGACCTGCACCCGGGCCTGCATGACGGGGTGATGGTGGGTGAGCGCGAGACGGCGGTGATGGTGCGCGACACCGGCACGATGGGGCGGGTCGCGCTGGCGCTGGACATCTCCGACTTCCACGACCTCGAACAGTTCGCCACGCGCTGGGTGATGCTGGCCGGCATCATCATGGTGTTCGTCACCGTGCTGATGGCCTCGTTCGGCATGGAACGCGTGGTACGCCCGCTGAGCCTGCTGGCCCAGCACATCGGTGCGCTGCGGCCGGGCGAGCAGGGCCAGCGCGTCGACGTCGATCCGCGCGGCAGTTCGGAACTGCACACGATTGCCGACGCGCTCAACGATTACCTGGACCGCAACGAGCAGTTTGTCGAGCGCGAGCGGGTGTTCATCAGTACCGCCAGCCACGAACTGCGCACGCCGATCGCGGTGATCACCGGTGCGGCCGAGCTGGCGCTGGAGCAACCGGGGCTGCCCGAACGCGCGCGCCAGCAGATGCAGCGCGTGCTGCGTACCGCGCAAGGCGTGGAGCAGCTGATCGAGCTGCTGCTGGTGCTGGCCCGCGATCCGGCCCGGCTGGCCGCGCGCGCCGAGCGCATCGCGCTGGACCAGTTGCTGCCGGAGATCGTCGACGACCATCGCCACCTGCTGGGTGACAAGGACCTGAGCATCGGCATCCAGGCCGCACCGGTGGACATCGTCGCGCCGCTGGCCGTGGTGCAGGCCGCGATCGGCAACCTGCTGCGCAATGCCATCGAAAACAGCGGACGGGGCCACATCGAACTGCGGCTGAGCGCGCAGGCGATGCTGACCCTGCAGGACCCGGGCCATGGCATGGCACCGGAAGAGATCGCCGCCATCCACGCGCGCATGGCCCGTGGCGAACGCGCCGACCGCGGCGGCATCGGCCTGGACCTGATCGCCCGCCTGTGCGAGCACCTGCGCTGGACCCTGCACCTGCAGCCCGTCGAGCCGCGCGGCACCCTGGTCACCCTCGACTTCGGCGCATCGCGTCCCGGCTGACCTACCGCCCTGGTAGATGCCAACCTTGGTTGGCACGTCATCACCCTGGTAGGTGCCAACCTTGGTTGGCACGCTTTCCGTCGACCAAGGTCGACGCCTGCCAGAGCAATCACCGCCCCTTCGGGCGCTCCACGTGCTGGTCGATCAGGATCACGTTACCGTCGGGATCGGCCAGCTGCAGATACCCCGTGCCCTGTCCGTCCGGATCGGTGCGCGTGGTCAGCTCGATGCCCTGCGCATCCAGCGCCTCCTGCAGCTCGCGCACATCCTGGAACTCGCCCAGCTCCTGCCGGAACTGGTCCCAGCCCGGGTTGAAGGTCAGCAGATTGCCTTCGAACATGCCCTGGAACAGGCCGATGACGATGCCGCCATTGCGCAGCACCAGCCAGTTGCGTGCGGCATCACCGCCGGTCACCACGAAGCCCAGTGCTTCGTAGAACCCGCGCGAGGCCGCCAGATCCTTCACTGACAGGCTGACCGAGAAAGCACCCAGTTGCATGACCTGCGCCGATGGCGGTGTGCCGGTGGCGATGGAACGTCGGGGATGGGGCAATTCTGCGCAGGTCGTGGAGCCGCAGCAAGCAGCGCAGCATGACCCGGCGTGAAGGCGATGTTAACCTCGGGCAGCGCCGCATCCTGCGGCGTTTTTTTTCCGCTCTTTCGATCGACAGAGGATCCCATGCCGACCGAACCCGCTACTGCCCTGATCAGCAACGACATCGTGGGCCTCGGCCTGATTGCCGCCACCCTTGCCCTGATCTTCTGGGCCGCCAGTGGCCCGACCCCGCTGCTGAAGAAGATCTTCGCCTGGGTGCCGGCGCTGCTGCTGTGCTACTTCATCCCCGCCATCTACAACACCGCCGGTGTCATCGATGGCCACAACACCGCGCTGTACAACCCGGTGGCCCGCGACGTGCTGCTGCCGGCCGCGCTGGTCCTGCTGACCCTGTCGATCGACCTGAAGGGCATCGCCAAGCTCGGCCCGAAACTGCTCGTGGTGTTCTGCGCCGGTACCGCCGGCATCATGCTCGGTGCCATCGTCTCCTTCCAGGTGATGAAGCTGATCCACCCGGAAACGGTGGCCGGTGATACCTGGGCCGGCATGGCCGCGCTGGCCGGCAGCTGGATCGGTGGGGGTGCCAACATGGTGGCCATGCGCGAGGTATTTGGCGTCGATGCCACCACGTTCGGCCAGTTCGCGGTGGTCGACGTGGCCTGTGCCAGCCTGTGGATGGCCATCCTGCTGTTCCTGGCCAACCGTGCGCAGCAGATCGATACCCGCAACGGCGCCGACACCCGCGCCATCGATGAAATGAAGGCGCGCATCAGCGCCTACGACGCACAGAACGCCCGTATTCCCAGCATGACCGACCTGATGATCATCGTCGGCGTGGCGCTGGGCGGCGTCGGCTTGGCCCATGCGATCGCGGCGCCGCTGGCGGGCTGGTTCAAGGCCAACGTCAGCTGGGCCAGCCAGTTCAGCCTGGACAGCCAGTTCGTCTGGGTCATCCTGCTGTCCACCGCGATGGGCCTGGGCCTGAGCTTCACCCGCGCGCGCCGCCTGGAAGCCGCCGGTGCCTCGCGCCTGGGCACGCTCTTCCTGTATTTCCTGATCGCCTGCATCGGCATGCAGATGAATCTGCTGTCGCTTCTGGACCGGCCGTGGCTGTTCCTGCTCGGCGCGATCTGGATGGCAACGCACGTGCTGGTGCTGTGGGTGGTGGCCAAGCTGCTGCGTGCGCCGCTGTTCTTCTTCGCCATCGGCTCGCAGGGCAACATCGGTGCAGCGGCGTCGGCACCGGTGGTGGCGGCGGCGTTCCATCCTTCGCTGGCGCCAGTGGGCGTGCTGCTGGGCACGGTGGGCTACGCCACCGGTACCGGCCTGGCCTATGTCACCGGCTTGATCCTGAAGTGGATGGCCAACGCCTGATCACGCGGCGCTGCAGCGCTGAGCCCGTGTTCGGCGGCTGCACGGCCTGACGCATGTGCCTGCCGCTGCCGGAACTGTGCGGCGGATAACGGAATGTGGGGCGCGTGCCACGTAGCGTGGCGGCATGCGTCGCGTGGGGAAGCAGGGGGCTCGCGGCGCAGCCTCCGCTGGCGGCTGCCAGCTTTCCCGACAGGTATGTTCATGACGAATCAATGGATGTTTCGTGCATCGGCGCTGCTTGCGCTGATGCTGGGTAGCGCTTCGGTGCTGGCGCAGGGCCCGCTGCAGGCGGGGCCCGGCGATGTGCAGGCGATCACCGATGCCAGTGCGCGCGATGTCGCAGCGCTGATCGCGCAACCGGGCTTCGCCGACGCCGCGCGCTCAGCGCTCCGCGCGGCGCCGGAGCGCGGCGTGGCGCTGCAGCAGGTGATGACGCGGTTCGATCCGCAGGCGCGCACGCTGGCCAGCAGCAGCCTGGCCCGCCAGGACGGCCAGCTGCGGCTGCGCAAGGGCCTGCCGGAGCAGGGGCCGGCGCTGCTGCAGCTGCGTGCCTACGTGCCCGAGGGCATGTCGCTGGATGCCGTCGCGCCGCGCCAGTTGTGGGTGGCCAGCCTGCCGCGCGGCAATGACCGCGACTGGACCACGCTGACCGCCTACGATGCCCAGGGCCGTGCACATGTGCTGGATGCGAAGCAGGCCCCGGATTTCCCCGTGCTGATCGTCGATGTCGACACCCGCCGCTCGGTGGCCGAGGGCATGGCCCTGGTCAACGCCGGGCTGCGCGCACGGGGCCTGCAGTCGCCCGAGCGCATCAGCATCGCCGCCAATGGTGCCAGCGCTTCATTGGACATCACCCGGCTGGACCGCATCCGCCTGGCCGATGACCAGGAGCCGTGGGCCTTGGGCGCGGCGGAGGTTTTCGCTGTCGTTTCCGGCCTGCAGGTCGACACGGCCGAGCCGGAGATGGTCACGGTCGACATGCCGTACCTGGACTATGACAACACCGATTACACCCCGCAGCAGGCGCTGGTGATCTGGGGCAACTACCGGTTCAACGCGGCCAACGTGCAGTTGTTCGAGGATGACGGCGACACCAACTACCAGGAGCTGCTGGTGGCCCTGACCACGGGCGTGAAAACCGCGCTGGGCGCGTTCGCGCCGGAGTATGCGGTGATCGCCGACATCGCAGGTGCGATCCTCAAGGCGATGCCGACGTCCTGGTTCGCCAACGACATCGATTACCTGGACAGCTTCTACCTGCTGCAGCGTGGGCAGGCGTACACCGATCGCATGGGGGCGGCCAACAACGCCAAGGTCACCCTCACGCCCATCACCCTGGTGGAGTAGGGCAGCAGGGCTTGCAGCCCTGCACCTGCTGGTAGTGCCGGCCGCTGGCCGGCAACCTCAAGATCAAGAGCCGAAGCGGCATTCCGTGGGATGGCGGGGTGGGTCCGGTTGAGGGGGACGCCGTAAACCCGTCCATGGGGGCTTGGTCGCCGCATCCATGCGGCTCACACCCCGCAAACCCACAGTGCCCCGCCTTCGACAGGTTCACGCGGCTGTTGGCAACGGCGGCTGTTGGTGGGTGCCGACCGTTGGTCGGCACGATTTTTCTGTCAGATATCGACAAACAAAATGGGGTCAGATCCGTTTCCCTTCGGAAAACGGATCTGACCCCGCATGTGTCTCGCCGTCACCGGCAACCTGTCAGAGGTGGGGCGGTGTGGGTGGGCAGGACCGCAGGCGCCATGGATGGCGCCTACGAGCCCCCAGGGATGGGTTTACGGCGTGTCCTGCCCACCCACACCGCCCCGCCAAACAAACAGAAACCCAGAGCCGACGCTCTTGCAGTTGCAGTTGCATTTGCTGTTGAATCGGCGGGCGCCGGGCTGCAAGCCCGGCACCCACCCAAACACCTCAGCAGCAGCGACCGCCGTTGCGACCGCCGTAGCGCGCTTCCTGCCGTTCGCGGAAGAACGTCTTGTAGTCCATCGGTTCCTGATCCGGATGCTTCTCCAGCATGTGCCGGACGTAGTTGTCGTAATCAGGAATCCCACAGCACAGCCGTGCGGTCTGCACCAGGCGCCGCCAGATGCGGCGGTGCGTCTGGTACTGGCCGACGGGAACCAGTTGCGTGCTCATTACAGATCCACCATTTCGTGCGGCTTCAGCGCCACGTACGGGGTCTCGCGGTCGCTGCGCTGCGGATTGCGGCGGGCCGCCAGGATGGTCTTGATCGAGTACACCAGCACCGCACCCACCACCAGCAGGAACAGCGCGGTCAGGCTGGTGTTGACGTAGGCATTGACCACGATCTGCTGCATCTGCGCCACCGACTTGGCCGGTGCGGTGATCGTGTCGCTGGCGATTGCCGCCTGGTACTTGTGCGCCTGGGCCAGGAAGCCCTGCGCCGGGTTGCTGTCGAAGATCTTGATGAAGCCGGCGTAGGTGGTGCAGATCAGCAGCCACACGGCCGGAACCGCGGTCACCCACGCGTAGCGGTCACGCTTCATCTTGAACAGCACCACCGTGCCCAGCATCAGCGCGATACCGGCCAGCATCTGGTTGGAGATGCCGAACAGCGGCCACAGCGTCTGGATGCCGCCGAACGGATCGACCACGCCGGTGTACAGCAGGTAACCCCACAGCGCCACGCAGCCGGCAGTGCCGATGATGTTGGCCGTCCACGACTCGGTCTTCTTCAGCGCCGGAATGAAGTTGCCCAGCAGGTCCTGCAGCATGAAGCGACCGGCACGGGTACCGGCATCGACCGCGGTCAGGATGAACAGCGCTTCGAACAGGATCGCGAAGTGGTACCAGAAGGCCATCATCGCGTCGCTGCTGCTCGGGATCGCTTCGTGCAGGATCTGCGCGATACCCACCGCCAGCGTCGGTGCGCCACCGGCGCGATGCAGGATGGTCGGTTCACCGATGGCCGCCGCCGTGGCGGTCAGCTGTTCCGGGCTGATGGTGAAGCCCCAGGTGTTGGTGATGAAGTGCGCCGCCGAGGCCGCATCGGCACCGATCACCGCCGCCGGGCTGTTCATCGCGAAGTAGATGCCCGGATCGATGATCGAGGCGGCCACCAGCGCCATCACTGCCACGAACGATTCCATCAGCATGCCGCCGTAGCCGATGTAGCGCATGTGCGATTCATTGGCGAGCAGCTTGGGCGTGGTGCCCGAGGAGATCAGGGCATGGAAGCCGGACACCGCGCCGCAGGCGATGGTGATGAACAGGAACGGGAACATGCCGCCCTTCCACACCGGGCCGTCGCCGCTGGCGGCGAACTGGGTCAGCGCCGGCATCTTCAGTTCTGGCATGACCACCAGGATGCCGATGGCCAGGGCGATGATCGTGCCGATCTTCAGGAAGGTGGACAGGTAGTCGCGCGGGGCCAGCAGCAGCCACACCGGCAGCACCGAGGCGACGAAACCATAGCCGATCAGCATCCAGGTGATCTGGGTGCCGGTAAAGGTGAACGCCGGGCCCCAGGTCGGGTCTGCCGCCACCTTGCCGCCGAACCAGATCGCGGCCAGCAGCAGGATCAGGCCGACCACCGAAATCTCACCGATCTTGCCGGGGCGGATGTAGCGCATGTACACGCCCATCAGGATCGCGATGGGCATCGTCGCGATCACCGTGAACATGCCCCAGGGGCTTTCGGCCAGCGCCTTGACCACCACCATCGCCAGCACCGCCAGGATGATGATCATGATCAGGAAGGCGCCGAACAGGGCGATGGTGCCGGGCACCTGGCCCATTTCCTCTCGCACAAGGTCACCCAGCGAACGGCCGTTGCGGCGGCTGGACAGGAACAGGACCACGAAGTCCTGCACCGCGCCGGCCAGTACCACGCCCACCACCAGCCACAGCAGGCCGGGCAGGTAGCCCATCTGCGCGGCCAGCACCGGGCCGACCAGCGGGCCTGCACCGGCGATGGCGGCGAAGTGGTGGCCGAACAGCACGTGCTTGTTGGTCGGGACGTAGTCCAGGCCATCGTTGTTGATCACCGCCGGGGTGGCCCGGGTCGGATCGAGCTGCATCACCTTGTCGGCGATGAACAGGCTGTAGAAGCGGTAGGCCACCAGGTACAGCGATACCGCGGCGACCACGATCCACAATGCGTTGATGTGTTCGCCGCGGCGCAGGGCCACGGTGCCCAGACAGAATGCGCCGAGCAGGGCGAGGGCCGCCCAGCCTATTTTGGAAAACCCTTTCATGAGGTGCTCTCTCCCGGAAAGATGTTCAAAGGGTCCCGCGTGACCTGTGCACGGTCAATCGGTACGGAACCTTTCTGCGGTAGTACTTTGGTCGAACACAACGCAGGCGCCGCCGCGCGGCGGACATGACGCGCGGCGAACACCAGCGATGGAACAATCGGTTGCGGCGCCGCCCATTGGCGTTGCGGCGTGCGGCGTCCATCTTCACTGGCATCCATCCAACAGGAGTCGCCATGAGCCTTCCCGAACCGGTCCGCGTGCAGCGCACCATCCGTGGCATGCCCACCTCCGACGGTGCCGGCGTGCGGCTGACCCGTGTCATCGGCGGCCCGTCGCTGCCCGACCTCGATCCGTTCCTGCTGCTGGACGAATTCGGTACCGACCGTGCCGAGGACTACATCGCCGGCTTCCCGGAGCACCCGCACCGTGGCTTCGAGACCGTCACCTACATGCTGGACGGGCGCATGCGCCATCGCGACAACCACGGCAACGAAGGCCTGCTGACCCCGGGCAGCGTGCAGTGGATGACCGCTGGCCGCGGCCTGGTCCATTCGGAAATGCCGGAGCAGGAAAGCGGGCAGATGCGCGGTTTCCAGCTGTGGGTGAACCTGCCGGCGCGCGACAAGATGACCGACCCGAAGTACCAGGAGTTCGCGCCCGAGCGCATTCCGGTGGTGCAGCCGGCCGAGGGCGTGCAGGTGAAAGTGATCGCCGGCAGCGTCGACGGCACCGTCGGCCCGATCGCGCAGCCGGCCACCGATCCGCTGTACCTGGACATCAGCCTGGACGCGGACCGCGCCTGGACCTATACGCTGCCGGAAGGGCACAACGCCTTCGCCTACGTGTTCGAGGGCGGGGTGACGGTGGGTGAGCAGGATGCCGCGCGTGACGTGGCGCGCCAGGAACTGGCGGTGCTGGGTGGCGGCGAGCAGCTGCACCTGTCGGCCGGGCGCGAAGGCGCACGGTTGATCCTGGTGGCGGGTCGCCCGCTGCGCGAGCCGGTCATGCGCCATGGCCCGTTCGTGATGAACACCCGGCAGGAACTGATGCAGGCCTTCGTCGATTTCCAGGAAGGCCGCTTCTGAGGGGTAGCGCCGGGCCATGCCCGGCGGCTTTCCCAGCGTCGCGCGCAAGCACCCGTTCGCCGGGCATGGCCCGGCGCTACCGATCAATGTTGAAGTGCGGGAATGCTGCCAGGCAGTCATTCCCGTGCCCGCTCAGCGTCCGTCGGCCACGGCCGACGGCGTCAGGTTCATGCCCTGCGCCAGCTGCTGCAGGCTGCCCAGCTCCTGGGTGCTGCCCGGATACAGCGCGATCTGCGCGTAGCGTCCCTTGTCCAGCTTGATCACGCTGATGCGCCGCTCGGCATAGCCCGGCGGCTGCTGGCCGCCCAGGTCGGGCTGGTACCAGTACATCGATTCACCGCCGAAGCTGCCCTTTTCCTGGCGCAGCGAACGACTGAGCGGAATGCCCGGATCGCGCTGGCTGAGCATCAGGCTCAGCACTTCACGGCCATCGGCGGTGGCCGCCCGGCACACCACGAAATCAGCTTGTGCCTGCTCCTGCCACTGCAGACCGCTGCTGGCGGGCAGCGACGGACACTCGGCCGGAGCCTGCGCGGCGGCCTGGGCCGCGGCAAACAGCAGGCTCGACAACACAACAGGCGCGAACTTCATGCATCCCCCAAGGTGGCGTGTCGTAAGGCTCCACCGGCGCGCCGGTGGCGGTGGCATCCCATCCCCGGATGCCAAGCCGTCCGCAGGTGTACGGACGGTCATCCCGACCTTAACGGAACGTGAGCGATCGCACAAATTGCGGTTACAACCGTAACCATCACGGCCGAGTGTCGGCCGTGATGGAGGGGGGGGGTGTTCAGCGGTCGCTGCCGACCCACTTGTAGATCATTCCGCCGATCATGCCGCCCAGCAGCGGAGCGACCCAGAACAGCCACAGCTGCCCGGTCGCGCCACTGCCGGCGAAGAACGCGACGGCGGTGGAGCGTGCCGTGTTTACCGAGGTGTTGGTGACCGGGATGCTGATCAGGTGGATCAGGGTGAGGGCCAGGCCGATGGCCAGCGGCGCGAAACCGGCCGGGGCCTTGCCGTGGGTCGCTCCCATGATGACCACCAGGAACACCGCAGTGAGCACGACTTCGCAGAGGAAGGCGGCCGCTACGCTGTAGCCGCCCGGCGACAGCGCACCGTAGCCGTTGCTGGCGAACGCCCCGGCCTGGCTGCCGTCGATGGCAAAGCCAGGCGCACCGGAGGCGATCTGCAGCAGGATGAAGCCGGCCAGCAGGCCGCCAGCGCTACGGCACCAGGTCGCGGGCCGGGAAGCGGCCGCCGGCCCACAGGCCAACGCTGACCGCCGGATTGAAGTGCGCGCCCGAGACGTGGCCGAACGCGTACGCGCCGGTGACCACGGTCAGGCCGAAGGCCAGTGCCACGCCAAGGAAGCCGATACCCAGCGGGTTGCCATCACCGCCGAATTTCGCGGCCAGGACCGCGCTGCCACAGCCACCCAGGACCAGCCAGAACGTGCCGAGGAACTCGGCGGCAAAACGTTTGCCCATGCCCATGACCTGCACTCCAATAAGGCGCGCGGATGCGTGCGGCCGCAGTGGAGTGCACGGCAGGTGATGGCCGCGTATAAGGCGCGTGGACCGCGGCGGGCAGTGCCGAGGCCCTGCCGTAGAGTCGAGCTCGCTCGACTTCCTTCTGCCTCAGTACTGCGGCAGCGGAATGAATTCCTTGTCGTCGCCGGGGATGGTGCCGAAGCGCCCGGCTTCCCAATCGTGCTTGGCCTGTTCGATGCGCTCCTTGGAGCTGGACACGAAGTTCCACCACAGGTGGCGCGGGCCATCGAGCGGCTCGCCACCGAACAGCATCGCTTTCACCGGGGTCTTCGCGCGCAGGCGGCCAATGGCGCCGGCTTCGGGAATGACCAGGTGCTGGGCCGGGATGTCCACGCCATCCAGCTGGGCCTGGCCCTCGAGGATGTACAACGCGCGTTCGCGATGGCCGTTGTCGATATCGATCTCCGCATCCGGGTCGAGGTCGATGGCCACGTTGAGCGTATCGGCGAACACCTTCACCGGCGATTCCTCGCCATAGGCGCGGCCGGCGATCACACGCAGCCACGCGCCGTTGCGGCGCTGCTCGGGCAGGGTGGCAGCGGCATGGTGGTAGAACGCCGGCTCGATCTCCTCGTGCGACTTCGGCAGCGCGACCCAGGTCTGCATGCCGTGGATCGGGTTGTCGTGGTCGCGATCCGGCGGCGGCGTGCGCTCGGAATGGGCGATGCCACGGCCGGCGGTCATCCAGTTCACGTCACCGGGGCGGATGACCTGGTCCGAGCCCAGCGTGTCGCGGTGGCCGATGGCACCGGACCAGAGGTAGGTGACGGTGGCCAGGCCGATATGCGGGTGCGGGCGCACGTCGATGGCGGTGCCGGGGCGCATGATCGCCGGGCCCATCTGGTCGACGAACACGAACGAGCCGATGCTGCGGGCCTGCAGGGTGGGCACGGCGCGGCGTACTTCCAGGCCGCCGATGTCGTGGACGCGCGGGGCGATGATGGTGGTCATGCGGGCGTTCTCGCTGGCAGGGATCAAGGGCGCCAGCATGGCATGCGGTCGTGGTGGGCACATGCCCCATGCGGGTAACAGGTTGTTCCAGCCAACGGCGCAGCCCCTCGTGGCTGGTCGATCGGTAGAGCCGACTGTTAGTCGACTGGCGCTGTGGTTGGCCGGGCGCATCAGCCACGGAAAAGAAAAAAGAAAATCAAAATCAAACGCCGGTCGCTTCGCTCGCATCCACGCATGGCGTGGATCTACTGCGGCAGCCAAGGTCGACACCTGCCGAAATCGGAGTTCACCTACCGTCACCGGGAAACTGTCGGGGGTGGGGCGGTGTGGGCTTGCAGGACCGTAGGCGCCATGGATGGCGCCTACGAGCCCCCATGGACGGGTTTACGGCGTGTCCTGCAAGCCCACACCGCCCCGCCCAACAAACAGAAAAGCCAGAGCCGGCTGTTGCTCCGGCTCCGGCTCTGGCTTTGGCTCTGGATGTTGATCCAGCGGGTGCCGGGCCGCAGGCCCGGCCGACACACTCACACCACGGGTTCGCGCAGGACCGGGTTGTCCCAGCCCGGGCGCGGGGCGAAACGGTCGCCGTGGCGCTGCTGCAGCGCCTTCAACCGCTCGACGATCGCATCGGCACCCACCGCGCGGATGTGCTGGATCGGACCACCACGGAACGGGGCAAAGCCCGTACCGAAGATCACGCCCGCATCCAGCAGGTCCGCATCGGCCACCACACCTTCGTGCAGGCAGGCCACCGCCTCGTTCAGCAGCGGCAGGATCAGGCGGTCTTCCAGGTCCGCCGGGGCCTGGTAGTCGCGGGCCACGTCCGGCTTCTTCGCCCGGCCGTTTTCCCAGGTGTAGATGCCCTGGCCATCCTTCTTGCCGCGCTTGGCCGGGTCCACCGTCGCCAGTGCCTCGGGCACCTGCAGGCCCAGGAATGGCGCCAGCTCCTTGCCCACGCCGGCGGCCACGTCCAGGCCCACCGTGTCGATCAGTTCGATCGGGCCCATCGGCATGCCGAACTTCACCGCGGCCTTGTCGATCACCGGGCCCGGAATGCCTTCGGCATACGCGGTGGCCGCTTCCAGCATGTACGGGAACAGCACGCGGTTGACCAGGAAGCCCGGGCTGCCGGCCACCGGCACCGGGAACTTGCCCAGCGCCTTGCAGAACGCGGCCAGGCGGCGTTCGGTCTCCGGTGCCATGCCGTCGTGGTGGATGATTTCCACCAGCGGCATCTGCGCGACCGGGTTGAAGTAGTGCAGGCCGGCGAACTGGGCCGGGCGCTGGATGTGGTCGCGCAGCTCCACCAGCGGAATCGACGAGGTGTTGGTGGTCAACAGCGCATCCAGCTTCATCTTCGGTTCCAGCGTCTGGTACAGCGCACGCTTGGCCTCCGGGTTCTCGATGATGGCTTCGATGACCAGGTCGGCCTCGGCCACGCCGTTGCCTTCCAGGTCGGCACGCAGGCGCGCGGCCACCGCCGGGCGCTTGCTCTCGTCGCGCACTTTCTTGGCGAACAGCGCCTGCGCGCGCTCCATGGCCGGGTCGATGAAGCGCTGCTCACGGTCCTGCAGCGTCACTTCGAAGCCCTTGTAGGCGGCCCAGGCGGCAATGTCGCCACCCATGACGCCGGCGCCGACCACGTGCACGTGGCGGATGCCGGAATCGCCGCCGCCCAGGCCCTTCAGGCGTTCGGTCAGGAAGAAGATGCGGATCAGGTTGCGCGCGGTCGGCGTGCTGGCCAGCTTCACCACCGCGCGGCGCTCGGCGTCCAGGCGCGCCTGCACCGGCTTGCCGGCGGTGCGCTGCCAGGTGCTGATCAGCGCATACGGCGCCGGGTACTGGTCTTTCTTCGCCTTGCGTGCGACCTGCTTGACCATCTGCGGGGCCAGCAGCTTGCGCGCCAGCCAGGTGTTGGTGGCCCAGGCGGTCGCGCGCTGCTTGAACGGGCGGGTGGTGCCGGACAGGGCCAGGGCCACGGCGGTATCGAGCACCACGGCCGGGGCCACCACCTTGTCGACCAGGCCGATGCCGCGGGCGGCCGAGGCCGACAGGGTGCGGCCGGTCAGCATCATGTCCATCGCCGCGGGCGCGCCCACCAGCTGCGGCAGGCGCGCGCTGCCGCCCCAGCCCGGGAAGATGCCCAGCTGGGTCTCCGGCAGGCCGATGCGGGTGCTGCTGTCATTGGAGGCCACGCGGTAGCGGCAGGCCAGCGCCAGCTCGGTGCCGCCGCCCAGGCAGTGGCCGTGGATGGCCGCCACGGTGGGGCAGGGCAGCTCGGCCAGCTTCTGGTAGGTGGACTGGCCACGGCGGATCGCGTCGTTCACGGTGCCGCGGCGGTCGAACTCCTGGAACTCCTTCAGGTCCGCCCCGGCGATGAAGCCGGCCTTCTTCAGCGACTGGATGACCACGCCCTTGGGCGGGTCCAGGGCGATGCGCTCGAGCAGGTCGCCCAGCTCCAGCAGCACGTCCTGCGACATCGCGTTGACACTGCTGTCCTGACGATCCAAAGACAACACGACCACGCCGTCATCGCGGATCTCGGGGTGCCAGTGGCTGAAGCGGAGACCATCGAAGCCTGAGAGCATGAACGTTCCATCCGGTTGTGTATGGAGAAGCGGCTATGATCCAGAGGTTGTTTCCCCCGCGTCAAATCCCTATAGCTGGGGTGTGGCGACCCCGGATCCATGGCCCCGGACCGGGACGCTAGCGGAACGGTGGTTAAAAGCTGGTGCGGCGCCAGGTGATCGGCGACTGAACTTTTCCCGGGATTGGCAGTCTCATTGCCCGACGTCGGTTGGGCTGACAGGAGTGCGGCCCCTCATGGCCGATGTTGAAACACCACAGGAGCTGGATCTGGAACTGGTCCGGCGCGTGCAGCGCGGCGAGAGCGCGGCCTTCGATGTCCTGGTACGCAAGTACCAGCACCGGGTCGTCGGTCTGGTCGGTCGCTACATCGCCGACTGGAGCGAATGTCAGGACGTCGCCCAGGACACTTTCATCCGCGCGTACCGCGCGATCGGAAGTTTCCGTGGCGATGCCCAGTTCTCCACCTGGTTGCATCGGATCGCCGTGAACACTGCCAAAAACTACCTGGCTTCACACAACCGACGCCCGCCGACCGATGACATCGACATCGGCGACGCCGAGCAGTTCGATACCGGGACACGCCTGCGCGACACCGACACGCCCGAACGCGAGTTGATGCGCCAGGAGCTGGAACAGACGGTGATGAAGGCCGTCAACGCGCTGCCGGAAGAGCTCCGGTCGGCGATCACCCTGCGCGAGGTGGAAGGCCTGAGTTACGAGGAAATCGCGCAGAAGATGGGGTGCCCGATCGGCACCGTGCGGTCCCGGATCTTCCGGGCGCGCGAGGCGATCGACACTGAACTCCGGCCGCTGCTGGACATCGGCAGCGCCACCCGCGAGAAGAGCCGCGTATGACCCACAGTCCGTTGAACGAATCGCAGAACCACCAATCCCCCGCCGGGCAGCGCCTGGACCAGCGCCACAGCGAACAGCTGTCGGCCCTGGTCGATGGCGAGCTTGGTGCCGATGAGGCGCGCTTCCTGCTGCGCCGCATGGAACACGACCCGGAACTGTCCGGCAGCCAGGAACGCTGGCAGCTGCTCGGCGACGTGATGCGTGGCCAGGCGTCGCTGCTGGCCCCGCCGGGGTTCAGTGCCGCCGTCGCCGCCGCCATTGCTGCCGAATCGGCGCCGCAGGCCGAACCGCGCCGCCAGGTGCGCCGCACCGGTTGGCGTGCCTGGGGTGGCGGTGCCGCACTGGCCGCCTCGGTGGCCGCCGTGGCCTTGTTCATGGGAGGCGAGAAGCTGAAGGATGCCGGTCCCGGCGAGACCCTGCCGCCGCAGGTGGTGGCCAGCCAGGCCGAACTGGCGCCTGCGCCCGACCAGGCCGCGGTGACCGAAGCCTCGGCCGACTCCGCTGCGATGGCCGTGGTCGCCGCCCCGGCCGTGGCGATGGCCGCCAGCCGCCGCCAGGACGCCCGCCGCGCCAGCGCCACCCGCAGCCAGCAGGCCGCGCGCGTGGCCCAGCGGGACGACGCACCGCAGCGTGCGGTGGCCGCCGCGCAGCCGGCGCTGAGCCCCAGCGTGCCGGCCAGCAGCACCCGCCACCTGCCCTTCGGCGATGTCGGCAGCCTGCAGGCCCGGCCGTGGCCGAAGTCCAGCCTGGCCCCGGCCGGGGGCGGCGCGCTCAACGCCAACTTCCCGACCTCGTCCGGTGGCGCCGCGTTCTACCCGTTCGAACCGCGCCTGCAGGAAGAACTGCCAGCGCCGCAGCGCCCGCGCGACTGACACGTGCGGGCCCATGCCCCGCCACTGGCGGGGCCCTCCTTCCCCCTCTCCATCCGATCCGGAGGTTGCCGTCCGATGACTCACCGACTCCGCACGCAGGCCATGGGCCTGCTCGCCCTGACCCTGCCGCTGGTGGCCTGTGCCCAGCCCGCCGCGCCGACCGCACCGCAGGCGGCCCCGGCCGCCGCCGCCGCGCCGCGTGCCCCGGCGCAACCGCTGGTCAGCGGCCTGCCTGATTTCACCAACCTGGTCGAACAGGTCGGCCCCGGCGTGGTCAACGTCGACGTCACCATCGTGCGCAACAACCGCCAGGCGTCGCGCGGCCCGATGGGCGACGACGACATGCCGGAGTTCTTCCGCCGCTTCTTCGGCCCTGACTTCCCGATGCCGGGGCAGGGCCAGGGTGGCCAGGACGGCGGCCCCAGCATCAAGGGCCGGGGCATGGGCTCGGGCTTCATCATCTCGCCCGACGGCTACGTGCTGACCAACTACCACGTGGTGGCCGACGCCAGCGAGGTGAAGGTGAAGCTGGGTGACAGCCGCGAGTTCACCGCCAAGGTTGTCGGCAGCGACCAGCAGTACGACGTGGCCCTGCTGAAGATCGACGGCAAGAACCTGCCGACCGTGCGCGTGGGCGATTCCAACACCCTCAAGCCGGGCCAGTGGGTTGTCGCGATCGGCTCGCCGTTCGGCCTCGACCATTCGGTCACCGCCGGCGTGGTCAGTGCCGTCGGCCGCAGCACCGGCGGTCCGGACCAGCGCTATGTGCCCTTCATCCAGACCGACGTGGCGATCAACCAGGGCAACTCCGGTGGCCCGCTGCTGAACACCCGCGGTGAAGTGGTCGGCATCAACTCGCAGATCTTCTCCGCCTCCGGCGGCTACATGGGCATCAGCTTCGCGATCCCGATCGACCTGGCGATGAGCGCGGTCGAGCAGATCAAGAAGAGCGGCAAGGTCACCCGTGGCCAGCTGGGCGCGGTGGTCGAACCGATCGATTCGCTGAAGGCGCAGGGCCTGGGTCTGCCGGACAGCCGTGGCGCGCTGGTCAACCAGATCGTGCCCGGCAGTGCCGCGGCCAAGGCCGGCGTGCAGCTGGGCGATGTCATCCGCTCGGTCAACGGCAGCACGGTCAACACCTGGTCCGACCTGCCGCCGCTGATCGGCGCGATGGCCCCGGGCAGCAAGGTGAGCCTGGTGGTCTACCGCGATGGCAAGCCGCGTGAGCTCAGCGCCACCCTGACCGCCCTGACCGATGACGGCCAGGACAACGCCCGCGGCCCGGCTGCTGCCAATGCCGACGCCGCGCCGCAGTCCGGTGCCAATGCCCTGCTGGGCCTGGACGTGACCGAGCTCAACGCGGTGCAGCGCAAGCAGCTGGGCCTGGAATCGGGCGAGGGCGTGCGCATCACCGGGGTCAAGGGCGAGGGTGCCCGTGACGCCGGCCTGGCCCCGGGCATGGTCGTCCTGCGCGTCGGCAACACCCCGGTCGGCAGTGTCGATGCGCTCAACCGCGCGCTGTCGCCCTACAAGAAGGGCGATGTGGTCCTGCTGCTGGTCCGTGCCAGCAGCGGCAACAGCGCCTTCGTGGCGGTCAAGGCCGGCCAGTAAGGCCTTCACGGCCGCCCCCCGGGCGGCCCTGTCACTCCCCCCGAAGCCCCGCCCCGGCGGGGCTTCGGCCATTCCGGGCCCGGCCCGATCAGGCCGCTTTCGCGGCAGGGCCCCGGGCATGCGATAATCGACCGTTACCCTGACGACGCCGCGCGCCGCCGCCACCTATGTCTTCTGATTCGATGCGGAACATCCGCAACTTCTCCATCATTGCCCACGTCGACCACGGCAAGTCCACGCTGGCCGACCGCATCATCCAGCTTTGCGGCGGCCTGCAGGCCCGCGAGATGGAAGCGCAGGTGCTCGATTCGAACCCGATCGAGCGCGAGCGTGGCATCACCATCAAGGCCCAGTCGGTCTCGCTGCCGTACGTAGCGAAGGACGGCCAGACCTACCACCTGAACTTCATCGACACCCCCGGCCACGTCGACTTCTCCTATGAAGTCAGCCGTTCGCTGGCCGCCTGCGAAGGCGCGCTGCTGGTGGTCGATGCCGCCCAGGGCGTGGAAGCGCAGTCGGTGGCCAACTGCTACACCGCCGTCGAGCAGGGCCTGGAAGTGGTGCCGGTGATCAACAAGATCGACCTGCCCACCGCCGACATCGACCGCGCCAAGGCCGAGATCGAGGCCGTCATCGGCATCGATGCCGCCGACGCCGTGCCGGTCAGCGCCAAGACCGGCCTGAACGTGCAGGACGTGCTGGAAGCCATCGTGCATCGCATTCCGGCCCCGGTGCCGCGCGATACCGACAAGCTGCAGGCGCTGATCATCGACTCCTGGTTCGACAACTACCTGGGCGTGGTCTCGCTGGTGCGCGTCATGCAGGGCCAGATCAAGGCCGGCGACAAGCTGCAGGTCATGTCCACCGGCCGTACCCACCAGGTCGACAACGTCGGCGTGTTCACGCCCAAGCGCAAGGTGCTGCCGGCGCTGCGTGCCGGTGAAGTGGGCTGGGTCACCGCCAGCATCAAGGACGTCCACGGTGCGCCGGTCGGCGATACGCTGACCCTGGCCGCCGATCCGGCGCCGAAGCCGCTGCCGGGCTTCCAGGAAATGCAGCCGCGCGTGTTCGCCGGCCTGTTCCCGGTCGACGCCGAGGACTACCCGGACCTGCGCGAAGCGCTGGACAAGCTGCGCCTGAACGACGCGGCCCTGCGCTTCGAGCCGGAAAGCTCCGAGGCGATGGGCTTCGGCTTCCGCTGCGGCTTCCTCGGCATGCTGCACATGGAAATCGTGCAGGAGCGCCTGGAACGCGAATACAACCTGGATCTGATCAGCACCGCGCCGACGGTGATCTATGAAGTCCTGAAGACCGACGGCACCATCGTCAACATGGACAACCCGGCCAAGCTGCCGCCGGTCAACCATGTCGAGGAGATCCGCGAGCCGATCATCCGCGCCAACGTGCTCACCCCCGAGGAGTACATCGGCAACATCATCAAGCTGTGCGAAGAGAAGCGCGGCAGCCAGCTCGGCATCAACTACCTGGGCAGCCAGGTGCAGATCAGCTACGAGCTGCCGATGGCCGAAGTGGTGCTGGACTTCTTCGACAAGCTGAAGTCGGTCAGCCGTGGCTATGCCTCGCTGGATTACCACTTCGTGCGCTTCGACGCCGGCCCGTTCGTGCGCGTGGACGTGCTGATCAACGGTGACAAGGTCGACGCCCTGTCGCTGATCGTGCACCGCAGCCATGCCGACCGCCGCGGCCGCGAGCTGTGCGAGAAGATGAAGGACCTGATCCCGCGCCAGCAGTTCGACGTGGCCATCCAGGCCGCCGTCGGCTCGCAGATCATCGCCCGCACCACGGTCAAGGCCATGCGCAAGAACGTGCTGGCCAAGTGCTATGGTGGCGACGTCTCGCGCAAGAAGAAGCTTCTGGAAAAGCAGAAGGAAGGCAAGAAGCGCATGAAGCAGGTCGGCCGCGTGGAAATCCCGCAGGAAGCCTTCCTGGCCGTGCTGCAGATGGACAACAAGTAAACCCGCAGCGGCCCTTCGGGGCCGTTCGTCCGGTGACGTTGCAAAGGACCCTGAATGAAATTGTTTGAGATCCTCCTGGTCGTACTGACCCTGGCCTCGGGCCTGATCCTGCTGGCCGACAAGCTTTACCTGGCCAAGCGCCGCGCCCAGCGCGCCGGCCTGCTGGATACCGAGCCGGTGCTGGTGGACTACTCACGCGCCTTCTTCCCGGTGCTGGTGGTGGTGCTGATCGTGCGCAGCTTCATTGCCGAGCCGTACAAGATCCCGTCCAGCTCGATGATGCCGAACCTGCTGATCGGCGATTTCATCCTGGTCAACAAGTTCTCCTACGGCCTGCGCCTGCCGATCACCAACACCAAGTTCGTGCCGTTCGGCGAACCGTCGCGCGGCGACGTGGTGGTGTTCCACTTCCCGGGCCACAGCGACAACGATCCGGCCAAGGGCGAGAACTTCATCAAGCGCGTCATCGGCGTGCCGGGCGACACCGTGGTCTTCGAAGGCGACGGCGTCATCCTCAATGGCGAGCCGCTGAAGTACGACAACAAGGGCATCTACGCCGGCGACAAGGGCCAGGGCGAGGGCGCCAACCTGCTGGTCGAGCACCTGCCGGGCCGCACCCACACCGTGCTGGAGACCGACTATCCTCGCGGCCAGGGCCAGTGGACCGTGCCGGCTGGCAAATACCTGGTGATGGGCGACAATCGCGACAACAGCGATGACGGCCGTTTCTGGGGCCTGCTGCCGGAAGAAAACCTGCGCGGTCGTGCGTTCCTGATCTGGCTGAACTGCCAGGGCTGGTTTTGCAAGGATGGCTTCCAGCCGTCGCGGATCGGCTCGGGCATCAACTGACTTCACATCCACGCGTATCTGGGGAGAACGCAATGAAGAAGATGAACACGCAGCGCGGCATGACCCTGACCTCCTTCCTGGTGGTCCTGATCGTGGTTGGTTTCTTCCTGTACATCGGCATGAAGCTGTTCCCGATGTACCAGGAGTACTACGCCGTGCGCTCGGCGATGAAGAGCCTGGCCAAGGAGCCCAGCGTCGGCACCATGGCGCCGGCGCAGATCCAGGAACTGTTCTTCAAGCGCCTGTACATCAACTACTCGGACAACGTGAAGCCGGCCAACGTCAAGTTCAACCGTCGTGACAACGGCTGGACCCTCAACGTCAATTACGAAGTGCGTCGCCCGCTGGTGGGCAACCTCGACGTGGTTGGCAAGTTCGAATCATCCCAGGACCTCGTTCGTAGCGGTGCCCAGTAAATTCATCCAACGTGGTGACCTGATCGGTCACGTTTTCAGCGATCCAGCCCTGCTCAAGCAGGCGCTGACCCATCGCAGTGCCGGTGCGCCGCATAACGAGCGCCTGGAATTCCTCGGCGACAGCATCGTCAACATGATGGTCGCCGAGGCGCTGTACCAGCGCTGGCCCAAGGCCGACGAGGGCGCGATGACCCGCGCCCGCGCCGAGCTGGTGCGTGAAGGCGCGCTGGCGGTGATCGCCCGCACCCTGGAACTGGGTGAGCGGCTGACCCTGGGCCCGGGCGAACTGAAGTCCGGTGGCCACCGCCGCGACTCGATCCTGGCCGACGCCCTCGAGGCCGTGGTGGCCGCGATCTACCTGGATGTGGGCTTCGAGGCCTGCCGGGCGGTCGTGCTGCCCTGGTTCGCCGCCTCGATGGAGGCCCTGCCGGCCACCGGCCGGCCGGAGAAGGACCCCAAGACCCGCCTGCAGGAATGGCTGCAGGCCCGACAGAAGGCGTTGCCGCAGTACGAACTGGTGTCAGAATCCGGTGACGACCACGCCAAGCACTTCCGGGTACGCTGCAACGTCGCGGACCCTGCCGCCAGCACCGAGGGTGAAGGCCCTTCGCGCCGGCTTGCCGAACAACAAGCGGCTGCGGCCGTCCTAGAACAACTGGATTCCAAGTGAGCGAACAAACTCCCCATCATTGCGGCAGCGTGGCCGTCATCGGCCGCCCGAACGTGGGCAAGTCGACCCTGACCAACGCCCTCGTCGGCGCCAAGGTCAGCATCGTCTCCAACCGCCCGCAGACCACGCGCCATCGCCTGCTGGGCATCGCCACCTACCCGGAAGGCCAGCTGGTGCTGGTCGACACCCCCGGCCTGCACAAGGTGCAGAAGCGGGCGATGAACCGGGTGATGAACCGCGCCGCGCGCGGCTCGCTGGAAGGCGTCGACGCCGGCCTGCTGGTGATCGAAGCCGGCCGCTGGGACGAAGAAGACAGCCTGGCCTTCAACGTGCTGCGCGATGCCGGCATCCCGGTGGTGCTGGTGGTCAACAAGATCGACCGCATGAAGGACAAGGGCGCGCTGCTGCCGTTCCTGCAGCAGGTGACCGAAGGCCGCGATTTCGCGTCCGTGCACCCGATCTCCGCGCAGAAGCGCAACGGCCTGGAAGCCCTGGTCCGCGACGTGCTGGCCCTGCTGCCGGAAGCCCCGCCGATGTTCGGCGAGGACGAGATCACCGACCGCAGCCAGCGCTTCCTGGCCGGCGAGCTGGTGCGTGAACAGCTGATGCGCCAGCTCGGCGAAGAGCTGCCGTACGCCACCACCGTGGAGATCGAGCGCTTCACCGAAGACGGCAACCTGCTGCGCATCGGTGCGGTCATCTGGGTCGAGCGCGAAGGCCAGAAGGCCATCGTGATCGGCAAGGGCGGCGCCCGCCTGAAGGACATCGGTGCCAAGTCCCGCATGCAGATGGAACGTCTGTTCGGGGCCAAGGTGTTCCTGGAAACCTGGGTGCGCGTGCGTGAAGGCTGGTCCGATGACGAGGCCGCACTGAAGGCCTTCGGCTACGAATAAGCCGCGACGGTCGCTTCGATGCTGATCGAGGACGACACCGGGTTCGTGCTGCATGCACGGGCCTACCGCGAGACCAGCCTGCTGGTCGAGGTACTGAGTGCGCAGCACGGCCGCATCGGCCTGCTGGCGCGTGGTGTGTCCACCGCCAAGGGCCAGGTGCTGCGCGCGGCCCTGCAGCCGCTGCAGTGGATACGCTTCAGTGCCCTGCAGCGCGGTGAACTGGCCCAGCTGCGCGGCGCCGAGGCGCTGGACGCGGCCCCGCGCCTGGTCGGCCAGGCGATGCTGGCCGGTTTCTACCTGAGTGAACTGACCCTGCGCCTGGCCCCGCGCCAGGACCCGCTGCCGGAGCTGTACCTGGCCTACGGCGAGGCGCGCGCGCGGCTGGCGGTGGGCGCGGGCCTGGCATGGACGCTGCGCCGTTTCGAGCGTGAGCTGCTGGCGGCGCTGGGGCTGGGCTTCGAGCTGGACACGGCCAGCGACGGCCAGCCGGTGGACCCGGCGGCACGCTACGAACTGGACCCGCAGGAAGGCCCGCAGCGCCTGCTGAGCGAGCGCGGTGGCGAACGCCGGGCGGCGGCAACGGGCTCGGCGCTGCTGGCACTGGCGGCGGACGACGAGCCAGATGCGACAGACCTGGCCAGCCTGCGCCTGCCGATGCGGCGGGTGCTGTCCCATCACCTGGGGGCCAAGGGCCTCAAATCCTGGGAACTCCTCGAGCAGCTCACTCCCCGGAGGTAAGGGGGGTGTTCGGCAGGGCTTGCAGCCCTGCACCTGCCTCAAGCCAGAGCAACGTCAACGGCAGAAGCTGGCTATCCGTGGAATGGCGGGGTGGGTCCGGTTGAGGGGGACGCCGTAAACCCCCCTCCGGGGTCCGGCCCAGCCGCTGGCGGCTGTGCGTTCGGGCGCTCGCGAAGCAGTGCTTCGCAAGCAAAGCGCCCTCACCCATGGGGGCTTGGTCGCGGCATCCATGCCGCTCACACCCCCTCAACCGGACCCACCCCGCCTTCGACAGACCTCCGCGATCTGCCGGAACGGCGTTCCGCTCTGGTGGGTGTCGACCGTTGGTCGACACGGGGTCGGATCCTGTTGCGAAGCAACGGGCTCTGACCCCAGAAGAAATTCGATATCTGACAGATGTGCCGACCAACGGTCGGCACCCACCAAGAGCAGATTCCAACAGCCGCCGGCCAACTGTCGAAGGCGGGGCACTGTGGGTTTGCGGGGTGTGAGCCGCATGGATGCGGCGACCAAGCCCCCATGGATGGGTTAACGGCGTCCCCGCAAACCCACAGTGCCCCGCCATCCCACGGAATGCCGCTTCGGCTTTGGCCGTTGCTCTGGCTTGAAGCAGGTGCAGGGCTGCAAGCCCTGCCGAACCACCCCTCAGTGCAGGAGCGCTGCCACCGCCGCCCGGAACCCAGCCTGGGCCGGCACCGACTCCGGCGCGTGATGCAGCTGCCGCACCGCACGCGCCAACCGCGCCGCCCCCACGAACCCGCAACTGGCCTGCAGCCGATGCAGCTGGTTGCGCAGGCTCGACGCGTCGTGCTGGTCCACCGCCTGTTCCACTGCGTCGCGTACCCCCGGCAGCTCGGCCAGGAACAGCTCGCGCAGGGCGATCAGGTGGTTGCGCTGGCCGTTCAGGGCCGCCAGGGCTGCCGTCTCGTCCCAGTCCTCCACCACCAGCTCGATCGCCGCCGGCGGCGGGGTCGCTCCAGCGGGAGTGTTGACCAGGGCGCGGCGTACCGCCTTCAGCAGCTGGTCGCGGCCCAGTGGCTTGACCAGGGTGTCGCTGAAGCCCGCTTCGCGCAGGCGCTCATGGATGCTCACGTCGCCATCGGCGGTGTGGGCCAAGGCAGGCGTATCCGGATGCGAGCGGCGCAGTTCATGCAGCAGCTGCGCGCCATTGCCATCGGGCAGGTTGACGTCGATCAGCCACAGATCATGGGCGCCCGGCTCGGCGCGGGCCAATGCACTTGCAAGTGAGTCAGCGGTGTCCACATCCGCTGGTAACGTTTCCAACGCCGCCTTGAAAAAACCGCGGCTGATGATGTCGTCCTCGACAAGCAGGAAGCGGGGCCGGCTGGTCCGCGGGTTCATCTGCATCAGGGCTGCCTCCATGTCAGCTGTGTCCATCATCAAGCACGCGGGCGGCGGGCGCAAGCGGCCATCGGGCCCCCTCGGCCCGGATCTGCGACAATACGCACCCATTTTTGCCCGCAGCCTGTTGCCACGTGGCCCGATCCCGCTCCCGCATCGACCGTACTCCGTTCCAGACCGAGATCCTCGACCTCAGCCATGATGGTCGTGGCGTCGCCCGCCGTGAAGGCGAGGGCGGCAAGGTCACCTTCGTCAGTGGCGCCCTGCCGGGCGAAGTGGTGATGGCCGAACCGACCGCCCGCAACCGTCATTTCGACGAGGCCCGCACCGTTGAAGTGCTGCAGCCCTCGCCGCAGCGGGTGACGCCGAAGTGCCCGCACTTCGGTACCTGCGCCGGCTGCGTGCTGCAGCACCTGGACGAAGGCCAGCAGATCGTCGCCAAGCAGCGCGTGCTGATGGACAACCTGGAGCGCATCGGCCACGTGAAGCCGGGTGCCGTGCTGCCGCCGCTGGTCGGCGAGAGCTGGGGCTACCGCCGCAAGGGCCGCTTCTCGGTGCGCCGCGTCGAGAAGAAGGACAAGACCCTGGTCGGCTTCCGCGAGCAGGATCCGCGATTCGTGGCCGACCTGAGCCAGTGCCTGACCGTGATCCCGGAAATCGGCACCAAGGTCGAAGCGCTGTCGACCTTCATCGAATCGCTCGATGGCAAACGCGACATCCCGCAGATCGAATTCATCGCCGGCGACCAGGCGGTGGTCTTGACCGTGCGCCACATGCAGCCGCTCAGCGATGCCGATCGTGCCGCCTGGGCCGCGTTCGGCCAGCAGCATGAGTTCGTGATCTACCTGCAGTCCGGCGGCGTGGACACCGTGCAGCCGCTGGACGGGCAGGGCGTGCCGCTGTCGTTCCGGCTGGAGCCGTGGGATGTCGAGCTGGCGTTCCGTCCGCTGGATTTCATCCAGGTCAACGCCAAGCTCAACGAGAAGATGATCGCCCACGCCCTGGACCTGCTGGAACCGGGTGAGGACGAGCGCGTGCTCGACCTGTTCTGCGGCCTGGGCAACTTCACCCTGCCGCTGGCCCGTCGCGTGCGCGAAGTGGTCGGCGTGGAAGGCGATGCCGGCCTGGTCACGCGTGCCCGCGAGAACGCCGAGCGCAACGGCCTGGCCAATGCGCAGTTCTTCAGTGCCGACCTGACCCAGGACCAGCGCAGCACCCCGTGGATGCGCCAGGGCTTCGACAAGCTGCTGCTGGACCCGCCGCGTTCGGGCGCCATCGAAGTGCTGCAGCAGCTGCCGCTGAAGCAGTTCAAGCGCATCGTCTATGTCAGCTGCCACCCGGGCTCGCTGGCCCGCGATGCAGGCTACCTGGTCAACGAGCAGGGCTTCACCCTGGTCAGCGCCGGTGCCATGGACATGTTCCCGCACACCGCGCACGTGGAAAGCATCGCGGTGTTCGAGAAGCGCTGAATCAGTTCACCGGCAGCGGGTCCAGGCGCCACTGGTCGCCGACCCGCTGCAGGCCGACGGTCAGCTGGCCGTCGTGGCCGCTGTCGAAGGCCAGCAGCAGGGCGCACCGTAGTTGTCCGTTGGCCTGGTCCAGCTCGCAGCCGTCCAGGCCGGTCAGGCGCATGCCATCGAAGTCCGCACGCATGGCTGCACGTTCGGAAGCGTCGCTGCCTTCGGCGATGAGCTCCTCGATGCGGGCCTGCAGCTGCGGAACGAGTTCCGCCAGCGGCGGCTGCGGTGCCTGCAGCCGCGTCGACTGCAGGCGCCAGCCATTGCCCTGCGGCGCCAACCGCATCATCCGATGGCCCTGCTTGATGCCACGCTCGTAGCCGACGCTGCAGTCGACCGCGCCATCGTCGGCCGGCACGCACCAGGGCAGGGAATTCAAGCGAGGCGCGAACATTGCGGCGGCGACCTGGCTGCCCATGCTTCTGCCCTGCAGGCCGGACTCGATTTCCGAGGCCAATGCCGCCTGTACCTGTTGCAGGTCGGGGACAGACGCTGCCGGGGCGAGCGCAGGCGTACAGCAGCAGAACAGGAACAGCAGACGACGCATCGACCGGCATCCATGCAGGAGGGGGCGTCATTGTAGGTTTGCCGCATCGCCTGCGGTACCGGCATGGTCACAGCGATCCCGCATAATGGCCGCATGGGCATTGAAATCGAACGCAAATTCCTCGTCACCCACGACGGCTGGCGTGCCGCCGCGCACCGGGTGATCCCGATGGCGCAGGGCTACATCAACGATATGGGCTCGCTTGATCGCGGCACCCAGAATGCCTCGGTGCGGGTGCGCATCGAAGGCGACCACGCCGCACTCAACCTGAAATCGCGCACCATCGGCCACACCCGCCAGGAGTTCGATTACCCGATTCCGGTGGAAGACGCGCGCGAACTGCTCGCCCTCTGCGTCGGCGGGCTGATCGACAAGCGCCGGCACCTGGTCGAGCACGCCGGCCTTACCTGGGAAGTGGACGAGTTCCTCGGCGACAACGCCGGGCTGGTGGTGGCCGAAGTCGAACTGGACAGCGCCGACCAGGCCATCGACCTGCCGGACTGGGCCGGTGCCGAAGTGACCGACGACACCCGTTACTACAACGTCGCCCTGGCCAGCCACCCGTATTCACAGTGGTGAACCCAAAAGGGGACGGAGGGGATTAATTGAATTAATCCCCTCCGTCCCCTTTTTTCGCTGGCGGCGGTCCCCATGTGGTCTGGATGAAGATCGATATCTACTCCGACGTGGTCTGCCCCTGGTGCTGGATCGGCAAGCATCGATTCGAGCAGGGTGTGCAGTTGCTGGGCGCCGATGCGCCTGAACTCGATATCCAGTGGCAGCCGTTCCAGCTGGATCCGGATGCCGGCGACACCCCGGTGCCGCTGCGTCAGGCCTATGCGGCCAAGTTCGGCGGCGCCGAGCGCACCGAACAGATCCTTGGCCAGACCCAGACCACCGCGCGCGCCGAAGGCCTGCCGATGGATTTCAGCCAGGGCCAGGTGCGGGTGACCACGCTGCCTGCGCACCGCGTGCTGTGGCTGGCTGGCGAGCACGGCGTGCAGGACGCGGTGGGCGAGGCCCTGTTCCGCGCCCACTTCGAGCACGGCCAGAACCTGGCCGACACCGAGGTGCTGGTGAAGGCTGGCGTGGCCGGCGGCTTGGACGGCGCCGAGATCGCGCAGCTGCTGGCCTCCGACCGTGGCTTGGCCGAGGTGGAAGCCAAGCTGGCCCAAGCCCACGCACTGGGCATTTCCTCGGTGCCGACCTTCGTCATCGACGGCCGCTGGGCCATCTCCGGCGCGCAGCCGCCGGAAGCCTTCGCCAACGCCCTGCGCCAGATCGCCGCCGAGCAGGGCGCCCCCGCCGCCGCTGCCGGTGACGAGGCCTGCGGCCCGGACGGCTGCGCCGTCTGAGCGGGCTGGGGTCGGAGCCCTTGCGGGGATCCGACCCCGGGGTCGGATCCCCAAAGGGGCTCTGACCCGCGTCCCCTTTGCCCCGAACACTGCGCCTGCCGGCCGGTTCTGCGACAATGCGGCACTGCGCCATGCGGGCGCCCGTAGTGGAGATCGACCATGCTGCTGATCGGCGTTGCCGGCACTGAACTGACCGCCCAGGAACGCGACTGGCTGCAGCACGATGCCGTGGCCGGGGTGGTGCTGTTCAAGCGCAACTTCGCCTCGCGCCAGCAGGTGACCGATCTGAGCGCGGCCATCCGCGCCGCCGCCCCGCGCCCGCAGCTGATCTGCGTGGACCAGGAAGGCGGTCGCGTGCAGCGCTTCCGCGAGGGCTACAGCGATCTGCCGCCGCTGCAGGACATCGGCGCGCTGTACGCCAGCGACCCGCAGCAGGCGCTGGCCATGGCCGAGCAGCACGCCTGGCTGATGGCCAGCGAAGTGCGCGCCAGCGGCCTGGACCTCAGCTTCGCCCCGGTGGTCGACCTCGGCCGCGGCAACCGCGCCATCGGCAACCGTGCCTTCAGCGAAGACCCGCAGGTGGTGGCCGCGTTCACCGCGGCCTACGTGCGTGGCATGCACGCCACCGGCATGGCCGCCACCCTCAAGCATTTCCCCGGCCACGGCACCGTGCTGGAAGACACCCACGTCGACACCGCCATCGACCCGCGCGGGCTGGATGAACTGCGCGCGCAGGACCTGGTCCCGTTCAGTGCCGGCATCGCCGCCGGTGCGGATGCGGTGATGATGGCGCACGTGATCTACCCGCAGGTGGCGGCGGAACCGGCCGGCTATTCGCCGCGCTGGATCCAGGACATCCTGCGCGGCGAGCTCGGCTTCCGTGGCGTGGTGTTCTCCGATGACATCGGTATGGCCGCCTCGCACAGCGCCGGCGGCGTACCGGCCCGCGTGCACGCGCACCTGGATGCCGGCTGCGACGTCGTGCTGGTCTGCCACCCCGAACTGGTCGATGAAGCCCTGCACGCCGTGCAGGGACGCTCCCTCAATACCGCTGCGCTGCTGGGCCTGCTTGGCCGCGGCGCGCTTGGCTGGGATGGCCTGCTGGCCGATGCCCGCCATGGCGACACCCAATCCCGTTTGCTCCACACCCTTGGAAGAACCGTCTGATGCCGAACCTCACCATTTCCCAGGCCCTGGCCCAGGCCGACCTGCTGGTCGACCGTCCCACCATCGACAAGGCCATCGCCAGCATCGCCGACGCGATCGCACGCGACTACGAGGGCGAGGTCCCGCTGTTCCTGTCCATCATGCACGGTGCGCTGCCGTTCGCCGGCCAGCTGGCGCTGGAGCTGGGCGCGCGCGGCCAGGACGTGCAGTTCGATTACCTGCACGCCACCCGTTACCGCGGTGAAACCACCGGCGGCGACCTGGTGTGGAAGCACAAGCCGGCCACCGCGCTGTTCGGCCGCCGCGTGCTGCTGGTCGACGACATCCTCGACGAGGGCTACACCCTGCAGGGCGTGCGCACCTGGTGCCTGGAACAGGGCGCCACCGACGTGCGCATCGCGGCGATGACCGTGAAGAAGCACGACCGCGGCCTGCCGGACGTCACCGCTGACTACGCCGGCATCGAACTGCCTGACCGTTATGTCTTCGGCTTCGGCATGGACGTCAACGAAACCCTGCGCTGCGTGCCGGCCATCTACGCGATGAAGGAATAAAGGCGGGCCGTTCGCGGCCTGTCCTTGTCCTGTCCTGTCTCGCGCCGGCATCTTCGGGTGCCGGCGTTTGTCTTTCCTGGAGTGCATTGCATGCAACAGATTGCCCTGGCCGTGATTGGCGGCACCGGTGTCTACAACCTGGCCAAGCTCGACGACGTGCAGACGCACGAGGTCGAGACCCGTTTCGGTCGTCCGTCCGGCCCGGTGCGCGTGGGCACGCTGCTCGGCAACCGCGTGGCCTTCCTGGCGCGCCATGGCGAGGGCCATTCGCTGCCGCCGCACAAGATCAACTACCGCGCCAACCTGGCTGCGCTGCAGCAGATCGGCGCGCAGCGGGTGCTGGCGCTGAACACGGTGGGCGGCATCGGTGACGATTTCGGTCCGCGCGTGCTGGCCTGCCCGGACCAGATCATCGATTACACCTGGGGCCGGATCAGCACGATCTGCGAAGAAGAGGGCACCGACGTGGTGCACGTGGACTTCGGCCACCCCTATACGCCGATGCTGCGCAGCAAAATCCTGGCCGCGGCAAAGGTGACCGGCGTGAAGGTGCACGATGGCGGCTGCTACGGCGCCACCCAGGGCCCGCGCCTGGAAACCATCGCCGAAATCGCCCGCATGCGCCGTGACGGCTGCGACCTGGTGGGCATGACCGGCATGCCGGAAGCCGCGCTGGCACGGGAGCTGGGGCTGGATTACGCCTGCCTGGCGATCGTGGCGAACTGGGCCGCAGGCTGCGGTGACGGCGAGGAGATCACCATGGCCGAAGTGCTGGCCAACGTGCAGGCCGCCAGCAACGGACTTCCGGAACTGGTCGGCGAATTGGCGCGGGGGTGATTGTCATCCTCGGGCAAGCTTTGCATACTCAGCCGGTACGCGGGTTCAGCGTACACCACCCATTCATTGCAAAGGTCTCGCATTAACATGCCGAACGGTACCGTCAAGTGGTTCAACGACGCCAAGGGATTTGGCTTCATCTCGCCGGAGGATGGCAGCGCCGACGTGTTC
The DNA here is from genome assembly GCF_003086795.1 of Stenotrophomonas sp. SAU14A_NAIMI4_5. Classification (NCBI taxonomy): domain Bacteria; kingdom Pseudomonadati; phylum Pseudomonadota; class Gammaproteobacteria; order Lysobacterales; family Lysobacteraceae; genus Stenotrophomonas; species Stenotrophomonas sp. SAU14A_NAIMI4_5. The sequence goes on along the minus strand of NZ_CP026003.1, from coordinate 3,217,540 downwards.
GCGCACTTCTCCGCCATCAACTCCAAGGGCTTCCGCAGCCTGCAGGAAGGCCAGCGTGTCACTTATGACGTGACCCAGGGCCCGAAGGGTGCCCAGGCTTCGAACATCACGCCGGCCGAGTGATCCACTCGACAGTGCGTTGAAAACCCCGCTACGGCGGGGTTTTTTTTTGCGCACGGCATCGGCTGGCAGGCATCGCGTGTGGCTGACGGAACGGCGTGTCCCGGAGCGCCCGCCGTTCCGTCAGCCAGTAGAGCCACGCCATGCGTGGATGCCCTTCGCGGCGGCCCCCTCCATTCGCAATCCGCGTCGGGCACAATGCAGGCATGACGGAACGACTGCGCATCGCCGTGATCGGCTACGGCACCGCCGGCCAGGCATTGGCCATCCTGCTCACCCGCGATGGCCACGAGGTGGAGATCTTCGAACGGGTACCGACGCCGGGGCCGGTAGGCGCCGGCTTCCTGCTGCAGCCCAGCGGCCTGCAGGTGTTGTGGCAGATGGGCCTGCTGGACGAGGTGCGCGCGCATGCGGCACCGGTGCACCGGTTGTATGGCGATACGCCGTGCGAGCGCGCGGTGATGGACATGGGCTATGCCGGGCTGGATGCACGCCTGCATGGGCTGGGCATGCAGCGCGGGGCGCTGTTCTCGCTGCTGGACCAGGCCCGTGACGGCGCCGGCCAGCTGCATGCCGGCACCACCATCGTTTCGGTGGATGCCGAACAGGGCCGCCTGCGCGACAGCGAAGGGCGCCAGCACGGACCATTCGACCTGGTGGTGGCTGCCGATGGCGCGGCGTCCACGCTGCGCGGCGGCGTCGAGCAGGGCATCGCGCTGGACAGGGTCTACCCGTGGGGCGCGCTGTGGTGCCTGCTGCCGGCCGAAGACTGGCCGCACATGAGCGAGCTGCGCCAGCGCTACGTGGCCGCGCGCAGGATGATCGGGCTGCTGCCGGTCGGCACGCGGCCGGGCGACGGCACGCCGCGCCTGAGTTTCTTCTGGAGCCTGCCGCGCGCGGATTTCGAGCGCTGGCAGGCCGATGGCATGGCGCCGTGGCTGGACGAGCTGCACGCGTTGTGGCCACAGGCCAGTGCACGTTTCGCTCACCTGCAGGACGCCGGCCAGCTGGCCCGTGCGGTCTACCGCGATGCGGTGATGAAGCGCTGGCACCAGGGCCGCCTGGTGCTGGCCGGCGATGCCGCGCATGCGATGAGCCCGCAGCTGGGGCAGGGCGTCAACATGGCCCTGCTGGACGCGCTGGCCCTGCGCGATGCACTGCGCACGCACGGTGGCGGCGAGGCGGCGCTGCTGGCCTACCAGGCGCAGCGCCGCGCACACGTGGCGGTCTACCAGCGCTGGAGCCGCTGGCTGACCCCGTTGTTCCAGTCCGACCGCGACGTGTGGGCCAAGGCGCGCGATGTGCTGCTCGGCCCGATGGGACGCATGCCCGGCGGGCGTGGCCACATGCTGCGCGTGCTCAGTGGCACCCAGCACGGCTGGTTCGGTGCGATGGCGCTGGATCCGGCTTTCATCGACGCGCTTGCACAGGCCCCGGCAGGCCTGCCGATCAGCCCGATTCCGCTGCGTGCCTGAACCGCGTCGTCACGGCAATTAACGAACACATCACCCTGGATATGCGAGAAGAGGGGAGCACGCCATTGGCGCGTCGCCCGTTTTCCTTTCCGTGATCAGACATCGCGCGTGGCCGGGCGGCACTGCCGTCGCGGCCTGTTGCGGCCCGGATGCGCCGCAGTATTCGAGGAGGATGCCATGTTGTTCGCGGTCGATGAGCTGGAATCGGAAATCTGCAAGCTGAGGGGTCTGCTGCAGATGCTGCACGAGGACCAGCCCGACGTCCTGGAAGATGTGTTCGAGTTCCATGTGGGCAGCCTGATCAGCCATTCGGCACCAGCGCACCATGCGCGCATCCGTACCTGCGCGCGGGAAATGCTGGTCGCCATCCAGGCACTGCCACGCCACAGCGATGACAACAAAGCTGATTTCCGGATGATGCCGGAACTGCTCGCGCGCCCGGCCTGAACCCGGCGCAGGTCCGTCCGCCCGTCGTCATCGCACGGGCAGCGCGACCAGTTGGTTGTCCACGCAGGCGATCCATTGTTCGCCGCTTTGCCGCGGTGGCACCACACCGGCGGTGAATGCCGAGAACGCGGGCAGCACCGTCTGTGCCTGCCGCAGCCAGAATGCAGGAAAGCGCCGCCGCAAAGCCGGCAGGGCGACCTGTGGATGCACGTGGCCAGCGATCACATGGGTATCGTCAGCCTGTCGCGGCTCGTGGCAGAGCAGGAACGGTCCCAGCCGCAGGTCGTCGTGGATCTGTACCTGCAGCGCTGCATGCGGCAGCTGCCGGTCATGGTTGCCGCGCACCACGTGTACGTCCAGTGCGGCATGTTGCTCGCGCCAGCCGAGCCATTGCCGATGCCAGGCCGCGCGATGCGCGGGCCCGTGCAGGATGTCGCCGAGGATCCACAGTTCGCGACACTCCTGCTGCTGCACCAGCGCCTGCAGGCGTTGCAGGTCGCCGTCAGTACCGCCGCTGGGCAGGGCGATGCCGGCGCGACGGAACACATCGGCCTTGCCCAGGTGCAGGTCGGCGATCAGCAGCGCCTGGCGTGCCGGCCACCACAATGCACGCGCGCCGAGCAGGCACATCGGCTCGCCGCCCAGCTGCACCGGCAATTCAGTGGCCATGGCGGCGCTCCAGCTGCTGTGCCGCGCGCTGTACGCGGGTGCGCCAGTCTTCATTGCTGAACTGCCCGCGCAGGCGCTCGGCCCACAGCGGGAAACCCAGCGGTGTCAGCGTCGGCGGCTGCAGCAGTGACACCACCTGCGTGCCGATACGCTGCAGCGCATGCTGCAGGCCGGGCAGGTCGAGTGCATCGGTGAGGACTTCCTGTTCGGCCTGCGCCAGCAGCAGGTGGCCCGGGTCGTGTTCGCGCAGCACGTCGTACAGCAGGCCCGCCGAGGCCTGCAGCTGGCGCAGCGAGCGCGGCATGCCGCCGGGCAGGCTCGGCACCAGCAGGCCGGCGACGCGGGCGATGCCACGGAACTGCCGGCGTGCCAGCTCGCCAAGGTTCACTGCAGCGCGCAGATCGTCGAGCAGGTCGGTCGGATCGAACAGCGCCTGCCACGCCGCTGCATCGCGTTCGATCGGCTCTGCCGGCGCCAGCACCAGGCCGTGATCATTCACCGCATAGCCGATGCTGTTGCGCTGCAGGCGCGTGAGGCGCAGCGACAGCAGTGCCGCCAGCGCCTCGTGCACGTGGCGCCCCGCAAAGGGATAGACGAACAGGAACTGCCCTTCGCGACGGCGCACGTCTTCCACCAGCAGCCGCGAAGGCGCGGGTCGTTCCGACAGGTCATCCTGCAGGCCAAGCAGTGGCGCCAGCCAGCGCGCCTCGGCGCTGTTGTCGGCACCGGACAGCACCGCTTCCAGCTCGCGCCCCAGGGCCAGCGACAACGGCAGCTGGCCGCCTTGCCAACGTGGCACCACGCCGCTGCCGCTGCCACGTGCCAGCCGCACGTAGGCGGTCATGTCGCGCAGCTGCACCAGCTCCAGCAGGCGGCCGGCGAACTGGAAGCGATCGCCGCGGCGCAGGCGGCTGGCGAACTGTTCCTCCACCGCGCCGAGACCACCGCCGCGCAGGAACTGCACGCGCACGCTGCCATCGCTGCTGATGGTGCCGATCGACAGCCGGTGGCGCAGTGCCTGGCGGCGATCATGCATGCGGTAGCGGCCATCCTCGTCCAGCACGACCTTGTGGTACTCGGGGTACTGCGCCAAAGCGCGGCCACCCTGCACGATGAACGCGAGCACGTCCTGCCACTGCGTGTCCTGCAGCTCGGCGAACGCATGCGTGCGTCGTACCTGCGCAAGCAGCGCATCGGCGTTGAAGCCACCGGCCAGCGCACGGCTGACCGCATGCTGGGCCAGCACGTCAAGTGACAGCGTGGGTGGCGTGCGCGGTTCGGTGATGCCTTCGCGCAGGGCGCGCCGCACGGCGGCGTACTCGGCCAGCTCCAGGGCATGGGTGGGCACGCACAGCACGCTGCCGCTTGCCCCGGGCCGATGTCGCGCGCGCCCCGCACGCTGGCGCAGGCGCGCCACGCCCTTCGGGCTGCCCAGCTGCAGCACCTGGTCCACTTCGGGGAAGTCCACGCCGAGGTCGAGGCTGGAGGTGGCCACCACGCAGCGCAGCGTGCCCGCGCGCAGGCCGTCTTCCACCTGCTGGCGCAGGCCCGCGTCGAGCGAGCCGTGGTGCAGGGCCAGCGTCTGCGCGTCTTCCGGCCAGACCGCCGCCAGCGCCTGGTGCCATAGTTCGGCCTGCGCGCGCGTGTTGGTGAACAGCAGGCTGCTGCGCGCGGACATCAGCGCATCGAGCACGCGCGACAGCTGGCCCAGGCCGAGATGCCCGGCCCACGGGAAGCGCTCACCGCTGGCGGGCAGCAGGCTGCTGATCGCCACCGGTCGCTGTCGTGCGCCTTCCACCTGCACCGTGTCGGGCATGCCGGGCAGCAGCACGTCGCGCGCCTGCGGCAGGTTGCCCAGCGTGGCCGACAGGCCCCACAGCTGCATCGCCGGTGCCGTATCGCGCAGCAGCGCGAGATTCAGCTGCAGCAGCACGCCGCGCTTGTTGCCCATCAGTTCGTGCCACTCGTCCACCACCACGCAGCGCAGCTGGCGCATGCGCTCCAGCGTGTCGGGGTAGCTGAGCAGCAGGGCCAACGACTCGGGCGTGGTCACCAGCACATCGATGCGGCCTTCGCGTGCGAGGCGACGGTCGCGGCTGCTGGCGTCGCCACTGCGCAGGCCGACCTTCCAGCCCAGACCCAGGCCCTCGATCGGCGCCTGCAGGGCGCGTGCAGTGTCGCTGGCCAGCGCCCGCAGCGGCGTCACCCACAGCACCTGCAGCGGGCGCACCGCATTGGCCCGCGGCGGCGCCGGCAGCGGATCGATCATCGCCTGCAGCAGCGGTCCGCCGAACATGGCCAGCGTCTTGCCGCTGCCGGTCGGGGTGTGCAGCAGGCCCGAGCTGCCCGCCAGGTAATGGCGCCACATCGCGCGCTGGAACGGCAGGGGTTTCCAGCCACGGCTGCCGAACCAGGCCTGCAGCCGCTGCAGCGCATCGCTGCGCTTCATCGCGCCAGGGCCTGCAGGGTCGCCAGCTGGTCGGCTTCGCTGGCCGGCTTGTCCTGGCGCCAGCGCAGGATGCGCGGGAAGCGCACGGCGATGCCGGATTTGTGCCGCGCGCTGCGGTTGACCGCTTCGAAGCCGAGCTCGAATACCTGCTCGCCGCGCACGCTGCGCACCGGCCCGAAGCGTTCGCGGGTATTGGCGCGGATCCAGCGGTCCAGCGCCAGGATCTCTTTGTCGTCCAGCCCGGAATAGGCCTTGGCCACCGGTACCAGGGTGTCGCCGTCCCAGACGCCGAAGGTGTAATCGGTGTACAGCGTGCTGCGCCTGCCGTGGCCGGCCTGCGCATACAGCAGCACCGCGTCGATGGTCAGCGGGTCGACCTTCCACTTCCACCAATCGCCGCGGCGGCGCCCGGCCTGGTAGATCGAATCACGGCGCTTGAGCATCAGCCCTTCGACACCGCGCTCGCGCGATGCTTCGCGCAGGTCCGCGGCATGCGCCCAATCGTCGGCGTGCACATCGGGCGACAGCTGGATACGTGCATCGCCGAGCGCGCCGACCAGTTCGGCCAGTTGTGCGCGCCGCTGCTGCAGCGGCAGTTCGCGCAGGTCCTGGCCATCGCGTTCCAGCAGGTCGTAGGCGAGCACGCGCACCGGCGTGTTGCGCAGCGTTGCCGCACCTGGCTTGCGGCGCTGGATGCGCGTCTGCAGCGCGGTGAATGCGCGTGGCGCGTCGTCGGCCTCATCCCAGGCCAGCAGCTCGCCATCGATCACGCAGCCATCGGGCAGCGCCGCTGCCGCCTGTTCGATCTCGGGGAAGCGTCCGTCCAGCCGCTCCTCGCCGCGCGACCACAACGCCACTTCACCTTGGCGGCGCAGCAGCTGCAGGCGGATGCCATCCCACTTCCATTCCAGCAGCCAGTCGTCGATCGCGCCCAGGCGTTCCTGCGGCTCGCCTTCCAGCGGTGAGGCGAGGAAGAACGGGTAGGGCTGCTGGCGGTCCAGCGGCAGCTCCTCCGGTGACAGCAGTTGTGCCAGCAGGCCCGGCGTGGGCACCCACTCACCGAGCATGCGCTGGGCGATGCGGGCAATGTCCAGTCCCGACCATTCGGCCAGTGCCTGCTGCACCAGCCGCTGCGAAACACCGACGCGCAGCGCGCCGGTCAGCAGCTTGTTGAACACCAGGCGTTCGCTGGCCGGCAGCTGCCGCCAGCCGGCCACCACGGCGGCACGGCGCACGTCCTCGGGCTGGTTGGCCACGGCCAGCAGATGCTGTTCGATCCAGTCGGCCAGTGCGCGGTCGGGGGCGGGCTGCGCCGGATCATCCAGCAGCAGGGTCAGTGTTTCGGCGAGGTCGCCGACCTGCGCGTAGCTGTCTTCGACCAGCCACGCCGGCAGCCCCGACTCCTCGCTCACCCAGGCGCGCAGCTCGCCGCTGGCAGCGATCTTCCGGCGTGCGCCGCCGACCTTGCCGCCACTGAGCAGGAACAGCGCCCAGGCCGCGTCGTGCGCGCCGGCGTGGGCGAAGTAGTCGACCAGGGCCGCGCGCTTGTCCAGCGTGGCTGTGCTGCGGTCCAGCCGCTGGTAGAGCGCGGCGAAGGCCTTCATTCCTCGCTCCCGAAATCGGTGCGGAAGGCCTCCGCGGCCACCCCGCGTTCGCGCAGGAACGGGATCAGCGCATCGGTATTGCCATGGGTAGCGATCACCCGCGATGCGCCGGTCTGCTCGATGGTCTGCAGCAGAGCGGGCCAGTCGGCATGGTCGGACACCACGAAGCCGCGATCGACGTTGCGCCGGCGGCGGTTGCCGCGCAGCTGCATCCAGCCCGAGGCGAAACCGAGCTGATGGCGGCCGAAACGGCGCAGCCAGGGCGTGCCGGCGGCCGAGGGCGGGGCGATGATCAGCTTGCCGGCCGCCTCCGGCTGGCGGCCCTGTTCGGCCACGGTCAGCGTTTCCAGCATCGGGATGCCCGCCTCGCGGTACACCGCAACGCCGTTGGCCACCGCACCGTGCAGCCACGCCGGCGTGTCATCCAGCGGCAGCAGTTCGCCGAGCACGCGTTGCGCCTTGCCCAGCGAGTAGCAGAGCAGCACGGCCGCTTCGCCGCGCTGCGCGCATTCCCTGCGCCACGCCACGATCTCGGCGGCCACCGCGGCGGTATCGGGCCAGCGGTAGATCGGCAGTGCGAAGGTCGCTTCGGTGATGAAGGTATCGCAGGGCACCACTTCGAACGGCGCGCAGGTGGGATCGGGCTGGCGCTTGTAGTCGCCGGAGGCGACCCAGACCTGGCGGCCGTCGTCGATGCGCACCTGCGAGGAACCCAGCACGTGGCCGGCCGGATGCAGCGATACCTGCACCTTGCCCAGGGTGAACGGTTGGCCTTCGGCATGGACCTGCAGCGGTACGTCGCCCAGCCGCCAGCGCAGGATCGGCGCGCTGCCGGGGCTGCAGTGGTATTCGCCCATGCCGGGCCGGGCGTGGTCGCCGTGGCCGTGGGTGATGACCGCGCGCGGCACCGGCCGCCACGGGTCGATGTGGAAATCGCCCGCGGCGCAGTAGAGCCCTTCGGGGCGAAGTACCACCAGATCGTCTTTGACTGCCATGCCTGCACTGTCGCGCGGTGCTCGTGCACGGGGCGAGAACCGGCCTGAACGCGGGGTTGCCGGACGATGCTGCACAATCGGCGCGCAGCCTTCTCGCCCGCAGGATGGAACCGATGAACGGACCGAGCTTCAGCAGCAGCGCGCCCTTTGAAACCCACGTGGTGCTGAACCAGCCGCCGCCGTTTGCGGGCCGCCAGCTGTGGACCGACGACGTGGCGCTGATGGAAGCGGTGCAGCGCGAGGGCGCGGCCGCTTTCGCGCCGCGGCTGGGGATATATGGCGGGCTGGCCGGCAACCAGCTTTACCAGCTGGGCTTCGATGCCAACCGCGACCGGCCACGGCTGCGCACGCACGATGCGCAGGGCCACCGCATCGATACCGTGGACTTCCACCCGGCGTACCACCAGTTGATGCACGCGGCCAAGCAGCATGGCGTGTCCGGGCTGTCCTGGCATGAGCCACAGCCCGGCGTGCACGTCGCGCGGGCGGCATTGAGCTACCTGCACCACCAGGCGGAAGCCGGCACCAGCTGCCCGCTGACCATGACCCATGCCGCGGTGGCAGTGCTGCAGGCGCAGCCGCACCTGGCCGAGTGGGCGCGCAAGGCGGCCTCACCCGTGTACGACGCACGCGACGTGCCGGTGGCCGACAAGGCCGGCATCACCCTGGGCATGGGCATGACCGAAAAGCAGGGCGGTTCGGACGTGCGCGCCAACAGCACGCGGGCTGAGCCCATCGATGGCGAACGCTACCGCCTGGTCGGGCACAAGTGGTTCTTCTCGGCGCCGATGTCCGATGGCTTCCTGGTGCTGGCGCAGGCGCCGGGTGGGCTGACCTGCCTGCTGATGCCGCGGCGGCTGGCCGATGGCGATCGCAATGCCTTCCACCTGATGCGCCTGAAGGACAAGCTGGGCGACTGGTCCAACGCGTCCAGCGAAGTGGAGTTCTGCGGCGCGCAGGCGTGGCGCGTGGGCGAGGAGGGCAGGGGCGTGGCCACCATCATCGGCATGGTGATGATGACGCGGCTGGACTGCATGCTCGGTGCGGCCGCCGAAATGCGCATGGCCCTGGCGCAGGCGCTGCACCACGCGCGCCACCGCCGCACATTCGGCAAGCCGCTGGTGGAACACGCGCTGATGGCGAACGTGCTGGCAGACCTGGCGCTGGAATCGGAAGCGGCGACGGTGCTGGCCATGCGCATCGCGCGCGCGGTCGACTGCGCCGGCAGCGACCCGCAGGAGGCCGCGCTGGCGCGGCTGGGCACGGCGCTGGGCAAGTACTGGGTGTGCAAGCGCGCGGCCGCGTTCGTCAACGAGGCGCAGGAATGCCTGGGCGGTGCCGGCTACGTGGAGGAGTCGATGCTGCCGCGGCTGTACCGGCAGGCGCCGTTGAATTCGATCTGGGAAGGCAGCGGCAACGTGCAGTGCCTGGACGTGCTGCGCGCGCTGGGGCGTGAGCCGGAGGTGCTGCTGGCGCTTCGTGCGGAGCTGGAAGCGGTCGCCGATCGCGACACCGGTTATGCGGCGGCACTGCAGCGCTGGGCGTCGGCGCCGGCGCCGGATGAATCGCAGGCGCGGTTGTTCTGCGAGCGCACGGTGCTGCTGCTGCAGGCGGCGCTGCTGTTGCGGGCGCGCAGCCCGATGGCCGGGGTGTTCGTGCGCAGCCGGCTGCAGGGTGAGCATGGGTTGGTGTTCGGGACGCTGCCGGCGGGGGTGGATGTGGGGGCAATGATGGCGCGGGCGCTGCCGCAGTAGGCGGCCAACGGCGGAGCCCCTCGTGGTGGTCGTGCGGCATCTGGATCGCTTGGGGCCGCGCGGGTGGGGTGCGCAGGGGACGCCGTGAATACGTCCTTGTAGGCTCGAGCGCGCCATCCATGGCGCTTACGCCCCTGCGCAACCCACCCGCGCGGCCCCGGACGGTTTCCGGGCGCGTCCACCACGGAATCAACGGAAGAGCAGAAGCAGAAAAGCCGCGGCAATGCCGCGGCTTTTCCTGTATGCGGTAGCGCCGGGCCATGCCCGGCGAGCGTTAATGCCCGGTAGCGCCGGGCCATGCCGGCGAGCGCAGCGGTGGGTCAGTGCTTGGCTTCTTCCTTGGCGGCGTTGGCCTTGGCGTCGGCGGCGACGTCGCGGGCCTTGTCGGCGACCTTCTGCGCGGCGGTCGCGGTGGCGTCGCTGGCGTGGGCGGCGGCATCGGTGGCGGCGGCCTTGGCCTGGTCGGCGGCGTTGGCGGTCGCGTCGGCGGCATTGTCCAGCGCCTGCTGGGTGTCGGCGGCGGCGTGCTCGGACGCTTCGGCAGTCTTGTCGGCGGCTTCGCGGGTGGCGGCGGCGGCCTTGTCCACGGCTTCGCGGGCGGCGGCGCCAGCGCTGTCGGCGGCCTGTGCAGCGTCCTGCCTGGCCTGTTCGGCCTCCGGGCCCTTGCAGGCGGCCAGGGCCAGCAGCAGGGAGGCGGCCAGCAGGGGGGTGGTCAGCGGACGGATCTTCATGGCGGTCTCCAGTGCTGCAATGGATGGGGACGCCAGCCTATTCATGCCGTCGTGAAGGCCCGGTGGTGGTGCGGCGGCGCCCTTCAGGCAAAGAAAAAGCCGCTGGCGAACCAGCGGCTTTTCCAGAACAGCGTGAAGAAAGAAGTTATTACTTCTTGGCTTCTTCAGCGGCGTCCTTGGCCTGCTCGGCGGTGCCTTCGGCAGCCTTGGCAGCGTCCTTGGCCTGTTCAGCAGCAGCGTCGGTAGCAGCAGCGCCGGTCTGGGCAGCAGCGTCGGTCGCAGCGTCGGCAGCGGTGGCGGCGGTGTCAGCAGCCTGCTGGGCAGCGTCGGCGGTCTGGGCGCCAGCAGCGGCGGCCTGGTCGGCAGCAGCCTGGGCTTCGGTGGCGGCTTCGTTGGCCGAAGCAGCGGCGTCCTGGGCAGCTTCCTGCTTCGAGCAGGCGGCCAGGGCCAGGGCCAGGGACATAGCGACCAGCAGCTTGTTGATGCTCATTGTGTGAATCCTCGTCGTTGAATTAGGCAACGCGCAACTGCGCGCCGACAACATGATGACAAGCCACGTTTGGCTGTCAAGCGATCCCGCATTCATTTTTGCGAAATCAGCGTTAATCCCTTTTAGATCAATTCGATGGCGATGGCCGTTGCTTCGCCACCACCGATGCACAGCGTGGCAATGCCGCGCTTGCCGCCGTGCGTGCGCAAGGCGTTGACCAGGGTTACCACCAGACGCGCACCGGACGCACCGATCGGATGGCCCAGCGCGCAGGCACCGCCATTCACGTTGATCTTCGCATGCGGGATGCCCAGTTCACGCATCGGCGCCATGGCGACGACGGCGAAGGCTTCGTTGATCTCGAACAGGTCCACCTGGTCCAGCGTCCAGCCGGTCTTCTGCAGCAGGCTGTGGATCGCGCCGATCGGGGCGGTGGTGAACCACTCCGGTTCCTGCGAATGGGTGGCATGGCCGACGATGCGCGCCAGCGGGGTGATGCCGCGCGCGGTGGCGTCATCCTCGGTCAGCAGGACCACGGCAGCGGCGCCGTCGGAAATGCTGGACGAGCTGGCGGCGGTGACGCTGCCGTCCTTCTTGAATGCGGGGCGCAGGGTCGGGATCTTGGCGATGTCCGAACGGCCCGGCTGCTCGTCGGTGGCGAACTCGACCTCACCCTTGCGGGTGGCGACCTTCACCGCGACGATCTCGTCGGCGAATGCGCCATTGGCCTGCGCGGCCTGGGCACGGCGCACCGATTCGATGGCGTAGGCGTCCTGCTCCTCGCGGGTGAACTGGTACTTGTCCACCGCGCATTCGGCGAACTCGCCCATGGCCTTGCCGTCGTAGGCGTTGACCAGGCCGTCGTGGGCCATGTGGTCCACCGCCTGGAAGTTGCCGAAGCGGTTGCCGGTGCGCGAATTGGGCAGCATGTGCGGGGCGTTGGACATCGATTCCATGCCGCCGGCGACCACGACCGTGGCCGAACCGGCCTTGATCAGGTCATGGCCGAGCATGATGGTCTTCATGCCCGAGCCGCACACCTTGTTCAGCGTGGTGGCACCGGCCGACAGCGGGATGCCCGCGGCGATGGCGGCCTGGCGGGCCGGCGCCTGGCCGAGGTTGGCCGGCAGCACGCAGCCCATCAGGACCTCGGAGACGTCGCTGGCCGGAACCCCGGACTGTTCAAGGGCAGCGGCGATGGCGGCCGCGCCGAGGGTCGGGGTGGGCACGCCGTTGAACTGGCCGAGGAAGGAGCCGATGGCGGTGCGCTTGGCGGCGGCGATGACGATGTTGGACATGGCAATCTCGTTGATGCGTAAGCAATGTTCGGAAAGGAGACGGCGGCTGTTGGATGCAGCGCTGTTTCCCGGCAGACTGCGTGGGGGTCGGCCCAAGTATAGAGGGTCGGGGATGGCTGCCGCCGGGCAGCCCTTGATGCCTGCAGGGAGCTTGGCAGGCCAACGTTCATGGGAAGGAATCGATGGAACGCAAGACGATGGCACGGTCGGTCCTGGGATCGGCATTGGTGGTTGCATTGACGGCATGTGGCGGCGGAGGCGGCGGCAGCAACGTGCGCGTCGATCCCCCACCGACCACCCCGCCGCCGCCCACCACGCCTCCGCCGACCACGCCCACCCAGCCGGCCGAACCGGCGATCAACGCGCACCTGTCCATCACCAAGGCCGACGCAGCGCGCAGCGCGGGGCTGGATGGCAGCGGCGTGCGCATCGGCATCGTCGATTCGGGCGTGCAGCGCAACCATCCCACCCTGAGCGGGCGGGTGCTGGCCAACTACAGCTACGTGGATCCGCGCAGCAACAACCTCAACAACGATGACGTGGTCGGCCACGGTACGGCGGTGGCTGAACTGGCGGCGGGCAAGGCCTTCGGGTCGTGGCCGGGAGGCATCGCGCCGAACGCGCAGATCGTCTCGGCGCGGATCATTTCCGACACGCGGCCGACCGACGATGGGTCGGGCAACGGCAACGAGGTCGATGGCGCGCTTGGCCTGGCGGGGGTCCACCAGGACCTGATCAACCAGGGCGTGAAGATCATGAACAACTCATGGGGCGGGCTGTACTGGACCAATGCCGCGGCCACCGCCCCGATCGCGGCCGAGTACCGTCCCTTCATCATCGGCAACAACGGCCTGGTGGTGTTCGCCACCGGCAATGAATCCAAGGCCAACCCGTCGGACATGGCGGCTCTGCCCAGCCAGGCCGGCCCGAACAATTCGCGCCCGGCCGCCGACCTGGAGCGTGGCTGGCTGGCGGTGACCGCGGTCGATTCCACCGACCCCAGCAAGCTGGCCGGCTATGCCAACGCCTGCGGCGTGGCGGCCAGCTACTGCCTGGCGGCACCCGGTGCGGCGATCTTCGTCAATCCGAATTACCCGACCGGCTCCACCCTGCTGTGGAACTACGGCACCTCGTTCGCCGCGCCGCTGGTGTCCGGTGCGGCGGCCGTGGTCTGGCAGAAATACCCGTACTTCAGCAACGACCTGGTACGGCAGACCCTGCTCGGCACCGCCACCGACCTGGGTGCGCCCGGCGTGGACAGCACCTTCGGCTATGGCCTGCTGAACATCGCCAAGGCCATCAACGGGCCGGCGAAGTTCGACTGGGGCAATGCCGTGGTCAACGTCTCGCAGACCGGCCTGGATTCGGTCTGGAGCAACGACATCAGCGGCAGCGGTGGCCTGGTCAAGCAGGGCGTCGGCGCGCTGGGGCTGTCGGGCACCAACACCTACACCGGCGAAACCCGCATCGAGCAGGGCACGCTGGCGCTGCGCGATGGCGGGTCGATCACCTCCAACGTGGTCGTGGTGCCGCAGGCCGGCGTGCCCGAGGGCGCCGCGCTGCAGTTCATGACCGGCACCAGCCGGATCCGCGGCAACGTCGACAACGGCGCCACCGTCATCCTGCGCAATGCCAATACCAGCGCCACCATCGAGGGCAACTACCTGCATCGTGCCGGTGCACGGCTGAGCATTTCGCTGGGTTCCAACCCGCTGGAGATCACCGGCACGGCCACCCTGCAGGGCGGCGACGTGCACGTGGCCAGCATCGTCAGCGGCTACGTGGCCGCCGATGGCCGCACCCAGACCGTGCTGCATGCCGGCCAGGGCGTCACCGGCCGCTTCGACGCGGTCAGCAACAGCCTGCCGCAGGGCACCCTGCTGCAGAGTTCGTTGACCTACGGCAGCGACAACGTGGTGCTGGTCACCGACCGCATCAACGTCACCCAGGCCGCCAGCGTGGCGCGCGCCTCCAACGCCGCGCTGGCCTCGGCGCTGCGGGTGGAATCAGCGTTCGAGCGCCTCGATCTCGGCGCCGGCTCGGCCTCCTTCGCCGATGGCGCGGCCGCGCTGCAGCGGGTGGAAGGCAACCAGGCCCTGCAGGCCAGCCTCGACAGCCTGTCCGGCAAGGCGCATGCGCTGGCCGCGGCGGCCACGTTCGACAGCATCGACCTGGGCCGCCGTGCATTGTCGGCCCGCTTCGGCCAGGTCCAGGCCGCTCCGCGGCTGGGCGGCACCTGGCAGAACGCGCTGGGCGATGCCGGCCAGGGCAGCTTCTCGGCCAGCGGCACCGACACCCGCGGCTGGATGATGGGCCAGGACGTGGCGATGGGCGGCAACGGCGTGCTCGGCTTCGCCTTCGGCGAACTGCGCAGCTACAGCAACAGCAGCTGGGGCGGCGACCGCGGGCGTGACCGGCAGTCGCAGGCGCAGCTGTATGCGGGCTGGAGCAGTGGTGGTGCCTACGCGCTGGGCCAGGTGGGCGCCGGCCAGTTCACCCGCCAGATCGATCGCCAGCTGCTGCTGGGAGCCGGCCAGTACGGCGTCAATGCGCGCTACGGCGGCAGCTTCAGCATGGCCAGCGTGGAGACCGGCTACCGCTTCGGGTCGGCGCATGCAGCGCTGACCCCCTACGTGGGCGCCGACTACGCGCGGGTCGACAACGATCGCTTCAGCGAACAGGGCGGGCTGGGCTTCGGCCTGCGCACGCAGGGCGGGATCAGCAGCCGCAGCCAGGCCTTGGCCGGTGTGCGCGCCGAGCGCGAGTGGCGCGGCTGGTCGCTGCGCGGTTATGCCGAGTGGCAGCAGCTGCTGTCCAGCCAGGGCCTGGATGCGGATGCGAGCTTCGTCGGCGTCGACGCATGGGCACCGATGGCCGGCCTGCAGCCGACGCGTTCCGGCGGCCTGTTCGGCGTATCGGTGGAATCGTGGTTGAGCCGCAACACGCGGCTGGGCTTCGGCTACGACCAGCGCTTCGGTCCGCGTGGGGATCTGCGCCAGGTGGCGCTGCGTTACAGCGCCGCTTTCTGATCGGGGTTACCCGGTAGTGCCGGCCGCTGGCCGGCATTCCCCGTGTCCCGCGGTGGGGCGGATCAACCGCCGCGCAGGTTGCCCAGGCGCGGGGTGCTGCGGCCCAGCGGCATCTTCAGCTTGCCGATGGACAGGATGCGCGCTTCGGCGATGCGGTCGGCCGCACGCTGCGGCGCGATGTTCTCGCGCTGGGACAGCTCGAAGATGCGCGTGAGGTTGTGGTAGATGCTGCGGATCAGGC
This sequence comes from Stenotrophomonas sp. SAU14A_NAIMI4_5, assembly GCF_003086795.1. NCBI lineage: Bacteria > Pseudomonadati > Pseudomonadota > Gammaproteobacteria > Lysobacterales > Lysobacteraceae > Stenotrophomonas > Stenotrophomonas sp. SAU14A_NAIMI4_5. Next base: position 3,202,238 of record NZ_CP026003.1, on the reverse strand, counting down.
GCATCGCGCGTTCACGGTTGTAGCCGTCGATCTCCAGCGACACGTTCATCACGCCACCGGCGTTGACCGCATAGTCGGGCGCGTAGAGGATGCCGCGCGCATGCAGTTCATCGCCGATTTCCAGGCTGGACAGCTGGTTGTTGGCGGTGCCGCAGATGATCTTGGCCTTGATGCGCGGCAGGGTGTCGGCATTGATCGCGCTTTCCAGCGCGCACGGTGCGAACACGTCGGCGTTGACCTCGTGGATCTCGTCCGGCTTGACCGCCTCGGCACCGAAATCGCTGACCGCACGATCGACCAGGCTGCTGTCCAGGTCGGTCACGTACAGCTTGGCGCCGCGGTCGCGCAGCAGCTTGACCAGCTCCATGCCGATATGGCCCAGGCCCTGCACGGCGATGCTGGTCTTGCCCACTTCCTCGTGGCCGAACTTGAAGCGCAGCGACGCCATCAGCGCCTGCAGCGCGCCATAGGCGGTGAACGGCGCCGGGTCGCCGGAGCCGCCGTGGACCTGGTGCACGCCGGTCACGAACTGGCTTTCCAGGTAGATGTTTTCCATGTCGTTGACGTCGGTGCCGACGTCTTCGGCGGTGATGTAGCGGCCGCCCAGCGAATCGACGTAGCGGCCGAAGGCGCGGAACAGCACTTCGGTCTTGTCCACCTTCGGGTCACCGATGATGACCGCCTTGCCGCCACCGACATTGAGGCCCGCCAGCGCATTCTTGTAGGTCATCGTCCGGCTCAACCGCAGCACGTCGGCCAGCGCCTCGTCGGTGCTGGCGTAGGGGCGCATGCGCACGCCGCCCAGGGCCGGGCCCAGGGTGGTGTTGTGGATGGCGATGATCGCCTGCAGGCCGGCATCCTGGTTGTGGCAGAACACAACCTGTTCGTGGCCGGTGGTGGCGAGGGTTTCGAATAGCATGGCGTCTCCGATGGCGCGATCAGCGGCGAACTGCAGCGAACTGCCAGTGAACGGTAGGGTCCCAAAACAAAAAAAGCGACGTCGTCATGGCTGGGGGACGGGTCGCGCGGCGCCATTCTAGTCCATTCCCCCGGCATCTGCCGTGCAGATCCGAGCGGTCCGGGTTAAAGAAGATGAAAGTGCGGCCGATGCAGCGTCGACGGCAGGTGGCCGATGTGAAGAACGCGCAGGGGCAGTCAGTGGCAGCAGCAGTGCAACGACAGGGCCGATCCGGATGAGGCCGGCCTGGTGGCAAACGCTGGTGGGATGGGTGTCCCGGCTGTCCGGTACGGACCCGGTGCGCCTGGCGACGGCACCACGGCAGGCCGTGGCCGCCGCTGCAGCCAGCCTGCAGGGCGAGGCGCTGCCGCCGGCGGAGGTCGCCGCGCACCTGCAGCGTGGCCTGCATGCCCTGGCGCTGTACCCGCATCTGGCAGGTGAGCCGGCCACGCCCGGCCCGTCCGCGCTGGCCGACGCAGTGGACCGCGCGCTGCAGGACCGCGACTGGGCGACCCGGCAGCTGCCGCGGCGCCCGCAGCTGCTGCCGCAGCTGATCCAGACCGTCAATGACGAGGTGGCCTCGGCACGGGTGATGGCCGCGATCATCGGCCAGGACCCGGTGCTGACCGGCAACCTGCTGCGCATCGCCAACAGCCCGGCCTACAAGGTGCACGAACGGCCGGTGGACAGCCTGCAGCGGGCGGTGACCCTGGTCGGCACCGAAGGCGTGCGGCAGATCATCAGTGCCGTGCTGGTGCAGCCGGTCATGCAGGTGCAGTGCGAGGTGTTTCCGCAGTTCAGCGCGATCATCTGGGAGCACGCGCTGCTGGCTTCGCGCGCGGCGGCGGACCATGCGCGCACGGTCACCTTCGGCGATGCCTTCGCCGCGCAGTGGCTCGGCCTGGTGCAGGGGCTGGGCGCGGCGCTGGTGATGCGCCAGCTGCTGCAGGAAGCACAGGCACGCAACGAGACGGTGACGCCGGCGTTGGCCCTGGACCTGCTGCAGCGCTGGTCGCTGCCGCTGGCCCAGCGCGTGGCGGCGGCCTGGGACCTGCCCGAACCGGTGCACCAGGCGCTGGCCGCCGATGCCGAAGGCGCGCTGGCCGACAGCCTGCGCCTGGGCAGCGCGGCCGCGGCCGCCAGCCTGCTGTGCCGGCATGGCCACGGCACCCAGGCACGCATGCTGGCGCTGCTGGAGCAGCTGCCCTCGGCGCCGCCGCACGCACTGCGCTGGATCTGGCGGCGCCTGCACGGGCGCAACGTGGAAACCCTCGACGAAGCCATGCACGACGCCCACGGCGAGGGCGGCGCGTAAGCGCTACAGCTGCGATTCCACCGGCAGCCAGCTGATGATGCGGGCGGTCGCACGCGCGCGCAGCGTGCTGCCGGGTTCGCGGCCCACCCAATGTGGCGGTGGCTGCCGTTCCAGCCAGCGCAGGTCATCGTCGGGACCCAGCGCCAGCCACCAGCTGTGCAGCGGGTCGGCCAGGCGCAGATATTCCTCGCGCAGCCGCGCTCCCAGCACCGGGTCATCGAACAGCACGCCCATTTCGGTGTTGAGGTAGGCCGAGCGTGGGTCGAGGTTGAACGAGCCGACGAAGCCGCGGTGGTCGTCGATGACGAAGGCCTTGGTGTGCAGGCTGGCGCCGCTGCTGCCGAACAGGCTGGATTCGCCGGGCTCACCGTGCGCCTTCAGTTCGTACAGCTGCACGCCGGCCTTCAGCAGCGGCTCCCGGTAGCCCATGTAGCCACCGTGCACGGCCGCCACATCGGTGGCGGCCAGCGAATTGGTCACCACGCCCACCTGGGCGCCACGCGCGGCCATCGCCGACAGGCCCTGCAGGCCATCCGCGCCAGGCACGAAGTAGGGCGACACCAGCAACGCGGTATGGCGGGTGGACTGCAGCTCTTCGACCAGCGCGCTGACCAGCCAGTCATCACGCGCATCGTTGCGGTGCTTCATCGGCGGGTCGGAAAGGATGCGAACGTTGGCGCTCCAGTGCAGCGGGTCCGGGCCCGGCTGGCGCTGCGCACGCGAATCAGCGACCCGCTGCAGGTAGGGCCGTGCCTTGGCGTGCAGCGCATCCCGATCGGACTGGCGCACCAGCGCGCGCAGCTGGGCATCGGTGTAGGTGGCCAGCGCGGCGATGGGAATGGCGGTGTCGCTGTTCCAGTAGTCGTCGAAGATGCGGTTGGCCTGTTGCACCGCCGGCCCGGCCACCACCAGGTCCAGATCCTGGAAATTCACGTCGTTGCGCGCGCTGAAATATTCCTCGCCGATGTTGCGGCCACCGACGATGGCCACGCGGCCGTCGGCGATCCAGCTCTTGTTGTGCATGCGGTGGTTGACGCTGAAAGCGCGCTGGATCATTTCCAGCGTGCGCGCGATGCCGCTGCGGTTGCGGAACGGGTTGTACAGGCGGATCTCGATGTTGGGGTGCGCATCGAGCGCCATCATCAGCGCGTCCTTGTCCTTGGCGTTCATGTCGTCAAGCAGGATGCGCACGCGCACGCCACGTTCCGCGGCGTCGTACAGGGCCTTGGCCATCAGGTGGCCGACCAGGTCGTCGTGCCAGATGTAGTACTGCAGGTCCAGGCTGCGCCCGGCCTGTTCGGTGATCTTCGCGCGTGCCGCGAACGCGTCCATGCCATCGCTGAGGAAGGCCACGCCGGATTGGCCGGGGTGGGCCTCCTGCTCGGGCAGCAGCTGGCGGTCGATGGCGGTCTGTGCCGGCTGCAGCGGCAGCACGTGCGAGACCGGCCCGTGTGCCTGTGGCGTCAGGTGGTCGGCCAGCAGCAGGCCGGACAGCACCAGCAACAGCAGGGCGGCGATGATGATCGCAACGACGCGCAGCACGCGTCGCCAGGGCGGCAGGGACGGGCTCATGCCATCGATGGTAGATCCACGCCGTGCGTGGATGCCACCCGCGCCCGTGCCTGCGGCCCCGGATGGGGTCGGATCCCTTGCCACAGGCAAGGGCTCTGACCCCGGAAGCTCAGAACCGCTCGTCGCTGCCCAGGTAGCGCCACTGCGCCGGCGGCAGCGGCCCCAACGCCACGCGGCCGATGCGCAGGCGGCGAACCGCGGCCACCTGCAGCCCGGCGTTGCCCACTGCCGTGCGCAAGCCCTTGGCGGTCAGGCCCTTGCCGGCAAAGCGCAGGCGCTGCTCGTTCTGCCAGCTGACCTTGGCGCCACCGGATTCGTGCTGCAGGCGCGCCATCAGCCACGGCCCGCGCTCGGGCCCACCCTCGGCCACTTCCACCAGGTATTCCTGTTCGGTGCGGCCCAGGTTGCGCTGCAGATGGGCGAGGGTGGCCGGGTCCTGGCTGACCACCACCAGGCCGCTGTCGGCCGCCGGCAGCGATGCCGCCAGCTGCAGCCCATGGAAATGACGCTGCAGCGGACGGATGTCGCTGGCATCGAGCTCGCTGCGGGTGGCGCTGCTCACCATTGCGCACAGCGTTTCGGCGGCGACGTCGGCCGGCTTGTGCAGCAGCATGGTGACCCGCTCGGCCTTGGTGTCTTCGGCCTGTTCGGCCATCACGATCACCGCGCTCTCATCGACCTGGCGCTGGGGCTGTTCGACGACTTCGCCATTGACCGTCACCCAGCCGCCCTCGATGTAGCGGCGCGCTTCGCCGCGCGGGATGCCGAGCAGGGCGGCCAGGTGTTTGTCGAGGCGGGTCGGTTCCATGGCGGGCAGGTCGGTCAGGGGGCGCGCAGTGTAGCTGCTGCGGGCGGTCAGCGCTGGCTGCGGTTGGCCAGTTCGGTCAGGTACAGGCGGGTATCGAACTCGAGCTGCAGGTACTCCGGTTCCATGTGCTGGCACAGCTGGTAGAAGGCCTTGTTGTGGTCGGCCTCCTTCAGGTGGGCCAGTTCATGCACCACGATCATGCGCAGGAAGGCCGCCGGCGCCTGGCGGAACACCGTGGCGATGCGGATCTCGCGGCTGGCCTTGAGGCGGCCACCGTGCACGCGGGAAATGGCGGTATGGGTGCCCAGCGCGTGCTTGATGACTTCCAGCGTGTTGTCGTAGCAGACCTTGTTCAGCGGTACCGACTTGCGCAGGTAGCGGTCCTTCAGGTCCTGCGTGTAGTCGTACAGCTGGCGGTCGCTGCGTACCTCGTGCGGGTCGGGGTAGCGCTGCTGCAGCCAGGGGCCGAGCTTGCCCTGGGCCAGCAGTTCGCTGACCTGGGCGACCAGGGGTTCGGGATAGCCGGTGAGGTACTTCAGGACAGCCATGCAGGGGCGGCGGGGCGTCGGTAGAATGGGGCATCCAAGATTACACGCGGTACGCAACGACCATGGCAAAGCCCAACGCGCTGCAGGAACAATTGCTCAAGGCCGGCCTGGCCAAGAAGTCGCAGGCCAGCGCCGCCGCGAGCGCCCAGGCCAAGGCCCGCCAGGGCAAGGCGGAATCGACCTCCGCCGAGGTCCAGCGCGAAGCTGAACGCGCCCGCGCCGAGAAGGTCGAGCGCGACCGTGCGCTGGCCGCCGAGCGAAATGCGCAGGCCAAGCTGGCTGAACAGAAGGCGCAGGCGAAGCAGATCATCACCGCCCATGCCGTGCCCCACAAGGGCGATGACGAGTACCGCTTCAGCGACGGCGCGGCGATCCGCACCCTGCTGATCGACCCCAAGCTGCGCAAGGCGCTGTCGGTGGGCGTGCTGGTGATCGTCGCCCAGGGCGAGGGTTATGCGCTGCTGCCGCGTGCCGCCGCCGAGAAGGTGCGTGAGCGCGCCCCGGAAGCAATCATCGTCGACCACGGCCAGCCGGGCTCGACCGCCGAGATCTCCACCGGCAACGCCGAGGACGACGCGTACTACGCCCAGTTCCAGGTCCCCGACGACCTGGTCTGGTAATCAAAAAGGGGACGGAGGGGGATCAAGTCGTTTGTGGCACAAACGACTTGATCCCCTCCGTCCCCTTTTCGCGCTGCCGTTTGCGGCGGCGTGTATCGTCCCCATATCAGGCGACACACCTGTGGAGGATGGCCATGGCCACCGGATGGGCGGGAGACGGCGCGGTCCAGGACCAGATCGACGCCACCGTCGACGATGCGATTGCTCGCGCGCGGCGCCAGCTGCGGCAGGGCCCGGGTCTGGAACACTGCGAGGAATGCGACGCGCCGATTCCGTTGGCGCGGCGCGAGGCCGTGCCCGGCGTACGGCTGTGCGTGGCCTGCCAGCAGGCACTGGACGACGATGAGCAGGCGCATGCCGGCTACAACCGGCGCGGCAGCAAGGACAGCCAGCTGAGGTAAAGGGGGGGGGTATTGCAGGGCTGCGCCCTGCACCTGCCGAAGCCGAAGCAAGATCAAGAGCGGCATTCCGTGGGATGGCGGGGCGGTGTGGGTGGTCAGGACACGCCGTAAACCCATCCCTGGGGGCTCGTAGGCGCCATCCATGGCGCCTGCGGTCCTGCCCACCCACACCGCCCCGCCTCTGACAGATTCCGTGCGCTGCTGGCAAATGCAGCTGTTGGTGGGTGCCGACCGTTGGTCGGCACAATTGTCAGATATCGAATGAATTCATCCACGCATGGCGTGGATCTACTGGGACGGGCGGCTGTTGGTAGGTGCCGACCGTTGGTCGGCACATCTGTCACATATCGAAATTCTTCTGGGGTCAGAGCCCGTTGCGCAGCAACGGGATCCCCGTGCTCCGACAGATCGCGGAGGTCTGTCGAAGGCGGGGTGGGTCCGGTTGAGGGGGTGTGAGCGGCATGGATGCCGCGACCAAGCCCCCATGGATGGGTTCACGGCGTCCCCCTCAACCGGCCCCACCCCGCCAACCCACGGATAGCCCGCTGTTGCTGTTGCTTCGGCTTCGGCTTCGGCTTCGGCAGGTGCAGGGCGCAGCCCTGCAAAGAAAAACCTTCCCTCAGCCGTCGCCCTGGATGCCACCCGGCACGTGCGAGGGATCGCGCCAGCGCCGCACCGTGCGCTGGAAGAACAGGTTGTTCGGCAGCTGCAGCACCGTGCCCTCGTGGCCGTTGCCGGTTTCCTGCAGTGTCGTGTAGATCAGGTTCACGTCGATCACCCGGCCCTTCAGGCCCGGCTTCTCGCCGTTCTCCAGCACCTCGATGTAGTCATGCAGGCGGAACGGGCGCGTGGTGAAGATCAGCAGCGTGCAGAAGATGTTGGACAACACGCTCCACGCCGCGAAGAACGCCACAGCACCCACCGCGGCAAAACCGGTGAAGGCCGTCCACAGCACCGAGGGCGAAGCACCCAGCAGGCTGAGGATGTACAGCAGCGCGCTGAAATAGACCACGAAGCTGGTGATCCGGCGCGCGCCCATCGCCATCTCCGGCGGCAGCGTGTAGTGCTCGGCGAAGCGGCGGATCAGGCGGCGGGCAAGCACCCGCAGCAGCCAGGCGACCACCAGTACCAGCACGATCTGCAGGGCGATGCCGATGTAGTGCAGCCACGGGTGGCTCCAGGCGGGCAGGTGGTCTTTCAGCGACAACATCATGGGGCGACAGCATCTGGCGTTAACGACCCTTGATGTTACCCGGCGCGTGCCGGGGTTTCGACCGATCCGGACCAGGCCACGCAGACCAAGGCCTGGCGATGCTGATGTACGCAGGCCTGGCCGCTGTCCGCGCGCAGCTGCAGCGACAGGTCCAGGGCCTGCAGCACGACGCAGGCGACGATCACCAGCAGGGCGGCGCAGGAGGGGCTGGACATGGCAGGACTCCGGGAATTTTCACCAAGGACCCTGCATGGATGCAGCCAGCACCGAAAAGGTTGCAATGCGGCTGCCGTCAATCGGGCTTAAACCTTTTTCCGGGTCGCCGCATCCAAGCGATATGCTCGACACCACCATGCCCGCGCTGCCTGCCGCCAACGACGCCGTCGACGATCCCGCCCTGGTGCGGGCCGCGGCCGCCGGAGACATGGCGGCCTATGAACAGCTCTACCGGCGCCATTCGCCGCGTGTGTTCGCCGTGCTGTGGCGGCTGTGTGGCGGCCAGCAGGCGCGCGCCGAGGATGCGCTGCAGGAAGCCTTCCTGCAGGCCTGGAAGGCGCTGCCGGGGTTCCGCTTTGAAAGCAGCCTGGCCACCTGGCTGCACCGGTTGGGGGTGAACGCGGCGCTGATGGAACTGCGCGGGCGCGCCGCCGGGCAGGACCACGACAGCCTCGATGATGTCGACGGCGGCCTGCAGGAGCTGGCCGTGCACGATCGCTGCGCCGGCACCGAGCGCGACCTGGAGCGCGCGCTGGCGACGCTGCCACCCCGGGCCCGTGCGGTGCTGGTGCTGCACGACATCGAGGGCTGGAAACACCAGGAGATCGCCGAACAGCTGCAGATGGCCGTCGGCAGTTCCAAGGCACAGCTGCACCGCGCGCGTGGCCTGTTGCGCGCGCGTCTGGGAGACATGACATGAGTACCCACGAAACCGATCACGACCACGACCCCGATCTGCAGGCGCGGCTGCGCGCGCTGCCCGACCAGCGCACGCCCCCCGCCGATGGCTGGGCACGCCTGGCGGCGCAGCTGCCACCACGCGAGACCGCGCCCGTCGCGGTGGAGCACGCGGATAACGTCGTCGCCCTCCCGCAGCGCCGCCGTCTGCGCGCGTGGCTGCCGCTGGGCGCGGCGCTCGCCGCCAGCCTGGCCGTCTATGCCGTGGCACCGTGGCGACAGGCGCCGCTGCAGGCACCGGCGCCATCGACCCTGCAGCTGCAGGCGGCGGCCATGACCGAGCAGTACCAGCAGGCCGTGGCATCGCTGCCCGGTGGGCGCGCGGCGGCCTGGCAGCCGGCCCTGCACGAACTGGATGAAAGCGCGGCACAGATCCGTGCCGCGCTGGCGCAGGATCCGCGCGCACCGCACCTGCTTGGACAGCTCAAGCGTACCTACGCGCTGCGGCTGGAATTGACCCGGCAGGCGGCGCAGGCCGCCGCGGCCGGAATGACAACCTGAGGAGACACCCCATGCGATCCCTTTTTCCGCTCTGCGCTGCGTTGCTGCTGTTGCCCTCGCTGGCCCTGGCCGACACCCGCGTCGATGAGCGCCATACCCTGGCCAGTGGTGGCCGCATCGAGCTGAGCAACGTGGCCGGCAAGGTCACCGTGCGCGGCTGGGACCGCAACGAGGTGCAGCTGACCGGCAGCCTTGGCGATGGCCTGCAGCTGCGCCAGGAAAAGAGCGCCAACCGCGTGCGCTGGGAAGTGGAGTATCCGCGCCGCCACACCAGCGGCACGGCGACGCTGGTGCTGAATGTCCCGCGCGCGTCGGAACTGCTGCTGAGCACGGTCAGTGCCGACCAGGACATCAGTGGCATCGACGTGCGCCGGCTGCAGGCCGATACGGTCAGTGGCAGCCTGACCGCGGCCGGACGCAGTGGCGACAGCAAGCTCAATACGGTCAGTGGCAACGTCATCGCCAAGCTGCAGACGCCGCGCCTGGATGTGAACACGGTCAGCGGTCGCATCGAGGCCGGTGGCGGCGTGTCTGGGGATATTGGTGCGCAGACGGTGTCTGGTCGGGTCGGCGTGGATGCCGGCCGCGTCCAGCGCCTGGCGGTGGAGACGGTCTCGGGCAGCATCGATCTGTCCACTTCCGGCCTGGCGCCGGGGGGCCGCATCAACGTCGAATCGGTCAGTGCGTCGGTGAACCTGCGGTTGCCGGTCAAGGTCTCGGCACAGCTGTCGGTGAACAGCTTCGCCGGCTCGATCAACAGTGATGCCGGCACGGTGGAGCGGCCGCGCTATGGGCCGGGCAGCAGCCTGGACACGAAGCTGGGTGGCGGTGATGGTGACATCCGCATCCAGTCGCATTCGGGCAGCGTGCGGGTCAGCCTGGACCGCTGAGCGCGGCCCGGCAGGCCGCGGCGGCAGCGCCGCCGCGGTCAGGGTGGGTCAGCTGGCTTTCTTCAGCGCCCAGGTGGTGCCAAGCACTTCGATCTTGCCACCGCTCTTGCGGAACGCGGCCAGATCGGACGCAATCGAATCGCTGCTGACCGTGGTGCTGGCGGCCGCGCCCTTGCGTTCGCTGCGGATGCCGTTGGTAGCCTTCGCGGGGGTCTTTGCCTTGCGGGGCATGGTTGCTCCTGTCAGGTGGAAGGGGAGGAAAGCGACCAGGCATCGGCCTGGCGCAGGTAATCCTGCCGCTCGCGGCGGCAGTCGTCGCCACCCATCGAAAACTGGCGGCAGATCGCCGGGCGCTGCGAATAGATCGTGCAGCGCAGGTGATAGGGATCGATCGCCGCGCACCAGCCCTCGTCGTTACGCGCCATCACGGCACGGCCGTGCCTGTCGCGCGAGGTATACTGGCGGGGCACGTCGTCGCCGGCCTGCAGCAGCACGGGCAACCGGCAACAGACCGCGTCACAACGGCGGCAGTCGATGGGTGCAGGTGCTTCTTCAGGTTGTGCGGCCACAGGGGCCAGGCGGGTGCCCAAAGCGGGTCTCGATGGCGGCTCGGGTAGTACGCGGACCATGAACGAGCCAGAAGGCATGGCCGCAAGGCCCGCGAGGCGGGCCGGGCCCTACCCGGGTACACACACCGGCGCAGCCGGCGGAAGGTAGAGCCCTATCAAGCCTACCGAGGGTAGCAAACTCCGCGTAACGTTTTGTTAATCCCGGCTGGCTGCCGCGAGCGCCAGGCCCTGGACGACGCCCAGCGAGGGCTCGCCGTGGACCATGCGGGCGCCCGGGAAGGCCTCGGCCGCGGCCTGCCGCAGGTAGCCGGCGCGGGACATGCCGCCGGTCAGGAACACCGCATCCGGGTCGCCGCCGATGTCGGTGCGGACCTGGGCCAGCAGCTCGCGGATCTGGGTCAGGTAACCCGAGGCGGCCGTGGCCAGGCCTTCGGTGCTGCTGTCGGCGTGCAGGTCGCGGGCGATGTAGTCCAGCGTGCTGCGGTGGCTGGGGCTGCTGCTCAGGGCGATCTTGGCGCGTTCGACGTCGCGGTACAGGCGCGCGGTGTTGCCGGTGTCCTGCAGCGCCTGCAGGCGCGAACCCCACGGGTCGTCGACATGGTCGTACTTGTGCTGGCGGAAATCGCGCTGGCGGGTCATGTCCTGCACGGTGGCCGCTTCCACGTAGTGGTGGGCGGGCACGCGGGTGACGCCACGGCCGAACAGCGGCATGTAGCTGGACAGGCTCAGCGACAGGTCGATATCGGTACCGCCGCGGGCGATACCCCAGGCGCGATGGATGCGCGGGGCGGCATCGCCACCCACTTCGGCGTGGGCGATGTCGGTGGTACCACCGCCGATGTCGACGATGACTGCCTGGTGCCGCTCACGGCTTTCGGCGTGGTAGTGCATGGCCGCTGCGGCTGGTTCCTCGAGGAAATCGATCTGGTCGAAGCCGGCCTGGGTGGCGGCCTCGCGCAGGATGTCCAGTGCCTGGTCGTTGCCGGCGGCGCCGATCGAGCTGCGGAACTGCACCGGACGGCCGAGCAGGGCCGCGCGCAGCGGCTGGCCGAGCTGGGCGCTGGCGGTCAGGCGGATGTGTTCGAGGATGTGCGCGGCGATGCCGGTGATGGTCTGCCGCGCGCGCGGGTGCAGGTTGTAGCCGAGCATCGACTTCGGGCTCTGCACCAGGTTGCCTTCGTGTTCCTCGAAATAGGCTTCCAGGGCGTCATCGCCGTAGATGGCGTTCTGCAGCAGGTCGCTGGCGCTGCGTTCCTTGCCGGCGCGGGCTTCCATCCATTCGCGGCGCAGGGCGCGCAGGGCTTCGCGGCGCAGTGCCTGCGGGGTGCGTTCCTGGCCGGCGGCGCGGGCGGCACGCGCTGCGCTGTCGATCATCTGCTGCAGTTCGTGTTCCTGGCCGGCATCGAGCTGGAAGTCGTCCGGATCGGGCACCACGCCGGGGAAATACACGCTGGTGCGGAACTGTTCCGCTTCGCCGAAGCGGATCGGCAGCAGCTGTCCATCACGGACGATGGCGGCGGCGGAGTTGCTGGTACCGAAGTCGATGCCAAGGCGCATGGGGAGGTCCGGGGGCGGGCGGGGGCCGCGCACTCTGCTGCAGTTCGGGTCTTCCTGCAAGTTCCCCCTCTGCTTCGGATGGGTTCAGCGCCTCCCTGCTCCGTGTTCAGCCGAGGGGGCGGCCGGAGCAGGACACGCCGTAAACCCATCCATGGGGGCTCGTAGGCGCCGTCCATGGCGCCTGCGGTCCTGCTCCGGCCGCCCCCTCGGCTCTGGACAGTTTCCCGGAGCGCGGCAACAAACGGCAAAGCAGCAACCCACGCTTTTGATTGTCCCGGCCGCCGGCGCGGGAAACTGTCCAAGGCGGGACGGAGAGGGGCCGTCGGGACCGTAGGCGCCACGGATGGCGCCTACGAGCTACATGGACGTATTTACCGCGTGTCCCGGCGGCCCCTCTCCGTCCCGCCCATGCGATATCAATCAGGGCGCCGTACGCGGGAAAAAATGGAAGCACGGACCCGCCGGTTACAATGGCGGTTGTTGATTCATTTTGAGGTACTTGCTGATGTCTTCCGCTCCCGCTTGCCCGCAGTGCACCCTGGAAAACACCTATGCCGATGGCGCGCTGTGGATCTGCGCCGACTGCGGTTTCGAGTGGACCGCCGAGGAGGGCGCCGGCACCTCTCTCGTCGTGCGTGACAGCAACGGCAACACCCTGCAGGCCGGCGACACGGTCACCGTCATCAAGGACCTGAAGGTCAAGGGCTCGTCCATCCCGCTCAAGCAGGGCACCGTCATCCGCAACATCCGCCTGGTCGAGGACGATGCCGAACACATCGAAGGCAACTCGGACAAGATCAAGGGCCTGGTGCTGAAGACCTGCTTCCTCAAGAAGGCCTGAGGCACCCTCAGCGTCGCGCCTGCTGCGTGCGCAGGCGCGACAGGCCCTCCAGCTTGGCCTGGTAGCGCTGCTGGTTGACGCTGCCCCCCAGCGACCGTGCCCGCGTCAGTTCGCGGTCGGCACGGGCCAGCTGGCCCGAGAGGAAATACGCGCGCGCCAGCCCGAAATGGAACTGGTGCGCGTTGTCGTACAGCTGCACCGCGCGCCGGTAATAGCGGATCGCCGTGGCCAGGTCACCGTTGCGCTCGGCGGCAGCACCGGCCATGTACTGCGCGAACGGGTCGTCGCGCTGCACCGCCTTCAAACGCTGCTCCAGCGCCTGCGCCTGCGTCACAAGGCCCAGGCGGCGGTACAGCACGCTGGCGTTGATCAGCGCCGAATCCTCGCGGCCATCCAGCCGCAGCGCATTCTCGAGTGCGGCGCGCGCGCCCGCGAGATCACCTTCGCGGCTGTCGAGGACGCCGAGGTTGTTCCAGGTCGGCGCGAAATCCGGTGCGCGCGCCAGTGCCGCAGTGAAGAACGCGCGCGCCCCCACCTTGTCGCCCGCGGTCATGCGCTCGGCGCCACGGTTGTTGTAGAAGTGCGCCAGTGCGCGGTCCAGCGAGATCGGGTGCGGGCCGCGGCGGTCGTAGAGGATGTTGCGGTCGAGGTCGACGGTCCCGCCGCGCCCGTCCACCATGATCCCCACGTTGACGTGCCCCACGCTGTAGACCACGCCCTGTTCCTGGTCCTGGTACCAGGACACCACGCGATCCACCTCCTGCACGCGCGCCTGGATGCCGGCTTCGCGCGCCAGGGTGGCGAACAGCAGGGTGAACGCCAGGCAGTTGGCCTGGCGCTTCTGCCAGATTTCCGTGAGCGTGTAGGTCGCCGTCGGGTCGTACTGCAGGTCCAGCGCCTGCGCACCGAAGATCATTTCGGCCAGCGCCTGCAGGCGCTGCTCGCGCGAGCTGTGGCGGGCGATCACCCGCGTCTGCAGCATCTGCCGCAGCGGTGCGGGAATGGCCAGCACCTGCTCCGGTGTCGGCACGCTGTCCACCGCAGCCGGTGCGGCCGGCGCCACCTGGGGGGCGGGTGGTGGAGGATCCTGGGCCGGGGCGGCTGACACGCCCGAGGCAGCCAGCAAAGGTGCAAGGCAACAAGCGGCAAGACGGCGCATGGCAGTTTCCTGCGGCGGCGGGTAGGCCCGCCTGCCGGCAGTGTAGACCCGCGCGGGTGGGCCGGCATCAACCATTGGTCGGCCGCCCGCGTTCATCCACATGCGGTGTGGACCAGCCCGCGACAAAGCTGTGGACAAGCCCTTGCCAGCCTTGCCCGGCAAGCGATGTGAGCGGCTGGTGAAAAATTGTCCAGCTTGCCCGCGGCGCCTGCCGGCGGGATGATCCCCTGCATGGACTTCGCCCCGATCCCGCTTGCACCGGCGCAGTGGCAGACGCTGCAGGATGCCTACGCCACGCCGCCGCGTGCCTACCACCACTTCGGCCACGTGCGCGCGGTGCTGCAGCACTGCCAGGACGTCGCGGCCGGGCCGGGCTGGCAGCAGCCCGCCGAGGTGTATCTGGCGGTGCTGTACCACGACGCCATCTACCAGGCGGGGCGCAAGGACAACGAAGCGCGCTCGGCCGAGCTGGCGCTCAGGGCCATCGCGCATGCGCCGGAGCTGTCGGGCATCGATGCCGCGCGGGTGGAACAGCTGATCCTGCTGACCGCGCGCCACGGTGAACTGGGACCGGACGACGTGGATGCCGAGGCGGCGCTGTTCCTGGACTGCGACATGGCCATCCTCGCCGCGCCCGAAGCGGTGTTTGCCGCCTACGACCGCGGCGTGGCCGAGGAGTACAAGGGCGTGGTGCCGGGCTTCCTGTACCGCGCCGGCCGCCGCCGTTTCCTGCAGGGCCTGCTGCGTGCGCCGCGCATCTTCCTCAGCGACTTCTTCCACCAGCGGCTGGATGCGGCCGCGCGCGCCAACCTGCAGCAGCAGCTGGACGCGTGAGCCGGGCCGTTACACTGGGCGCCTGTCTGCAACGTCGTGCCTGCCCGTGACCGACCCCGTATCTGCGCCTGATCCCGATCCGCGTCCGCTACCGCCGGAAGAGCCCGGGCCCAACGAGTGCTGCGGCAGCGGCTGCCCGCTGTGCGTGCTCGACCTGTATTCCGACGAGCTGCAGCGCTACCGCAAGGCGCTGGCCGAATGGAAGGCGCGGCATCCGCAGGAGGCATCATGACGCGCGCGCGGCCGGCGGCATTGCTGGCCATGGTCGCGTTGCTGCTGTTCATCGCCACGGCGCTGTGGACCCAGTTCGCGCGCACCGACCTGGACTGGGTGCAGACCACCCTGAGCATCTACCTGCACGGCCCCTGGGGGCTGGCCCTGCGCAGTGCCTATTGCCTGCTGGCGCTGGCCATCGCCGTGCTCGGCATCGCGCTGTACCGGCACAGCACGGGGCCGCGCCGCAGTGCCGCCGCACCGCTGCTGTTCACTGTGGCCGCTCTCGGCCTGGCCACCGTGTCCATCGGCGACAGCTGGCTGCCCGAGGCGACGCCACTGCTGGCGCCGCTGGTGCATGGCGTGGCTGCGAACACCGCCTTCCTGTGCGCCAGTGTCGGCATGCTGCTGCAGGCGTGGTACCTGCGCCGCGAGCCGGGCTGGCAGCGCAGTGCGGCCCTGCTGTGGGGCTGGGCGTGGCTGGCCTTCGCATTGTTGTGGCTGCACGTGCTGTGGCGGGCGGGCCCGCCGCGTGGGCTGGGCCAGAAAACGGTGATCGTGGTGATCGTCGGCTGGCTGCTGTGGCTGGCGGTGGCGATGTACCGGCGGGGTAGCCGCAGCGCGTCCCGCTGAGCCGCCAACGGCCTGCACGGGTACGTGCCGTGCACGCGGTGGCGGCGTATCGTGTGCGCATTCCACCGGGGATGCGATATGAAGCGTGCAGGGCTGGGCAGGGCAATGGGTGTGGTGCTGGCGCTGGCCGCGTTGCCGGCCATGGCGGCGGCGAACGTGCAGCAGTTCAGCCACGGGCGCTTCGACCAGATACCGGTGCACATGCCGGCGGGAACCCCGCAGCGGGTGGTGATCTGGTTCCATGAGCCGACCGCCGGTGGCGATACCAGCCGCCTGCCGATCGAGGCCCTGCGTGCCGATGGCGCTCTCGTTGCCGCCGTGGACATCAGCCACCTGCGTGGCGTGCTGAAGCGTGAAGGCAATCCGACCTGTTCGTTCGGTGCCGGCGACGTCGAGAATTTCTCGCGCTGGCTGCAGGCCTCGCTGCACCTGCCGGGTTATCACCTGCCACTGGTTGGCGGTGATGGCGAGGGTGCGGAGATGGCCTACACGCTGGCTGCGCAGGCCGATACGCAGGTCTTTGCCGGCCTGCTGACCACCGGCTTCTGCCCTGGCCACAGCCACGAGCGCATGGTCTGCGGCGATGGCGTGAAGCACAACCGGCTGCAGCCGGCCGAACTGAATTTCCCGTGGCTGAGCGCGGCTGGCGGCAACGCCTGCCAGGCCGGCCAGGCCAGCCCGTTCGTGCAGCAGGTGGCAATGGCGCGTGAGTTCAAGCGCACCGCGCGCGGCGATGCCTCGCCCGGCCTGGTGGCTGCGGCACGGGTGGTGGGCGCGCAGGCCGGCGTAAGCCTGGCACCGCCGCCGGATGCGTTGAAGGGATTGCCGGTGGTGGAAGTGCCGGCCACCGGCAACGGTGACACCCTGGCCATCTTCGTGTCGGGCGACGGCGGTTGGGCCGGCCTGGACAAGAACGTTGCCGCCTCGCTGAGCGAGCATGGCGTGGCCGTGGTCGGCATCGATTCACTGCGTTATTTCTGGAGCGAGCGCACGCCCAAGGGCTTTGCCGCCGACCTGCAGAAGATCATCGCCCACTACCGGCAGCAGTGGCACCGCGACAAGGTGATGCTGGTCGGCTTCTCGCAGGGCGCCGACGTGCTGCCGGCCACCATCAACCAGCTTGATGCAGGCACCCGCGAGAGTGTGGAGCGCATCGCCCTGCTGTCGGTGGGGCGCAAGGCCGATTTCGAATTCCACGTCAGCAACTGGCTGGGCGGTGGTGGCGATGGCCTGCCGATCGCACCGGAAGTGGCCCGGCTGCCGGCGGGCAAGACGCTGTGCGTGTACGGCGAAAAGGATGAGGATGCGCTGTGTCCGGATCTGCCCGCCGGCGAGGCGGTGCAGAAGGTGAAGCTGCCGGGCGACCATCACTTTAGTGGTGATTACGACCGCCTGGCGGAGGTGATCCTCAAGGGCGGCGCGTAGGCCGCCCCCACCGGTAGCGCCGGGCCATGCCCGGCGGAAAGCGTGCGAACCAACGGTTCGCACCCACCGGGGGGAGTTCGCACCCACCGGGGGGAGTTCGCACCCCGGATCACCCGCGGCGCGGGTCCAGCGAAATCAACCGCGTGGCATCCAGCAGCGCCGCCGGCAGGTGCATGCCGCCGGGTGCGGCGAGGTAGCGCGGGCGCCACTGCGGGGCGAACTTCGACTTGAACCGGCGCAGGCCGCTGAAGCCGTAGAAGCGTTCGCCATGCCGCGCCAGCAGGCCGGCCAAGCGGTTCCAGCGGCCCGCCAGGCGGTGCTGGGCCAATCCGGACAGCGGCGCCATGCCCAGCGAGAAACGCGCATAGCCCTGCGCGCGGCCCCACAGGAACAGCTCGATGAACAGGAAATCCATCGTGCCCTTCGGTGCCTCGTTGACGTGGCGCATCAGGTCCACCGACAACTCGGCACCGGCCGGTGCCTGCCAGAGGTTGGCGAAGGCCACGATCTCGCCCTCGGCCTCGACCAGCGCCACCGGGAAACGCACCAGGTACTGCGGATCGAAGCTGCCCAGCGAAAAGCCCTTTTCGTCACCGGCCTTGTCGTCCAGCCAGGCGTTGGAAATGGCGTGCAGGCGCGGCAGCAGCTCGGGAAGTTCTTCCACCGGCGCCACGCGGAACGACAGGCCGCCGCGCTTGCCGCGGTTCCAGGCCTGGCGCAGGTCGGCGCGCTCGCGGCCTTCCAGGCCGAAATCGTGCAGCGGCACGATGGCTTCCTCGCCCAGCTTGACCAGGCCCAGGCCGAGATCCAGATAGGTCTGCCAGTAGGCCTCGCCCACCTGGTAGAACACCGGGCGCAGGCCGAGTCGGTCGGCCTCCTCGCGGAAGCGCCAGATCAGCGCACGGGCGACCTCGGGCGGGCCGACCGGATCGCCCATCGCGATCAGCGAGCCGCCATAGCGCTGCATCATCACGAAGCCCTGTTTCGCCTCGTCGCGCAGTACCGCCTTGTCGGCGGTCAGCACCAGGCAGGCCTGGGTATCGGTGGCGTTGGCCAGTACCGGCGCCAGCGCCTGCAGGGTGGCATCGTCGGCGGCCGGCAGCGGCGTGCGCGTGCTGTGCAGCAGGCGCGCCAGGCCGAACATCACCAGCGCGATGGCCACCACCAGCAGCGCGCGCAGCGCACGCGGCGCATTGCCCGACACCGCGAACTGCCACCACAGCTCGTTCTGGTATTCGACATGGCTGTAGGTGAAGAACAGCAGCCAGGTGACCGCGACCAGCACCAGGCCCAGGTTGCGCAGCCACGGCCACGACCACGCTTCATCCAGCAGCGCGCCCTGGCGGTAGAACTCGCGGCGCGCGGCCCACAGCGCCATCGCCACCAGCAGCGCGGACACGGCGATGAGCGGCTGGCCGCCGCGCAGCCACAGCGGCAGCGGCGTGATCACGCACACCGCCATCGCCAGCATCCACGCCGCATGGCTGCGCCGGGCCAGGCCCTGGCCGATCAGCAGCAGCGCGACGCCGCCGAGGCTGCCGATCAGGTGCGAGGTTTCCAGGATCGGCAGCGAGGCGTTGAGCAGATGGCGGCGTGGCGTCGGCAGCGTGCCATCGATGACCAGCGCGGCGCCGATGCTGAAGGCAGCCAGCGCGATGATCTGCGGCAGCCACGGGCGCAGCGCATGCCAGCCGGCGCGGGTGGCCCCGGCGCTGGCCTGCAGCGGCTGGCGCAGCGCCGGGGCGAAGGCGAGCAGGGTGGCCAGCAGCAGCGGCAGCACGTAGTAGGTGACGCGATAGATCAGCGCGGCCGCCAGCACCGCGGCCGGGGCGACCTGCGGCAGCAGTTTCAGCAGGCTCCACTCGAACACGCCCAGGCCGGCCGGGACCGTGGACACCAGGCCGGCCAGCACAGCCACCAGGTACAGGCCGACGAAGCCGGGCAGGCCGGTGGGCGTCGAGTCGGGCAGCAGCACGTAGAACGCGGCGCTGGCCAGCACCAGCTCGATCACGCTGAGCACGGTGACGCCGAGCATGGTGCGGCGATCCGGCAGCCACAGGCCATGGCCGAAGATGCGGAACTGGCGCCCGTTGCGGCCGACCAGCAGCACGGTGGTGGCGTAGGCGAGCAGGGCGAGGATGCCGACCACGCGCACTGCGGCCGGGTCCAGCGGCAGGGCCAGCGCGGCGGCGGCCGGTTCCATGCACAGCGCCACACCGATCAGCAGCCAGGCACCGAAGACGAAGCCCAGCGTGCTCATCAGCACCACCTGGCCGATCTGCGCCAGGTCGAGTCCGGCGCTGCGGTAGCCGCGCAGACGCACCGCGCCGCCGGTCAGTGCCGCAAAGCCCACCGTCTGCCCCAGGGTGTGGGCGAGGAAGGCGGTGATGCCCACGCGCGCCGGATGCACGCGGATACCGCTGCGGCGCAGACCGATGGCATCGAAGCCGATCAGGCAGGCGTAGCTGGCCAGGCCCAGCAGCACGGTCAGCGCGATCTGCGTGCCGGTCAGCTTGTGGAAGGCCTCGCGGATGGCACGGTAGCCGTGCTCGTCGAACTCGTTGGCCAGCCCGTGCAGGGCCAGCGACAGGATCAGCAGCGGGACGACGATGGTCAGGACCCGCTTCCATGCCGGGGTGTGCGAAGCGGTGGTGGGGTCGTTGGCTGGGGTCATCGGCGCAAGAATGCGACAGCAGGGGGAAGAGGGGTGTCAACGTGAACGTGGCGCATCGTGCGCCTGTCGGTGGCGTTTGACCAGCACCGGCACTGTGCGGCGATTGGCGGCAACGAATGTGCGTGCGGGAGGCCACATTTCACCGCCCGGCTGGGTGAGAATGGGGTTCAGTCCACCCCGCAGGAGCCACGCCCATGATGGAGCGTTACGACGTCGGACCGCGCATGTCCGAGATGACCGTGCACAACAAGGTCGCCTACCTTTCCGGCCAGATTCCGGAAGACACCAGCCAGGACATCACCGGGCAGACCCGGCAGGTGCTGGCGGAGATCGACAAGCTGCTGGCGCTGGTCGCCAGTGATCGCCAGCACGTGCTGCGCGCGGAAGTGTTCCTGGCCGACATCGCCGATTTCGACGGCATGAACAAGGCGTGGGATGAGTGGGTGGTCGAAGGTGCGACCCCGGCGCGTGCAACGTTCGAAGCGAAGCTGGCGCATGCCGAGTGGAAGGTCGAGATCGTGATCACGGCGGCCGTGCCGTAATCCGGGATTGCGTGAAGCGGGGTCGGATCCCTCTCCGAAGGAGAGGGCTCTGACCCCGTTGTCGTTACTGCAGGCCGATCCTGCTGGCGGCGTGTTCCGACAGCGCGATGCAGGCCTGCATCAGGCCATCCATGACGTGGTCGCCGACGTATTCGGCGGCGTCGTCATGATGCCGGCTGCGTTCGGCGGCCAGCATGATTTCCTGCACCACGCGCAGGCCGACCAGGGTGCGGTCTGCGTCGGTCAGGCCGAGATGGCCGCCGGGCAGCAGGTAGCCTTCCGGCCACGGGAATCCATCGACGGCGGCAGCCGCGCTGATCTTCCGCAGCAGGGCCATCATCCTGTCGGGATGGCGCTCGATCTCGTCCGCTGCATCGGTGATGTCGCAGGTGCAGTCGTCGGTAAGGTCCGAAGGGGTCATGGCACAGCTCCGTTCAGGTCAATCGGTAGCCGCCACGGCACGGTGGCGGGCGGAACGTGGCTTGAAAACCGGCCAGCCGCTTGGGGTGGCCCGTCACAGGACGTTTGCGGAAGTCTGGCATGCGGTTGAAAGAGGCCGCAGTGGGCTGGCGCATGTGCCGCGAGCAGTGGGGCAATCTGCGATGTGCGTCCTGTTCCGTGTGGGCGCGCGGCGTGCAGGACGCGGTGATTGCGACGAATGTCTGGTGAAGTGGGGTCAGAGCCCTTTCCGCTGGAAAGGGATCCGACCCCGGCGGCGGCCGCTACAGTTGCACCAGGTCGATGCAGTCCACCGGGCACGGCGGGATGCACAGCTCGCAGCCGGTGCAGAGGTCGGCAATCACCGTGTGCATGTACTTGGCGCCGCCGACGATGGCGTCCACCGGGCAGGCCTGGATGCACTTGGTGCAGCCGATGCAGTCGGCTTCGACGATCAGGGCGACCTGCGGCGCCTTGTGCTCGCCGCGCGTGCGGTCGAAGGGCACGGCGGGCACATCCAATACCTGTGCCAGTGCGCGTGCACCGGCATCGCCACCGGGCGGGCAGCGGTCCACGCCCGCTTCGCCGCGTGCCATCGCCTGTGCATACGGGCGGCAGCCGTCGTAGCCGCACTGCCCGCATTGGGTCTGCGGCAGCAAGCGGTCGAGGCGTTCGGTCAGGGGCGGGATCAGGCTCATGCGTGGCGAAGGCTGCGCGTCAAAATCACTTCAGGGGTCTGCCGCGGTACCAGCGCTCGTGGGCGAGGGCCAGCATCGGGCGGTCTTCGTAGCTGTCGCCATAGGCGTGGATGCGCAGGTAGCGCGACAGATCGAACTGGCGACGGATGTGCTCGACCTTGCGCGGGCCACAGTCACCGCCCGCGTAACGCCCGGTCAGGCGTCCATCCTGGCTTTCCAGCCGGTTGCAGATCAGCTGCAGGCCCAGCTGTTCGCACCACGGCCGCAGGTACAGGTCCAGCGAACCGGACACGATCACCACGGTGTGCTGCTGTTCCTTGTGCCAGCGGATCTGCTCCAGCATTTCCGGACGCATCACCTCGGGCAGCACCTCGCGGGCGAAACCGGCCGCCAGCGTGGCGATGTCATCGGCGTGGCGTTCGCTGAAGGTGAGGCGGGTGACGCGGGCGCGGATGCGCGCGGCGGAAATGATGCGCAGGCGGTAGGCCAGCAGCCAGGGGCCGACCTTCCACCATGCGCGCGCCAGCTGCTCGGGCGTGGCCACGCGGCGCAGGAAGCGGCCATAGGTATCGCAGGTGGTGACGGTGTGGTCGAAATCGAACAGCGCCAGCTCCATCCTGCTCTCTCCCATGGCCATGCCTTCCGTGGCGGTCTGCGTGGAGGGGCGCGGCGAGGGCCGCGCCCACAGGGCATCAGCGGACCGGCATGCCCGGCTGCGCGCCGCTGTCGGCATCCAGCAGGGCCAGCGCGCCACCGTCGAAACCGGCCGACAGGATCATGCCTTCGCTCAGGCCGAAGCGCATCTTGCGCGGGGCCAGGTTGGCGATGAACACCACGTTGCGGCCGACCAGCGCTTCCGGCTCGCCGTAGCTGGCGCGGATGCCGGAGAAGATCTGGCGCTTGCCCAGGTCGCCCGCATCCAGTTCGAAGCGCAGCAGCTTGTCCGAGCCTTCCACGAATTCGCACACCAGCACCTTGCCGATGCGCAGGTCGAGCTTGGCGAAATCATCGATGCCGATGTAGGCCGGTGCGTCGGCGCTCTTCGCTTCGTCCTTGGCCGGGGCCGGGGCAGCCGGCTTCACGGCTTCGGTCTTGGCGGCGGGGGCGGCAGCGGCGGCCGGCTGCAGGGTGTCCTTGGAGGCGTCGATCATGGCGTCAATCTTCTTCGGGTCGATACGGGTGAACAGCGGGGTGTACTCAGCAATGCGGTGGCCCAGCAGCGGCTGTGCCAGTGCGGTCCAGTCGTTCACCGGCGCGGCCAGGAAGGCCTCGGCCTGCGCAGCGGTGGCCGGCAGCACCGGCTTCAGGGCGGTGACCAGCACGCGGAACAGGTTCAGGCCCTGGCTGCACACCGCCTGCAGCTGCGCGTCGGCGCCTTCCTGCTTGGCGATGACCCACGGCTTGACCTCGTCGATGTAGCGGTTGGCTTCGTCGGCCAGGGTCATGGTCAGGCGGATGGCGGCGGCCGGGTCGTTGCGCTCGTACGCTTCACGGATCGGCGCCAGGCCATCGACGAAGCGCTGGTACTGCGCCGCATCGGGCAGCTGCGCGGCCAGCAGGCCGTCGAAGCGCTTGCTGATGAAGCCGGCGCAGCGGCTGGCCAGGTTGACGAACTTGCCGACCAGATCGGCGTTCACGCGCGCCACGAAATCGCCCAGGTTCAGGTCGAGGTCGTCGACGCCGCCGCTGGTCTTGGCCGCGTAGTAGTAACGCAGGGCTTCCGGTTCCAGGCCGGCGTCGAGGAAGGTGCGCGCCATCACGAAGGTGCCGCGCGACTTGCTCATCTTCGCGCCGTCGACCATCAGGTAGCCGTTGACGTGCAGGCGGGTCGGCGCGCGGTGGCCGGTACCGTTCAGCACCGCCGGCCAGAACAGGCCGTGGAAGTTGACGATGTCCTTGCCGATGAAGTGGTGCAGTTCGGTGCTGGTGCCTTCGCGCAGGTGCGATTCGAAGTCTTCGCCGAGCTTGCCGCACAGGGTCTGGAAGCTCGACAGGTAGCCGATCGGCGCGTCCAGCCAGACGTAGAAGTACTTGCCCGGCTGGCCGGGGATCTCGAAACCGAAGTACGGCGCATCGCGCGAGATGTCCCACGCGCGCAGGCCGCCTTCAGCGTCCAGCCATTCCATCAGCTTGGCCTTCACCCCGGGCAGGGCGACGTCGCCGGCCAGCCAGGTGCGCAGGAAGCCTTCGAAACGGCCGACCTCGAAGAAGAAGTGTTCCGAATCACGGATTTCCGGCGTGGCGCCGGAGATCACCGACTTCGGATCCTTCAGGTCGGTCGGGTTGTAGGTGGCGCCGCAGACTTCGCAGTTGTCGCCGTACTGGTCGGCGCTGCCGCAGTTCGGGCAGATGCCCTTGATGTAGCGGTCGGGCAGGAACATGCCCTTGGCCGGGTCGTAGAACTGCGCCACCGAGCGACGGCTGATGTGGCCGGCCGCTTCCAGCTTCAGGTAGAACTGCTCGGTCAGCGCCTTGTTGGCCGCCGAGTTGGTCGAGTCGTAGTGGTCGAAGGCCACGCCGAAGGCGGCGAAATCGCGCTCATGGCCGGCCTGGATGTTGGCGATGAAGGCTTCCGGGGTGACCCCGGCCTTTTCCGCGGCCAGCATGATCGGCGTGCCGTGGGTGTCGTCGGCGCAGACGAACCAGGCCTTGCCGCCGCTCATTCGCCGCGCGCGCACCCAGATGTCAGCCTGGATGTAGCCGACCAGATGGCCCAGGTGCAGGGGGCCGTTGGCGTAGGGCAGGGCGGTGGTGACGAGCGCGGTACGGGTCATGGTCGCGGGGTGCAGCCGAGGGGAACCGCAGATTATCGCATGCCTGCAACGAGGTGACCCGGCCGGGGCCGGGTCACGGGGGTGCTGCGCGGGCCGGAGGCCTTACTCGCGGACCCAGGTCTGGGTGCGGCAGATGAAGGCGATGCAGCCGGATACGTCCAGCTTGCCGCCGCCCGGCTGCAGTTCCAGCTTGGACTTGTAGGTCTTGCCGTTGGCCGGGTCGAGGATGGTGCCGCCGGACCACTTGCTGTGGCTGCCCTTGTCCTGCGACAGGTTCCAGAGGATGGTCATGCCCTTCACCGGCTTGTTCTTGTTGGCGCCTTCGCAGCCGTCGCAGACCGGGTTGGGACCCTTGTCCGACTGCAGGATCTCGACCACCTTGCCGGTCAGCGCGCCGTTGGCGGTCTGGCTGATCTCGACGATCGACTTCACCTTGCCGGTCTTGTCGTCGATGGTCTTCCAGCGGCCGGCGGCGCTGTCGGCGGCCTGGGCCGACAGGGCGGCCAGGCACAGCGGCAGTGCCAGCAACAGGGTCTTGAAGGTCTTGCGCATGGTCCCCTCCCAGGGTTCATTCCGGCACGTTGCCGGTACAGGGCGACTGTATACCCATTCGGCGGGGTATGGGGAAGGGGGGGGGCTTTGCAGGGCTTGCAGCCCTGCACCTGCTGGATGCAACGGCAAGAGCGGCATTCCGTGGGATGGCGGGGCGGTGTGGGCTTGCAGGACACGCCGTAAACCCATCCATGGGGGCTCGTAGGCGCCATCCATGGCGCCTGCGGTCCTGCAAGCCCACACCGCCCCACCTCTGACAGGTTCACGCGGCTGATGGTGAGTGCTGATTCACGAAGCTGATGGTGGGTGCCGACCGTTGGTCGGCACGGGACCGGATCAACCGACTTCGTACAGTTCCAGCGGCAGGTCGTCGGGGTCGGCGAAGAAGGTGAAGCGGGCGCCGGTGTATTCGTCCACGCGGATCGGTTCGCAGGCAACGCCGTGGTCGGCCAGGCGCTGGATGATCGGTTCCAGCGCGGCCACGCGGAAGGCCAGGTGGCGCAGGCCCTGGGCCTCGGGGCGGCTCGGGCGCGGCGGTGGGGCGGGGAAGGAGAACAGCTCCAGCTGGCCCCCGTCGGGCAGGGCCAGGTCCAGCTTCCACGAGTCGCGCGCGGCACGGTGGTTCTCGGCCAGCACGCGCAGGCCAAGGATGCGCACGTAGAAATCCTTCGATCGTGCGTAATCGCTGCAGATCACCGCGGCATGGTGGATGCCCAGCAGGCCGCCGGTCGCTGCGCCGGTCATGGCGTGGCCGGTGCCGCTGCGGCGGGCTGTTCGAGCCAGCGGTCGACCTTGCGCTCCAGCACGTCCAGCGGCATCGAGCCGTCCTTCAGCACTTCGGCATGGAAGCGGCGCAGGTCGAAGGCCGCGCCCTGGCGGGCCTTGGCCTTGTCACGCAGGGCCAGGATGCGGCTCAGGCCCGCCACGTTCGACAGTGCCTGGCCCGGCTGGGCCATGATCCGTTCCACTTCCGCGCTGGCGTCGTCCTCGCTCATGTCCACGGTCTTCTGCAGATAGTTCACCGCCTGCT
This sequence comes from Stenotrophomonas sp. SAU14A_NAIMI4_5, assembly GCF_003086795.1. NCBI lineage: Bacteria > Pseudomonadati > Pseudomonadota > Gammaproteobacteria > Lysobacterales > Lysobacteraceae > Stenotrophomonas > Stenotrophomonas sp. SAU14A_NAIMI4_5. The sequence goes on along the minus strand of NZ_CP026003.1, from coordinate 3,176,519 downwards.
GCTTGCTCCAGCCCTGCGCATGCACGCCGGTGTCGGCAACGACGCGGGCCGCGCGCAGCAGGCGCGAATACAGATAACCGATGCGGTCGTAGGGATCGCTGTAGACGCCCAGGTCGTCGCCCAGCGTTTCGGCATACAGGCCCCAGCCTTCGACGAAGGCAAGGTCGCCGCCCAGGCGGCGGAAGCGCGGCAGCTTGGCCAGTTCCTGCTGCAGGCCCAGCTGCACGTGGTGGCCGGGGATGGCTTCATGCAGGTACTGCACCGGCACGCTCCAGCGCTTGCGGCTGGGCAGGTCGCGGGTGTTGATGTAGAGCACGCCGGGTTGCCCCGGCTGGCCAGGCTGGTAGGCCGCAGCGGCAGCGGTCATCGCGCGCTCCGGCTCGACCGCACGCACTTCCAGGCGATCCTTCGGCAGGGTGTCCAGGATCTGCGGCAGGCGCGCATCCACCTGCTGCTGCAGCTGGCGGTAGCGGTTGATCAGTGCGTTGGCATCGCCGTACTGGAACTGGCGGTCGCTGCGCATGCTCTTCAGCAGCTTGGCCTGCGAACCGCGCAGCTTGTTGTCCTTCATCACCGTGGCGATCTGCGCGCCCAGTTCCTGCACGCGCTGCTCGCCCAGGGCATGCAGCTGGGCAGCGGTCTGGTCGCTGGCAGTGGTCTGCACGATCAGGTTGGCGTACCAGCCCTGGCCGTCGGGCAGGGCGCCCAGGCCGCTGCTGCTGCGGGTGGCCGGCAGGTATTCGGTGGCGATGAAGCCGCGCAGGGCGCGGTAGGACGGCAGGATGCGCAGCTCGATCATGCGCTTGTACTCGGCGCTGATGCGCGCTTTTTCCTCGGCGGGGATATCGCCCGGCATGGTCCTGATCGGCGACCAGAAGATGCTTTCCTCGGCGGTCGGGGTGATCACCGCGTCCAGCTGCGGCAGCACCTTTTCCATCAGGTCGCGCGGCTGCACCACGCCGGCCTTCATGCCCTGGCGCATGTTGTCGATGGCCTGGTTGAACAGGTCGGGGATGCCCAGCGAGCGGCGCGACCAGGTGTCGTAATCCTTGACCGTGTTGAACGGCTGCGCGCCGGCACCGGCGCCAAGGATCGCCATGATGCTGCCGATGTTGTAGTACTGGCTGATCGGCATCATCCAGCTCGGGTAGCGCTCGGCGGCCAGCGAGGCGCGCGCATCGCGCACGAAGATCTCGTAGCTGAGCAGGTCCTGGCCCTGCAGGCCGTCACTGCCGACCTTCTCGACCTTGCCCAGCCATTCGGTGGTGAAGTCGTGCGACTGCTGGCGCCATGCGGCGGAGAGGATGTTGGGCAGCTGGTCGTTGTAGCGCGCGTCGCCCTGGAAGGTGGCCTGCAGCGGGTTCAGCCGCATCGAGGCTTCCCAGTATTCGTCGTACAGGCGCTCCAGCTGCACCTGCTTGGGTACGGCGCGGGCCGGTGCGACCGGGCGCGCTGCGGCGCGGCGCGTGCTGCTGCCGCGGGCCGGAGTGGCACGTGCGGGCTTGGCCTTCGGCTTGGCGGCCTGCCGGGTCTGCGCGGCGGCGGGGCGGCTGGCCTTCTTCTTCGCTGCCTCTGCCGACGGCACGGCACTGAACAGGAACAACGCGGCGATGGCGGCGGCCAGGGCGCGGGTGGGATACGGCATCAGGAGCTTCCGTGGAACACAGACCGTGGAGCTTGCACGATCCGCGCGCGTACGGCCAGCGTGAAGGCGCAGTCAGCTTGCCGTCGCTGGGGCTTCAGTCAGCCGCGGCGGCGGCGCGCAGCTGCGCGGCGCGTTGTTCGCCCAGATAGCGGGTGATCGCGCGTCGTATCAGGTACAGCAACGGGATCAGGGCGATCGCAAAGCCCATCTTGTAGACGTAGTTGACGCTGCTGACGGCCAGGAACAGCGAGGTCGGCCACTTCTGCGGGCCCAGCACGAAGGCGATCCAGATCACCACGAAACTGTCCACCAGCTGCGAGACGGCGGTCGAGCCGGTGGCGCGCAGCCACACATGGCGCTCGCCGGTGGCCTGGCGGATGCGATGGAACACCGCCACGTCGATCAGCTGGCCGACCAGGAAGGCCACCAGCGAACCGGCGATGGTCCACATGCCCTGGCCGAACACCGCGGCGAACGCCGCCTGGTAATCCGGCACGCCGTGCGCATCCATCGAGGTGACCCACCAGCTGGCCGGGGCCAGCGAGATCGCCGCGAACGCGAACAGGAAGCCGTAGGCGATCAGCACCACCGCCAGCCACGAGATGAAGCGCACGCCGCGCTTGCCGAAGAACTCGTTGATGGTGTCGGTCATGATGAACACCACCGGCCACAGCAGCGTGCCGGCGGTGAAGCTCAACGAGCCGGTCTGGCCGAACAGGTTCCAGTTCAGCGCATCGATGCCCAGCGTGTCTTCCAGTGCGAAGATCTTGACCCCGATCAGCTCGGCCAGCACTGCGTTGCCGCAGAAGAACGTGGCCAGGATGATGAACAGCAGGACCGCACGGTCCTGCAGGGGGCGCGCGTAGGGCGCGTCGCTGGGCGCGGTGCTCACTCGGGGCGTTCGCCGGCGCGGGTGAACGGCACGCTGGCCGGGGCCACGGCACCGCCGGAAATGATGAAGCTCATCGCCTGGTCCACGGTCCAGTCGGTCGGGGTGAGCAGTTCCACCGGCACGATTTCCAGGTAGCCCGAGGTCGGGTTGGGCGTGGTCGGCACGTACACCGCCGCCAGTTCGCGGTCGGTGCCCTGTTCCTTGATGACCCGTGTGACCAGGCCGACCGACTTCATGTCACGGTGCGGGAAATCGATGAGGACCACGCGCTGGGTGCTGCCCGGTTCGGTCTGCAGCATGTCCAGCAGCTTCTTGGCGCTGTCGTAGATGATGCTGGCCAGCGGGATGCGCTTGATGATGGCGCCGACCCAGCGCAGCAGGCGCTGGCCGACCACGCGACGGCTGGCCACGCCGACCGCCAGGATGACCAGCAGGGTGGCCAGCAGGGCGATGGTGTCCTGGATCCATTCGGCATGGACCCAGCCCAGGTAGTGCGGGAAGCTGGTCGCGATCTGCTCGGACAGCGGCACCACCAGCGGGCTGGAAATACCCGACAGCAACACGAAGACAAACTTCACCACGACCCAGGTCAGCCAGATCGGCAGCAGGGTCAGCAGGCCGGTCAGGAACAGGCGTTGCAGGGAAGGACGGGGGACCAGGGCGGGGGCTTCGAGCGACATGTGCGCATTGTAGCGGCCGGCGGCGCTGGATTACGCTGGAACCCAGGGGCGGGAGCCAGACAGGGAAGGGATGCTGTGTTGAGGATTCTGCGCGGAGTGGGCTGGGCCTTGTTGGGGCTGCTGGTGCTGGCGGTGCTGCTGTGGACGATGTCGCGGTTCTGGCCGCTGCCGGCCGCCCAGCGTGAGCAGGTGCGCTGGCTGGAGGACGTGCGGCCGCTACCGGGGAAGGACGGCTTCGCCTTGTTATGGACGCTGCCCTTCGATGGCCTGGACCGGGCCCAGCGCGAGGCCGCGCTGGCCGAGGATGTGCGGCACTGGCAGGTGGACCCGGCGCCGGACCGGACCGATTCGGTGCTGGCGGCCACGCATCCGGAGGTGAAGGTCGACAGCCAGGGCTATTGCCGGTCCACGGGTGAAAGCTGCCTGGCCAAGGTGCGCGCCGATACCGCGCAGTTCCGTGCCGTCCACGCCGGGCACGAGGGCCTGCATGAACGCCTCGACGCGCTGGCCGATGCCGACCGCTTCGATACGCCGTTCCTGCCCTCGGGCTCCCCCGGGATCTACCCCTGGCCGCGCTACCAGACCCTGATGGATGCCAGCGGCGTGCATGCGCTGGCCTTCGTGCGGGGCGATGTTCCCGCGGCGCTGGCTGGCAGCTGCCGTTCGGTGCAGGTGGGACGGCGCCTGATGCACGGTGGCAACACCCTCATCGACAGCATGATCGGCGCCGCGATGGTGCGCGCCAACGTGCACCTGCTGGCGGAGATGCTGGCGGAACTGCCGCCGGACCAGGTGATGCCGGCGGCCTGCGAGAGCGCGTTGCAGCCGATGGACGCTGCCGAGCAGAGCCTGTGCCGGCCGATGCAGGGCGAGTTCGCGATGAGCCGGGCCGCCATTGATGCATCGCTGCAGCAGACCGGCACCGTGCTGATGCTGGATCGCGAACACACCCTGGGCCGCTTCGCCGCCAACTTCGGCTGGGCCTGTGGTTCGGGCTCGGAGGCGGCGCTGCAGGCCGACCGGCCGGTCGAAGTGGTTGCGGGCCCGGATTGGGATATGCGCTGCCTGGCCAACGTCGTGGGCTGCACGCTGAGTGACATCTCCGGCCCGGCCTACCAGGATTACGCCGCACGCAGCCAGGACGTGGCGGCCCTGCTGCGCCTGCTGGGCGCACAGCGCTGGCTGCGGCAGCAGCCGGAGGGCCCGCAGCAGGCCCTGCAGCGCCTGCCGGCGCAATGGCGCTCATCCACGCGCGTGCCGGTGCTGTCGGCCGATGGCACGCGCCTGCAGGTGCAGCGCCGCGCGCGTGATGCAGGCGGCAAGGGTGATGCGATGCTGTCGGTGTCGTTGTAGGTCAGGCAGCGCTGCCGCGCGCCTGCGGCTTCAGGCGCACGTAGACCTGCTTGCGCACGCGGGCGACGACGTCGCCGGAGGCATCGACCACGTCGTTGCTGAACCAGCGCAGGACCTTTTCGCCGTTGGCGGCCTCGGCGCGCAGCTCATCGAGCAGCGACTCGTCGATATGGAAGGCGGTGCGCACGGTGCCGCGCCCGGGCTTGAGGAAGTCGACGGCGCCGGCCCGGTCCCACACGTAGTAGTCGCGGCCGAGGGTATGCATCAGGCCGAGCATCCAGAACGGATCGGTCATCGCGAACAGGCTGCCGCCGAAATGGGTGCCGACGTAGTTGCGGTTCCAGGGGCGCATCCGCAGCTCGACCTCGATCTGCCGGTAGTCCGGGGTGATGCGGGTGACATGGATGCCGGTGAACAGGAACGGCGGCCACAGGTTGATACCGAGGCGGAACGTGCTGGCTTTCATGTGCGGACGGGGCGCGGGGGCGAAAACCCGAGTCTAACCATTCGCATGCGTATGTTGAACCCCGGCAGCCGTTCGTAGAGTCGAGCTTGCTCGACTGCTCTGCTCGACTACTCCGACAGCAGATTCCGCCTTTCCCTACGGCAACTGCCAACACGATGCGCCACTCTGGGCCATGCCCAGTCCCGCCCTCCTGCGCTGCCGTACTTCAGCGGTTGGACACTTCTACGTAATTACCAGCGTAGTGGCCGGTCGCCGCCCCTTGTTTGCTGTCCCGGAATGCGCGGCCGTCTTGATGGAACACCTCAAGGACAGCGACAGGCGTGGATTGACCCGGTCATTCGCCTGGGTGGTCATGCCTGACCACTTCCACTGGGTGATGCAGTTGCGCGAAGGTGGGTTGGGGCGCTGTGTGCAGTCCCTGAAATCGCGGTCTGCCATTGCCATCAACGCGAAACTTGGCGGGAGTGCGACGGTCTGGCAACGTGGCTACTACGACCACTGGATACGGGACGAGCGTGATGTCCGTCAGCAGGTTCTGTACGTGATGGACAATCCCGTACGCGCAGGCCTGGCGATGAGCTTAGGCGATTTTCCATACGCTTGGTGTCGCTGGCCGCTTTCGTAGAGTCGAGCAAGTTCGACTCTACGGCCAGTCGAGCAAGCTCGACTCTACGGGCGTCACGGCACGGCCAGTCGAGCACGCTCGACGTTACGGGTCGCCACTCATCGCATAGCCGTCGCGGCCATTGTCCTTGGCGCGGTACAGCGCGGCATCGGCGCCTTCAACAAAATGATGGGGGTGCAGGCTGCCGTCGGGCACGCGGGTGTACACGCCGATGGTGAGGCTGATGCCCGCGCCGCTGCCGTCGCCCGGGGGCGGCAATGCGCGCACGCTGGCGATCAGGTCTTCCACCACCAGGCGCGCGCCGTCGGCCGGCGTGTCCGGCAGCACCAGTGCGAACTCATCGCCGCCATAGCGCGCGGCCATGTCGCGGGGGCGGCGCGCATGTGCGGCGATCAGCCGGGCTACGTCGCGCAGCACGCCGTCACCCACCTGGTGGCCGTGGCGGTCGTTGTGATGCTTGAAATGGTCCACGTCGATCAGGGCCAGGCTCAGCGGCTTGCCGCTGCGCCGCGCGGCATCGCATTCTTCCTGCAGGGCCTGTTCGAAACGCAGGCGGTTGCCCAGCCCGGTCAGCGCATCGCGGTTGGCCTGGCGGTGCCAGGCCGAGATGCGCCAGATGGCCCACACCAGCAGGATCAGCAGCACGCCGAGCTGGGCGCTCGCCGGTGCCCACCACAGGTTGCCCACGCGCAGCAGCAGCCAGGCCAGCACGGGGGCCAGCGGCAGCGAGCAGAGCGCGGCCAGCCATGGCAGGCGCAGGCCCAGCAGCATCACGCACAGTGCAGCCATCAACCCGGACAGCAGGTCCTGCACGGCGCGTGGCAGCACGTTGATCTGCTTGTGCTGCAGCAGCATCGAGGCGATGTTGGCCTGGTATTCGCTGCCGCTCATCCAGTACTCGCGGGTGGTCGGGGTCAGCAGGCGCGGCGCGATGCCGCTGGCGGTCATGCCGACCACGATGCGCCGGCCGCGCAGCAGCGACGCGTCAACCTGGCCATCGAGCACATCGGCGTAGGAGACCTGCGGCAGGCGCTCGGGTGGGCCGGCATAGCGCACGCGCACGTAGTCGTCGCGACGCCATTGATAGGGCGAGTCGAGCGCGGGCTCGGGGTCGGCCAGGCCGTGCACGCGATTGGCCGGAATGCCGGCCAGGGCCATGCCCAGCGACGGCCAGTGCGCCTGGCCGATGCCGGCGCGCAGGTACACGCCGCGCGCCACGCCATCGCCATCGACTTCGACATCACTGTGGCCGATCGCCGCGGCGCTGGCCGCGATCAACGGGATGGGCAGCAGCTCCTCGGCCAGGCGGTCGCCCGCCGCCGGCGCCGCCAACACGGGCAGTACCACCCGGCCATTGCGGCGGATGGCCGCGGCCAGCGCGGCATCCTGGCGCGCATCGTGGCGGTCCGGCTCGGCCAGCATCAGGTCCAGCACCACCCGTTCGGCGCCGGCATCGGTCAGCCGGTCCAGCAGCCGCGCGTGCACCGAGCGTGGCCACGGCCACTGGCCGATGCGCTGCAGGCTGTCTTCATCAATGGCGACGATCAGCACGCTGGGATCGGGCCGGTACTCCCAGTCGCCCACCAGCAGGTCGTACGCCGCCTCATCCTGCCGCCACAGGAACTGCCCGTGGCTGACCACCGCCGTGGCGATGCCGGCCAGCAGGGCCAGCAGGATGCGCCGCGACCAGGGCAGCGGCGAGCGCCTCACAGCAGCAGCCACAGCAGCAGGGCACCGCCGCCAGCGCCGTAGCACAGCCGGCACGGCAACGTGACCTGCTGGGGCGATGAGAACGGGCCGGCGTGGCCGTCGTCGTCGATGTACTGCACGCGCACGTGCAGGGTGCCGCGCAACGGTCGCTTCAAGCTGACCTGCGGCTGCGCCAGCGTTTCATCCACCAGTGGTGCCTTGAAGTCACCGCGGCGGTCGACCTGCACGCGGTAGCGCTGGCCTTCGCTGCCGGCCTGCCAGCGCAGGGTCAGCTCGCCATGCGCAGCTTCGGGCGGCTGCAGGGCCGGGTCGACCGGTTCGTCGGTGAGCTGCAGCGGCAGGGCCTGGCCGAACGGTCCCTGGTGGCCCTGGCCATCGCGCGAGGCCACGCGCCAGAAATACTGGCCGGGCGGCAGCGGCGTGGCCAGGCGCAGGTCGGTGCCGGTGCTGGCCTGCTGCTGCAGCGGCTGCAGGAAACGAGGCTCGGCGGCGATCTGCAGCACGCTGCTGCCCGCGCCCGGGGCCTGGGTCCAGCGGAAGCGCGGCCGGTCACTGTTGACGGACTGGCCGTGCAGGGGCGACACGGTCAGCGGCGGTGGCGGCTGGTCGCTGAGCAGGAAATCGGCGCTGGCATCCAGGCCCTCCACGCCCTGCGCATCGACGGCGCGCAGCAGCAGGCGCAGGGCGCCGGGCGGAAGGTCGTCGATGACCAGCGAGGTGTCGCGGGTGGTAGCCGCGAACAGCAGGATCTCCGGCGTGGCGGCCAGCACCACTTCAATCCGGTAGTGGTCGGCAGCAGCCACCGGCTCCCAGGCCAGGCGTGCCGGCAGTGGCGCCAGCGCGGTGGTATCGCTGCGCAGCCGCGGCGCGGGCAGCAGCGCGGAGACGGCGTCGGGTGCGGTATCGGCGCTGGCGCTGCGGCTGGCCTGGCCCGGGCGCACCAGGCGCTGGCCATGCGGGTTGCCGACCTGCACGCGGCCTTCCAGCACTTCGGTGGCGCCGACCTGCGTACTGTCGCCGGCGCTGACCCGGAACACCGTGCCGCGCACGCTGCTGGTAGCAGCAGGGGCATCGATGATGTAGCGCGACGCCGGGCCGCGGGCAGGGGTGACGCGGTTGCTGGCCCGGCCCTGCTGCAGGCGCATACGAGTGTCGACCATGCCGGTGCGGCCGTAACGGCTCAGCTGGTCCAGGCGCAGCCGCGAGTGCTCGCGCAGCTGCAGGCGCGATGCATCGGCGAATTCGAGGGTGACGCTGGCATCGGCATCGGTCTGCACGGTGTCGCCGATGTGCAGCAGCTCGCCGGCGAGCAGGGCGCGGGTGGCGCTGCCATTGGCGGCCACCAGTTGCACGGCGCCACGCACGGCCAGCACGCGGGCCGGGGCCGGTTCGACCCGCAGCCAGCTGACCGGGAAGCGCAGCAGTCCGCCGGGTGGCAGGCGGTAGGGGTTGTCGATGCGGTTGTGCTGCTGCAGCTGCTGCCACGGCACGTCCGTCTTCAGGTACAGGCCGCCCAGGTCCCAGAGGGTATCGCCGGGGCGGACCCGGTAGTTCCAGTCCTGTGCGGCGGCGAGGCCGGGCAGCAGGAGCAGGGCGCACAACAGTCCGGCGAAGCGGCGGACGAGGGAAGACGACGAACGGCCAACGGTCACGGAGTGCTGTCCCGGCTGAGCGGGGGCGCAGCTGCAAGACCCCATGGCCCCGACCTCATCCCCCCGAATGGATCGTAGCGGCCAAAAGGACGCTACCGATCACATTATTGCCCGCGGTCAGTGCAGGATTTCTGAACGAGACGCGTCTCTGTTCAGAACAGCAGCGAGGCCATCTTCCGGCGGTAGCGGCCAACCAGGTCCTCGTCGGTGATGACGTTGAAGGCATCGATCAGCACCTTGCGTGGCAGGCCTTCGGCGAAGCTGCGGTCGATCCGCAGCATCTCCAGGAACTGTTCCAGCGCGGCTTCGTCGTGGCCGCCGAGCAGCAGCTGCACGCCACGCAGATGGCGGGCCTGCAGGTCCTTGCCGTCGGCGGCGATGCGCGCGTCGAGGGCTTCGGCCGAGGGCGCATCCTTCAGCGCGGTGGCGAAGGCCAGGCGGGCACGGCCGCGCACCGCGCGGTCATCGGTGGCCAGGTTGGCGGGCAGGGCATCGATCAGGGTGCCGGCCTCGTCCACGCCGCCCACCTGCAGCAGGGCCAGGGCGAGGTCCAGCTTCAGTTCGTCCTTGTCCGGCTCGGCGGCGATCTGCGCACGCAGCACGTCCACCTGTGCCTGCGGGTCCAGCGGCGCTTCGTCCTCGGCCACGGTGTCGCCGATGTCGGCCGGCACGATGCCGTGCTGGGCCAGAAACTCACGCAGCTGGCCTTCGGGGATGGCACCGGGGAAGCCGTCGACCAGCTGGCCGCCCTTGACCAGGAACACGGTCGGCACCGAACGGATCTGGAAGGCGGCGGCGATCTGCTGTTCGGCGTCGACATCGACCTTGGCCAGCTCGAACGCGCCGTTGTACTCGGCCGCCAGCTTTTCCAGCATCGGGCCCAGGGTCTTGCACGGGCCGCACCAGGTGGCCCAGAAGTCCACCAGCACCGGCGTCTGCAGGGATTTCTGCAGCACCTCGGCCTCGAAGGTCGCGGTGGTGGCGTCGAATACGTGGGTCGTCGTCTCGGTCATGGGGGAAGTATCGCCTGGCAACTGGAGACCGATTCTATGGTGTCGATCCGTGTCGGTCTCAACCCTGTCCTCACACCGGGCACCGGCAGACACGTCGTGGCTTGGCGGTTGCCGCGCCTGCCGCGACAATGCAGCGGTCTTTCATTACAGGTGGAACCGCGCGATGTCCGTGCTCTGGCTTGATCGTTGGTTGGGGCTGCTGGCCGCCGCGTGCTTCGTGCTGGCGGTCGTCGGATTCGGCGCAGCACTGGGCGGCTACTCCCAGGCCATGCACCCGGTGGCGCTGCTCGGGGCCCACGGCGTGCCGCACGCGCTGGCCTTCAACGTGCTGGGCCTGGTGCTGCCGGGCGCGCTGGCGGTGGTGGTGGCCGAGCGCCTGCGTCGGCAGCTGCCGGTGGGGGCCGGCTGGGCGCCGCGGGTCGGCAGCCAGATGCTGCTGCTGGCGGGATTGGCCTTCGCGGCAATGGGCCTGCTGCCGCTGGACCCGGAAGACCTGCATGGCGGCGCCAGCCAGCTGCACGCCAGCGCCTGGATGGTCTGGGTGCTGGGCTTCGTGGTCGGCGCGCTGATGTTGGGCATCCCGCGCCTGCGCGCGGGGCACGGGCGCGCCATGGCCGGGCTGGCCGTGGCCTGCGGCGCGCTGGCTGGCCTGGCCGCCTTCGCCCTGCAGGGCGTGCTGCCAGCGCCGATGGCGCAACGGCTGGCCTTCGCCTGCTGGGCGGCCTGGCTGGCGCTGGCCCTGCCCCTGTCGCGGGCGCGCTGAGAGCGCGGCGGTAGCCGCGCCCGGGGCAGGTCAAGCCTGCTGGTAGCACTTCACCTGGAACCCGACAGGGCCGAAGGTGTCCTGGATCCAGGCGATGGCCTGGTTGATCGCGTCCTGCTGGGTGTCGGCTTCCACGCTGTGGAAGCCGGAGCTGCCGGGTTCACTGGTGATGATGTAGGCGCAGTTGAAGGTGGCGGCCTGTGCCGTGGCCGCGGTACCCAGGGCCAGGGCGATGGCCAGGGTGGCCTGTTGCAGCAGTTTCATGGTGGGTCTCCAGTGGCGGGCTCCGGGGAGCGGCCAGTGGCCGGCGGGGCAGGGAGCCGGCTGGCCCGCAGGGTCAGGCTCGGCCGGGCCGGGGGCGCCGGGCAGAGGGAAAATCCGCCGGTGGGGTAGGCCGATGCCGTGGCTGAGCGCTGCAGTGACCGGCGTCGCGCTTGCCGGGCGACGCAGTGCCGCCGCAGGGCGTGCGCCCGGCCGGGAGTGGCGCAATGGGCGGCTCCCCGGCCAGGCCCACCGCGACAGTGGCGTGCCCTCGCGGGCCGGGATTGGAGCCATTTGCCGCACTGCGGTACGCTGTACCGCTTTGCCGCCGCAACCGCGTGTTACATGACCAGCGCCGAACCCAACGTTTACGACCCGCAGCAGGTTGAATCCGCCGCCCAGAGCTTCTGGGATGCCACCCGCGCCTTCGAGGTCGACGAGACCTCGGACAAGCCGAAGTACTACTGCCTGTCGATGCTTCCGTACCCGTCCGGCGCGCTGCACATGGGTCATGTGCGCAACTACACGATCGGCGACGTGATCAGCCGCTACAAGCGCATGACCGGCCACAACGTGCTGCAGCCGATGGGCTGGGACGCGTTCGGCCTGCCGGCGGAAAACGCCGCGATCAAGAACAAGACCGCGCCGGCGGCGTGGACCTACAAGAACATCGACCACATGCGCAGCCAGCTGCAGTCGCTGGGCTATGCCATCGACTGGTCGCGCGAGTTCGCCACCTGCCGCCCGGACTATTACGTCCACGAGCAGCGCATGTTCACCCGCCTGATGCGCAAGGGCCTGGCCTACCGCCGCAACGCGGTGGTGAACTGGGACCCGGTCGACCAGACCGTGCTGGCCAACGAGCAGGTCATCGACGGCCGCGGCTGGCGCTCCGGCGCCCTGGTCGAGAAGCGCGAGATCCCGCAGTGGTTCCTGCGCATCACCGATTACGCCCAGGAACTGCTGGACGGCCTGGATGAGCTGGACGGCTGGCCGGAATCGGTCAAGACCATGCAGCGCAACTGGATCGGCCGTTCCGAAGGCCTGGAAATCCAGTTCGACGTGCGCGATGTCGATGGCAGCGCGCTGGACCCGCTGCGCGTGTTCACCACCCGCCCGGACACGGTGATGGGCGTGACCTTCGTGTCGATCGCCGCCGAGCACCCGCTGGCGCTGCACGCCGCGAAGAACAACCCGGAACTGGCCGCGATGCTGGCCGACCTGAAGCAGGGCGGCGTGTCCGAAGCCGAACTGGAAACCCAGGAAAAGCGCGGCATGGATACCGGCCTGCGCGCCGTGCATCCGGTCACCGGCGAGCAGGTGCCGGTGTGGGTCGCCAACTTCGTGCTGATGGGCTACGGCACCGGCGCGGTGATGGCCGTTCCCGGCCACGACCAGCGCGACAACGAGGTGGCCAACAAGTACGGCCTGCCGATCGTGCAGGTCATCGCCCTGAAGGATGCGCGCAACGACGATGAGCGCACCTGGGACGCCACCCGCTGGCAGGACTGGTACAGCGACAAGAGCCGCCAGACCGAACTGGTCAACTCGGCCGAATTCGACGGCCTGGACTTCCAGGGCGCATTCGAAGCGCTGGCCGAACGATTCGAGCGCAAGGCCCAGGGCCAGCGTCGCGTCAACTACCGCCTGCGCGACTGGGGCGTGAGCCGCCAGCGTTACTGGGGCTGCCCGATTCCGGTGATCTACTGCGCCAAGTGCGGTGCGGTGCCGGTGCCGGAAGAACAGCTGCCGGTGGTGCTGCCGGAGGACGTGGCGTTCTCGGGCACCGGTTCGCCGATCAAGACCGACCCGGAATGGCGCAAAACCACCTGCCCGGATTGCGGCGGCGCGGCCGAGCGCGAGACCGACACCTTCGACACCTTCATGGAGTCGAGCTGGTACTACGCCCGTTACACCTCGCCGGGTGCCCGTGATGCCGTCGACAAGCGCGGCAACTACTGGCTGCCGGTGGACCAGTACATCGGTGGCATCGAGCACGCGATCCTGCACCTGATGTATTTCCGCTTCTACCACAAGCTGCTGCGTGACGCGCGGATGGTGGACAGCAACGAACCGGCGCGCAACCTGCTGTGCCAGGGCATGGTGATCGCCGAGACCTACTACCGCCCGAACCCGGACGGCTCGAAGGACTGGATCAACCCGGCCGACGTGGACGTGCAGCGCGACGAGCGCGGCCGCATCACCGGCGCCACCCTGATCGCCGACGGCCAGCCGGTGGTGGTCGGTGGCACCGAGAAGATGTCCAAGTCGAAGAACAACGGCGTGGACCCGCAGGCGATGGTCGGCAAGTACGGCGCCGACACCGTGCGCCTGTTCTCGATGTTCGCCGCACCGCCGGAGCAGTCGCTGGAGTGGAACGAGGCCGGCGTGGACGGCATGGCCCGCTTCCTGCGCCGCCTGTGGGCCCAGGTGCACAAGCACGCCGCCGACGGCGCCGCCCCGGCGCTGGACGTGGCCGCACTGGATGCCAACCAGAAGGCACTGCGCCGCAAGACCCACGAGACCATCGGCAAGGTCGGTGACGACTACGGCCGCCGCCACAGCTTCAACACCGCCATTGCCGCGGTGATGGAACTGATGAACGCACTGGCCAGGTTCGAGGACGCCAGCGAGCAGGGTCGTGCGGTGCGCCAGGAAGCGCTGCAGGCCGTCGTGCTGCTGCTGAACCCGATCACCCCGCACGCCAGCCACACCCTGTGGCAGGTGCTGGGCCACGGCCAGACGCTGCTGGAAGACCAGCCGTTCCCGCAGGCCGACAGTGACGCGCTGGTGCGTGATGCGCTGACCCTGGCCGTGCAGGTCAACGGCAAGCTGCGTGGCACGATCGACGTGGCCGCCGATGCCGCGCGCGAGCAGGTGGAGGCACTGGCCCTGGCCGAGCCGAACACCGCCAAGTTCATGGAAGGCCTGACGGTGCGCAAGATCATCATCGTGCCCGGCAAGATCGTGAACATCGTCGCTGCCTGATGTACCCGGCACCGGCCGCCGCCCAGGCGGCCGGTGCGTTGTCGCCACGGCCATCGGCCGATGGCCCTGCGTTCACGCGTCCTCGGGCACGCTGTCTGTTGCCGTGATCGCCCGGCTCCGCCAGACTGTTCCCATGACCCGAATTCTGCTTGCCCTCGTCCTTGCCCTCGGCCTTGCCGGCTGTGGCTTCCACCTGCGCAACAAGTTGATGCTGCCGACCGACACCGCGCCGGTGAAGGTGGTGTCCACCGCGCCTTACAGCGAGCTGGTCAAGCTGTTGAACCGCAGCCTGCTGGCATCCGGTGCGAAGCTGTCCGACGAGGACAGCAAGGATCCGGCAGCGCAGCTGCAGGTGCTGTCCGAGCGCTGGGGTGACCTGCCCATCGCCATCGATGCACAGGGCCGTGCGCAGGAATACAGCCTGCGCTACGCGGTCATCTTCATCTTCCGCCGCGAGGATGGCAGCGAGCTGGTGCCGCAGCAGGTGATCGAACTGTCGCGCGACTACGTGTCGCCGCCGACCGACGCCACCGGTACCACCACCGAACGCGAGATCCTGGCCGATGAACTGCGCCGGGAAATGTCCGCCTCGATCATCCGCCGCATCGACAGCGTGGTGCGTGCCGAGCTGGAACGCGGTGGCAGCCTGTCCGCGCCGAAGCCGGCCGTGACCACCGATGGCGAACCGGCGACGACGCCGGCGCCGGTCAAGCCCTGAGCTGCCGCCCACGATGGAACTGCGACCGGAGCAGCTGGCCAGCCAGGGCGGTGACACCGCGCTGGCGCCGGTATACCTGATCGCCGGCCCGGAGACCCTGCGCGTGCTTGAAGCCGCCGATGCGGTGCGCGCACGCGCCCGTGCCAGCGGCGTCGACGAACGCGAGGTGTTCGACGCCGACGGCCGCGACTTCGACTGGAACCAGCTCGACGCCAGCTTCAACGCGCCCAGCCTGTTCAGTGCGCGGCGCCTGGTGGAAGTGCGCCTGCCCAGCGGCAAGCCGGGCAAGGACGGCGCCGAGGTCATCAGCCGGTTCTGCGCCGACCCGGCGCCGGACGTGGTGCTGCTGATCACCGCCAACGAATGGAGCAAGGCCCACCAGGGCAAGTGGGCCGAAGCGGTCAACCGCGTCGGCGTGCTGTCGGTGGCCTGGGCGATCAAGCCGCACGAACTCCCGGACTGGATCGAGCGCCGCCTGCGCAGCAAGGGCCTGCGCGCCGATGGCGCTGCGGTGCAGCGCCTGGCCGAGCGGGTGGAAGGCAACCTGCTGGCCGCCGCACAGGAAATCGACAAGCTGGCCCTGCTGGCCGACGGCCAGCCGCTGGACGTGGAGCGCATGGAGTCGCTGGTGGCCGACGCCGCCCGCTACGACGTGTTCCGTCTGGTCGAAGCGACCTTCTCGGGTCAGCCGCAGGCGGTGCTGCGCATGCTGGCCGGCCTGCGTGGCGAAGGCGAGGCCGTGGCCGCGCTGATGCCGATCGTGATCCGCGAACTGCTGGCCGGTGCCGGCCTGGCGCGGGTGCAGGCCCGTGGCGGCAACCTCGCCGCTGAAATGAAATCGCGCGGCATCTGGGAATCGCGGCAGGCGCCGTACAAGCGCGCGCTGCAGCGGCACCCGGAAGGCAAGCGCTGGGAGCGCTTCGTGGCCGAGGCGGGGCTGGTCGACCGCATCGCCAAGGGGCGGGCCGACGGTGACGCCTGGCTGGCGCTGGAGCGCCTGCTGGTGGCGGTGTCCGAGGCCCGTGCCGTGCGCCTGCTCGCGCGCGCCTGAGTGATGAGCCTGCGGATCTATTACGGGGGCACCTTCGATCCGGTGCACCTGGGCCATCTGGCCATCGCGCGCGCCGCACGCGACGAACTGCAGGTGGCCGTGCGCATGTTGCCGGCCGCCGACCCGCCGCACCGCGCCGCCCCGGGGGCGACCGCCGAACAGCGCTGCCGGATGCTGTCGCTGGCCATCGGCGACGAGCCGGGCCTGCTGCTCGACCGGCGCGAGCTGGACCGGGCCGTACGCAACCCGGGCCAGCCGTCCTACACCGTCGACACCCTGCGCGAGCTGCGCGCCGAGCTGGGCCCGAGCCGGCCGCTGGCCTGGCTGGTCGGTGCCGACAGCCTGCTGGCCCTGCCGGCCTGGCACGAATGGCAGGCGCTGTTCGGCCTGGCCCACTTCATCGTGGCCGAGCGGCCGGGCAGCCCGTTGCGTGACGCCGTGGCCGGCGAGCTCGGCCAGGCCCTGGAAGGGCGCTGGGCCGACAACGAGCAGTCGCTGTTCGCCAGCCCGGCCGGGCGCGTGCTGCGCCTGCACCAGCCCCTGCGCGGCGAGTCGGCCAGTGCCGTACGCGCCCAGATCGGCGCGGCCGGACCCTGGCGGGCGATGCTGCCGCCGGCGGTGGCCGACTACGTGGCCGGGCAGCGCCTGTACCACCCCGGCACACCCTGAATGCCCGCGTGAATGGCGCAAGCGCGCCATGCCCGTATAATCGCCCCCACGTTTATCGAGTCGATCCACTTTGAGCAACCAGACCCAGCCCCAGACCATCAAGGTCGATCTGCCCAGCCCGCCGCCTTCCGTGCCGCAACTGCTGGCCAGCGTCCGCCAAGCCACCGAAGACCTGAAGGCCAAGGACCTGGTCGAGATCGACGTGCGCGGCCGGTCCAGCGTTGCCGATTACATGATCGTCGTTTCGGGCACCTCGACCCGCCACGTCAAGTCGATCGCCGATGAAGTCGTGCGCTTCGCCAAGAACATCGACGTGATGCCGCTGGGCGTGGAAGGCGAGCGCGAAGCCGAGTGGGTGCTGGTCGACCTGGGCGACATCATCGTCCACGTCATGCTGCCGCGCGTGCGTGAGTTCTACGCCCTCGAGCGCCTGTGGACCGTCGGCGACCAGCCGCCGCCCAGCGACGACGACGAAGTGGCCTGAGCCACGGCGTTGCTGTAACCCTTCGACGGCGCCGATGGCGCCGTCGACGTTTTGGAGACTGCGTAGATGAAAGCCCGCCTGATCGCCACCGGTGAACGCGCACCCAGCTGGGTTGCGCAGGGTTTCGCCGAATACCAGAAGCGGCTGTCGCACTGGCTGCCGTTCGAACTGGTGGAAATCGAGCCGGGCCTGCGTGGCAAGGGCCGCGATGCGCGTCGCGCCACCGAGGACGAAGGCAAGCGGGTGATCGCTGCGCTGCCGAAGAATGCCTACGTGGTGGCGCTGGACGTGCCGGGCCGCCAGCTCAGTTCGGAACAGCTTGCGCAGCGCCTGGAGCATTGGCGCGGGCAGGGCAGGGACCTGGCGTTCCTGATCGGTGGCCCGGAAGGGCACTCGCCGGAAGTGTCCGCGCTGGCCGATGAGAAGTGGTCGATCGGACCGCTGACCCTGCCGCACATGCTGGTGCGGCTGGTGGTCGCCGAGCAGCTGTATCGGGCCGCCGCAATGATTGCGAATCACCCCTACCATCGCGCGTGAAGAGTGGTTATACTAGTCGTCTGCCCGAATAGCTCAGCCGGTTAGAGCACTTGACTGTTAATCAGGGGGTCGTTGGTTCGAGTCCAACTTCGGGCGCCACCTTTGAAAACCCGCATCGCGAGATGCGGGTTTTTTTTGCGTCGATTGTCAGGCCCTACAATCCTTCTTCATCGATACGGAGGTCGGATATGCGTGCGTCTGCCATTGTGACTGCAGTGCTGCTGGGGCTGTCGCCCTGCGCGGCGATGGCAGCACCACCGACCTGGCAGCCGCCGCAGGGCACCACGGAGTTGCCGCTGTGGCCGGCCGGCACGGTGATGGCGCCGCCGAAACTGAAAGGCCCCGAACAGGTCAGCCAGGCCACCTCCAAAGCCAGCGGCGAGCGCTGGGCGATGCTGCAGAACGTGGCCGTGCCGACGCTGACCATGTTTCCCGCGAAGGACGGCGGCAACGGTACTGCGGTGATGGTCGTGCCTGGCGGTGGTTACCGCGTGTTGGCGATGGACCTGGAAGGCAGCGAGATCTGCGACTGGTTGACCGGGCAGGGCATCACCTGCGCGCTGCTGAAGTACCGTGTGCCGGCATCGGGGCCGAACTGGGATCGCGACTGCAACTGCCGCGACATTCCAGCCGTGCCCATGGCACTGCAGGATGCGCAGCGCGCGATGGGCCTGCTGCGTTCGCAGGCACAGCGATGGAAGATCGATCCGAAGCGGATCGGGGTGATCGGCTTTTCCGCCGGCGGCCACGTGGTGGCTGGATTGAGCACGAATCGCACGCGCAGCTACGCTGCCGTTGATGCTGCGGATGCGCAGTCGAGCCGCCCGGATTTCGCGATGGTGATCTACTCCGGGCACCTCTGGACCGGCGCGAAGCACGGGCTGTCGCTGGCCGATGACATTGCCGTTGATGATGCGGTGCCGCCGACCTTCATCGTGCAGGCCACCGATGATCCGACCGATGACGTGCGCGAGTCCCTGACCTATTACCGCGCGCTGATCGACGCGGGCGTGCCGGTGGAAATGCATCTGTTCGCGCGGGGTGGCCACGCCTTCGGCCTGCGGGTGAAGGACGCGCCGGTGGCGGAGTGGCCGCACCTGGCCGAGCGCTGGATGCACGATATCGGCGTGCTGCCCACGTCCAGGTAGGGCCGATCCCACGTTCGGCCGCAGTGGAAAAGCAGCCGGGCATGGGCTCGGCGCTGCCGTTCCGGCAAAAACAAAGGCCCGGGCAGATGCCCGGGCCTTTGCAGGTGACGCGCCTTCGATTACTTGAAGGTGTACTTGGCGCCGACGGTGAAGTAACGGCCAATCGCACCGCTGAAGTGCAGCGGGTTGTAGTTGACCGCACCGTAGGTGCTGGGGTCGAGCGGAGCGATGCGGTCGAACACGTTCTGCACCGAGGCGTTCAGTTCGAAGGCTTCGGTGATGTTCCAGCGGCCGGACAGGTCGAAGGTGGTGAAGGAGGAGATCTTCTCCACCGGCGAACCGTCTTCATAGAAGGCCAGGTAGTCGCCACCGCGGCGGTCCTTGTTCTCCATGCTGTCGATGTAGTTCACCACACCGCTGACGCTCCACGGGCCCTGCTTCCAGGTGGTGCCGAAGTTGATCTTGTCCTGCGGCGTACCGATGCAGTTGGTCACGTCGCAGTTGCCGTGGGTGCCGACGTAATCGACGGTGGTGTCACCCTCGGTACGTTCGAACTTCAGGATGTGGCTCCACTGCAGGTCCATTTCCAGCTGGCCGGCGCCGAAGTCGAAGGTCTGGCGCACGTCGGTGTCGATACCGCGGACACGCGAGGAGTTGGCATTCACGTACGCGGTGTTGACCGCCAGGATCGTGCCGCTGTTGGCCACGCCACCGATGTTGTTGGAATCGCGCAGGACGTTGCCGGCGGCGATCGCATCGGCGGTGCTGCCCTGGGCGATTTCGTTGGTACGCTTGATTTCCCAGGCGTCAACGGTCAGCGAGGTGGTGGAGGTCGGCTGCAGCACGATACCCACCGAGTAGCTCTTGGACTCTTCCGGCTTCAGGTCCTTGTTCGGGCGGGTGATGATCGCCACCGAGCGCGCGGTGCACTCGTTGGCCGGATCGATGGCGCAGCGCACCGGATCGCGGGCGTTGGAGAAGGCGGCCAGGCCACCGTCACCGTTCTCGGCCGGGTTCGGCGCGCGGAAGCCTTCGGCGTAGCTGGCGCGCAGGGCGATCCAGTCGGCCGGGGTCCACTTCACGCCCAGCTTCGGCGTGGCCTTGCCTTCACCGCTCTCGTACTTGTCGTAACGCACGGCGCCCGACAGTTCCAACGATTCCAACACCGGTGCGGACAGTTCGGCGTAGCCGGCGTACACGTTCTGGGTGCCGTCATAGGCCGAGTAGCCCAGGCCGATGATCTGGCCGACGTCGGTGAAGGTCTGCGGGGTCAGGCTGTTGCTGGTCTTGCGCCACTCGGTACCGAAGGCCAGGCCCAGCGGGCCGCCCTTCAGGTCCATCAGGCTGCGCGAGATGGTGAAGTCGAACATGTCCAGGCTGGACTTGGCGCGGGCGCTGATGGTCGGGCTGATCGCGTCGTAGACCGACTGCGGGGTCAGCGAGGCGTTGTCGCCGATGCGCCAGGTGCCATACGGACAGGCCGGGTTGCCCAGCACGCAGCGCACGGCGTCATAGTTCAGGAAGCCGGTGCGCTTGTTGACCAGGTCGGTGCCCGAGTGCAGGTAGGCGGTGTCGTAGCGCCACTCACCCCAGTTGCCCTTGACGCCCACCAGGAAGCGGTTGAACTCGTTGGTGTTGTTGGTCACGCGCGGGCCGACGTCCCAGGCGCTGTAGCGCAGGCGCGCAGCGTAGGGCAGCGGATTGTCCGGGTGGCCGGCGTAGAGCATGGTCGCACCGGCGCCGCTGTTGGCGTTGACCGGGCCGCCCGGGTAACCCCAGCCGCCGGACACGCCCGACGGCGTATTGCTGAAGATGGTTTCCTTCTTCGAGTAGCCGATCTCGGTGTAGACCTCGCCGCCTTCACCGAAGGCGAAGCTGGCACGGCCGAACACGTTGACGTACTTCTCTTCCGGGGTCAGGTCACGGTACAGCTGTGCCGGATCCCACAGGCAGCCCTGTGCCTGGGCGGTGGCATCGGTCTGGCCCGGAATCGTGGTCACGCCCGCGCAACCCGGCAGCGCAACCAGCTGGCCGGCGTTGTTGAACACCGAGCCGTTCGGGCCGGTGCCGCCGGCAGTGCCGCCGGACAGGTAGGCGCCACCGAGGAACTGCGCGTCAGCGGCGTCGTAGCCCCAGCGACGGATATCGCCGGTGCCGATCCACTTGCGGTTCTTGCGGTCGCTGATCTGGATGCGGTCGGTCTTGCCGACGTCCAGGCTGAAGAACGCGTTCCAGCCGTCGCTGGCGAGGTCGCCGGTACCGGCGGTCAGGGTGGCCTTCTTGGCATCACCGTCGCCATCGCCGGACACGCCGTACGAACCGCGCAGGATCGCGCCCTGGAAGTCGCTGCGCAGGATGATGTTGACCACGCCGGCGATCGCATCGGAACCATAGATGGCCGACGCGCCGTCCTTCAGCACTTCCACGCGCTCGACGGCGTCGAGCGGGATGGTGCTGAGATCGGTGAACACCTTCTGGCCGTCATCGGCCAGGCCGTAAGTCGCCATGCGGCGGCCGTTCAACAGCACCAGCGTCGAACCGGCACCGAGGCCGCGCAGCGAAATGCCCGCGCCGCCACCGGCGAAACCGTTGCCGAAGGTCTTGGGAATGGAGCCGGCGCCATCGGCGGTGAGCGTCTGCAGGTACTCGGCGACCGTGGTCTTGCCGGTGCGGTCGATTTCCTGGCGGGTCACCACCTGCACCGGAGACGGGGTCTCGGTGTTGGTGCGCGGGATGTTGGAACCGGTGACCGTGATGCGGTCAAGGTTGGTGGCCTGTTCCTGTGCGAAGGCAGAGGAGGA
This sequence comes from Stenotrophomonas sp. SAU14A_NAIMI4_5, assembly GCF_003086795.1. NCBI lineage: Bacteria > Pseudomonadati > Pseudomonadota > Gammaproteobacteria > Lysobacterales > Lysobacteraceae > Stenotrophomonas > Stenotrophomonas sp. SAU14A_NAIMI4_5. The sequence continues at coordinate 3,155,063 of NZ_CP026003.1, read as the reverse complement.
GACCGCGGCGCCGGCCAGCAGCAGAGTGCCGCCAGCGAGGATATGGGTGATGGAATTTGCCAGGTGGTTTTGGCGGCGGCTGGCGGGCCGTTGGATCGGGTGTTTCACAGCTTCTCTCCTGACTGGAAAACTCGAGCATTGAGGGCGTCATCCGGTGCGTACCGGGACGCGTCAATCTAGGTTTCTGGCAGGTGACGAAGCTGTGAAGTTTTACTGAATTCGTAACGATCTTTCGACCAGAGCGAAATGTTTTGGCGCGAATGGCTATTGACGCGGGACAAACGGGGAAAAGGGCGGCCCGGCATGGTGCCGGGCCGCCCACGGGCTTCAGTCGGGCAGGGAGAACTGCACCGGCACCATGCCGATGGCCGGCACGGCCACGCCATCACGCTCGGCCGGCACGAACCGCCACTGGCGCAGCACCTGCTGGCGTGCGGCCTGGTCCAGGCTGCGCGAGCCGCTGCTGCGCTCGATGCTGACGTTCACCGGCTTGCCGCTGGTATCCACCTCGACCCGCAGCAGGACGGTGCCCTGTTCGTGGTTGCGCAGCGCCGGGACCGGATAGGCCGGCGGCGGGGCGCTGCGGTACTGCAGCTGCACCCCGGCCATCGGCGTGGACGGCGCCAGGCTTGGTGCCGCCTGCACGGGGGCCGGTTCGGCCGCGGGCAGGATGATGCCCTGGGCCTCCTCCAGCGTCGCGGTCGGGGCCGGCAGCGGCGGGACCACGGTCGGCGCGGCCTGCGGCTTGGGCTTGACCTCGGCCTGTACCGGTTGCGGCTCGATGGGCGGCGGCTCCGGCGGCTTCGGCTGTTCCTTGGGGATCAACCTGACCTCGGTGGTGTCGCGGGGCAGGGCGGTGATGGCCTGGTAGGTTGCCGGGATCAGCAGCAACAGGAAGGCCAGCAGGTGCAGGGCGATGGCCGCGCTCCAGGCGGCGACGCGGGCGGGATCAAACTGCAGCGGTACAACGGGATACGTACGAACCATGGTCCACCTCCATGCCAGTGACGAAGTCCTCAACGCACCAGGGCCGCCATCGGGGTTGCCGCACGCGGCTGGCAGTCAATCATTAGCGCCGCCCCCCGGCCACTGCCTAGAGGCAGGGGCAACGCCGTTGGGCTGGGCTTCATGAACCGGTAGCGCCGGGCCATGCCCGGCGGAAGAGGCCGCGCCGCTGCGCTCGCGGAGAACGGCCCCGCGCTACCTGGGCGGCAGGTGATCGACGGCCCGCCAATGAAAACGGCGCCCCGAAGGGCGCCGCGTGTGTTCTTCCGCTGCGCTCGCGGGGCATGGCCCCGTGCTACCGGTTACTGGCCCAGTTCGAACACAACGTCCAGGTTCACCGACACGGTCGATTCACCCGGCGCCACCGGGGTGGCCTTGTCCATTGCCGCGCCGGCGGCCATGGCCCGCATCATCGGCATCGGGCGGAAGCCGCCATTGCTGTTCTCGGAGATGCTGACGATGCGGCGCACCTGCAGGCCCAGCGACTTCGCATAGGTCTGGGCGCGGGCCTGGGCCTTCTTCAGCGCGGCCAGGCGGGCTTCGTCATAGACCGGCTCGGGCTGGTCGATCTCGAACTGCGGGCCGTTGATCTGGTTGGCGCCCTGCGCGGCCAGGGCGTCGAGCACCTTGCCCAGCTTGGCGATGTCGCGCACCTTCAGGCTGACCGTGTTGCTGGCCTGGTAGCCGGTGATCTTCGGCGCCTCGTTGTCGGCATAACGGTACTGCGGGTTGAGGCTGACGCCGCTGGTCTGCACGTCGCGCTCGGCGATGCCGGCAGCCTTGATCGCGGCCAGCACCTTGTCCATCTGCTGGGCGTTCTCGCGCATGGCGCTGTTGCCGTCTGCGGCCTGGGTGACGACACCGGCCGACAGGGTGGCCACGTCCGGCACGCGGGTGGCTTCGGCATTCGCCGAGATGTTCAGCAGGGTGCCTTCGGCCGGGGCGGCGATCGACGGCGACGACGGGGCGGCGTGGGCGGTCATCGAGGCTCCAAGAGCGAGGGACAGGGCAAGCAGCAGCGGGGTGGCGGTGCGGCGCATGGGATCTCCTTGTTTGTGGCGGTGAGGGTGGTGTCGTAGCGATGAACGCGCTGTGAGTCCGTTCGGGGTTGGACGCGCATCGGGCGGGGTTGCCGACGATTCAGGCAGTGCCCTCAGGTTATGCTGTGCCGATGCTCTATCTTGCTTCCCGCTCCCCCCGACGCAACCAGCTGCTGGCCCGACTCGGACGCCCCTTCCAGGCCCTCGACCTGGAGGTGCCCGAGGTGCGTGCGGCTGCCGAAAGTGCCGAAGCCTATGTATGCCGCGTCGCGGCCGACAAGGCGCGCGCCGGCCTCGCCGCGGTGCTGGCCACGGACCCGCAGGCGCGGGTGCTGGGCTCGGACACCGAGGTCGTGCTGGACGGCGAGGTGTTCGGCAAGCCGGCCGATGCGGCCGACGCGCGGGCGATGCTGGCGCGGCTGGCCGGGCGCACCCACCAGGTGATGACCGCCGTGGTGGTGGTGGGCGCTGGCGGGCTGGACAGCGAGCTGGTCGTCTCCGAGGTCACCTTCGCCCCGATCAGCGCGGCGGACATCGCCGCCTACGTGGCCACCGGCGAGCCGCTGGACAAGGCCGGCGCCTACGCCATCCAGGGCGGGGCCGAGCGCTGGATCGAACACCTTTCCGGCAGCTACTCCGGCGTGATGGGGTTGCCGCTGCTTCATACCGATCGTCTGCTGGCGCGCTGCGGCGTGCCGGCCCCCATTGCCGATGCCGCCAGGGAGGCTGCCGATGTCTGAGGAAATCCTGGTCAATGTGACCCCGCGCGAGACCCGGGTCGCGGTGATCGAGAACGGCATGCTGCAGGAGCTGCACATCGAACGCGGCTGGCGCCGCGGCGTGGTCGGCAACATCTACAAGGGCAAGGTGCAGCGGGTGATGCCCGGCATGCAGGCGGCCTTCGTCGAGGTCGGCCTGGAGCGCGCGGCGTTCCTGCATGCCAACGACGTGATCCGGCCGGCCCCGGTGGCCAGCGCCGATACCGAGAACACCACCCTGCCGCCGCCGTCCAGCGTGCCCATCGTCGAGCTGCTGCGCGAGGGCCAGGACATCGTGGTGCAGGTGGTGAAGGACCCGATCGGCACCAAGGGCGCGCGCCTGACCACGCAGATCAGCATTCCCTCGCGCTACATGGTGCTGCTGCCGCAGTCCAAGGTGGTGGGCGTGTCGGCGCGCATCGAGGATGAAGGCGAGCGTGCACGGTTGAAGGCGCTGGTGACCGAGCTGTCGGCCCAGCACGGCGGCTACGGCTACATCGTGCGCACCAATGCCGAAGGCCAGCCGGCCGAAGCCATCGCCGAGGATGTGGCCTACCTGTCGCGCGTCTGGAACGTGGTCGAGCGCCGCGGCCGCGAAGCCCCCTCGTGCAGCAACATCTATGAAGACCTGAGCCTGCCGCTGCGTTCGGTGCGCGACCTGATCCGCAAGGACGTGGACAAGGTGAAGGTCGATTCGAAGGAGACCTTCGCCCAGCTGCAGGCCTTCGTGGCCAAGTACATGCCGGTGCTGGCCGAGAAGCTGGAGCTGTATTCGGGCGACCGGCCGATCTTCGACATGTTCGGCGTGGAGGACGAGATCGGCCGCGCGCTGGACAAGCAGGTGCCGCTGAAGTCCGGTGGCTACCTGGTCATCGACCAGACCGAGGCGATGACCACCATCGACGTGAACACCGGTTCGTTCGTCGGCCAGCGCAACCTGGAAGAAACCGTGTTCCGCACCAACCTGGAGGCCGCGCAGGCGGTGGCCAGGCAGCTGCGGCTGCGCAACCTGGGCGGCATCATCATCATCGATTTCATCGACATGGATGATCCCGAGCACCGCCGCCAGGTGCTGCGCACGCTTGAGAAAGCCCTGGCCCGCGACCACGCAAAGACCACGGTGTATGACTTCTCGCCGCTGGGCCTGGTCGAGATGACCCGCAAGCGCACGGTGGAAAGCCTGGAGCGGCAGCTGTCCGAAACCTGCCCGCAGTGCAGCGGGCGTGGCTCGATCAAGACCACCGAAACGGTGACCTACGAGATCTTCCGCGAGATCACCCGCGCCGTGCGCCAGTTCGAGGCGGCGCGGCTGCTGGTGATCGCGTCGACCAAGGTGGTGGCGCGCATCACCGACGAGGAATCGGCGGCGGTGGCCGAGCTGGAGGAATTCCTCGGCAAGAGCATCCGCTTCCAGGCCGATGAGCAGTACCTGCAGGAGCAGTTCGATGTCGTTCTGCTCTGAGCCGCGCGGACCGGGCGCCGGTCGGGGCCGATGAGCGCGCCGCCGCGCCTGCGACTGCGAAGGATCCGCCGTCATTTCGTTGCTGCCTGCGCGGTCGGCCTGGTCGTGCTTGCGCTGCTGGTGGGTACGCTCAGCCAGCTGCTGCCGCTGGCCGAGCGCCACCCCGAGGCGATCGCCGCGTGGCTGAGTGAGCGCGCCGGGCAACCGGTGCGTTTTGAACAACTGGACACCGCCTGGACCCGGCGCGGACCGCTGCTGCAGCTCAAGGGCCTGCGCATCGGCGCGGGACAGGGTCTTGCCATCGGCGAGGCCGAGGTGCTGGTGTCGATGTACAGCGGCCTGCTGCCGGGCCGTTCGCTGACCGAGCTGCGCCTGCGCGGCCTGGCCCTGGACCTGCAGCAGGGCAGTGACGGCCGCTGGTCGGTGCGTGGCCTGCCGCAGTCCAGCAGTGGCGGTGATCCGCTGGATGCGCTGCGCCGGCTGGGCGAACTGCAGGTGATCGGTGGCCGCCTCGGCGTGCATGCGCCCGGCCTCGGCGTGGATGCCACGCTGCCGCGCATCGACCTGCGCCTGCGCGTGGATGGCGACCGCCTGCGGGTGGGCGTGCGCGCCTGGGCACAGACCGACGCGCTGCCGCTGACCGCGGTGCTGGACCTGGACCGCCGCCACGGCAACGGCCAGGCCTGGCTGGGCGCGGATCCCGTCGATTTCAAAGCGTGGTCGCCGTTGCTGGCGGCCGGCGGCCTGCGCCTGCGCGAAGGTAAGGGCGAACTCAACCTGTGGCTGGTCCTGCGCGATTTCGCGCCGGTGGCCCTGACCACCGATTCGGACCTGCGCGAGGTGCGCGTCGATGGCGCGCCGCTGCAGGGACTGACCACGCCGGGCCTGCAGCTGCAGCGCGTGCAGGCGCGCCTGCGCTGGCAGCGCCAGGGCGATGGCTGGGCGCTGCAGGTGCCGCGCCTGCGCCTGCAGAGCGGGGCGGACGAACAACAGCTCGATGGCCTGCAGGTACAGGTGGGCAGGCAGCTGCGGATCAGCAGCGGGCAGGTGCAGGCGGGTACCGCGCTGCGCGCGCTGGCCCTGAGCGACCGCCTGGAGCCGGGCCTGCGCCGCTGGCTGTACCTGTCCAAGCCGCAGCTGGACGTGCAGTCGCTGCAGCTGCAGGGCGAGCGCGACGGCCCGTTGTGGGCGCAGGGCGAACTGCAGGCGCTGGGCTTTGCCAGCGTCGGCGATGCCCCCGGCGTGCGTGGCCTGGGCGGCCGTTTCGAAGGCGATGCCGATGGCTTCAGCCTGCAGCTGAAGCCGCAGCAGGAGCTGCAGTTCGACTGGCCGACCGGTTTCGGCGAGCGCCACGACCTGCATCTGGCCGGGCAGATCGTCGGCTGGCGCGACGAAGCCGGTGGCTGGCGCATCGGCACCCCGGCGATGCGCGTGGAAGGCACCAACTATGCGGCCGACGTACGTGGCGGCGTCTGGTTCCAGGGCGACGGCACGCGCCCGTGGCTGCAGCTGGCGGCCAAGCTGGACGACGTGCCGATGACCGCCGCCAAGCGGTTCTGGATCCATTCGAAGATGAGCAAGGGCGCCACCGACTGGCTGGATGCGGCCTTGGTGGGTGGCCAAGTGCGCGGCGGCATCGGCCTGGTCAGCGGCGACCTCGACGATTGGCCGTTCGACAACAACGATGGCCGCTTCGAGGCCACCGGCCACATCAGCAACGGCGACATCCGCTTCCAGCACGACTGGCCGCTGATGGGCCAGGTCGACGCCGATATCGCCTTCATCGGGCCGGGCTTCCACATGCAGGGCCGCGGTGACCTGGCTGGCGTGGCGGTGCAGAAGTTCGAGGCCGGCATCGAAGATTTCGGCCATGCGCCGCTGTACGTGCGTGCCGACAGCCAGAGCGAGGCGGGGCGCCTGTTGGCGATGCTGCGGCAGAGTGGCCTGCACAAGGACTACGGCGACACCCTCGACAACCTGGTCGCCAGCGGCCCGGCCAACGTGCACTTCGACCTGCTGCAGCCGCTGCACCACGATGAAGGCGGCGGGCACCTGCAGGGCACGGTGGACCTGGCCGGTGTGAAGCTGGTGGACAAGCGCTTCGATCTGGAATTCGACGCCATGCAGGGCCAGGCCCGCTACGGCAGCGGTGGCTTCGCCGCCGAGGAGCTGGCCGTGCGCCACCTCGGCCAGGACGGTCGCCTGAGCCTGCGTGCCGGTGGCTATGTGCGCAATCCGGCGCTGGCCTTTGAATCGGAACTGGCCGCACACCTGGATGCCAAGGTGCTGATCGACCGTGCGCCGGAAATGGCCTGGCTGAAGCCCTATCTGGAGGGCACCTCGGCCTGGACCGTCGCCGTCAACCTGCCCAAGGTGGCGCCCGGTGCGCCGGCCCCGCCCAGCGAGCTGCGCCTGCATTCGGACCTGGTGGGGACCCGCCTGGACCTGCCGGCGCCGCTGGACAAGCCGGCCGCCGATGCGCTGGCGACCACCGTGTCGGCACAGCTGCCGATGGGCGACGGCCGCATCGACGTGGCGTTCGGCCAGCGCCTGGCCTTGGCCGCGCGCACCCACAACAGCCAGACCGGCGTGCAGGTGACGATGGGCAGCGACCGCGTGGACCGCGACCCGCCGCCCAGCGGGCTGGCCATCAACGGCCGCAGCCCGACCCTGGATGCGCTGGAATGGATCGGCCTGGCCCGTGGCGCCGGCGGCGATGGCGACCCGATGCCGCTGCGCGCGGTGGACGTGCAGGTCGGCAGGCTGATGCTGATCGGCGGCATCTTCGAACAGACGCGGCTGCAGCTGCGGCCGGGCGCGCAGGCGCTGGACGTGCGTCTGGACGGCCCTTCGCTGGCCGGCCACCTGAGCGTGCCCAATGCCGACGGCGGCACCATCAGCGGCCAGCTCGACCGCGTGCACTGGCAGTCACCGCCGGCCGCGCCGGGGGCTGACACCGCGGTGGCCGCCACGCGGCCGCAGACCGGTGCCGATGACATGGATCCGGCCAAGCTGCCGCCGTTCGCCCTGGACATCGCCGACCTGAAATTCGGCAAGGTGATGCTGGGCCAGGCGGTGCTGCGCACGCGCCCGCTGGGCAACGGCCTGAGCGTGGACGAGCTGCGCTTCCGTGCCCCGGAGCAGGAAATCGACATCACCGGACGCTGGCTGGGCAAGGGCGCCGGCGCGCGCACCGAACTGACCGCGAAGGTGCGCAGCGAAGACCTGGGCGGGCTGATGCAGAACCTCGACTACGCTGGCCAGCTGCGTGGCGGCTCCGGCCAGGCGCAGCTGCAGGCGGCCTGGGCCGGTGGGCCGTCGGATTTCCAGCTGGGCAACCTGCAGGGCACGCTCGACATCGATGCGCGCAACGGCCAGCTGCTGGAACTGGACCCCGGTGCGGGCCGCGTGCTCGGCCTGCTCAGCGTGGCCCAGCTGCCGCGTCGCCTGATGTTCGATTTCCGCGATTTCTTCTCCAAGGGCTTCGCCTTCAACCACATCGAAGGCGGCATGCAGTTCGCCGACGGCATGGCGCGCACCGACAAGGTGCTGATCGAAGGCCCGGCCGCCAACATCACCATCCGTGGCCAGACCGACCTGCGCCAGCAGCAGTTCGACCAGACCATCGACGTCAACCCGCGCGCGGGCAACCTGCTGACCGTGGTCGGCGCGGTGGCCGGCGGGCCGGTGGGCGCGGCGCTGGGTGCGGCCACCAATGCGGTATTGTCCAAGCCACTTGGCGAGATCGGCGCCCGGACCTACCGGGTGACCGGCCCCTGGAAGGAGCCGAAGGTGGAGGTGATCGAGCGCAGTCGCGACCGGACCCCGGCCCCGCCGCGCGCGCCTGCACCGGCCCCGTCCGTGCCGCCGACCGTCACCGACCAGCCGCGCCCGCGTTGAGCGTCGCGGCCCCTGTTCATCCGGCGGCCTTGCCTGGCCGCCTCCAGACCCCCAGATCGAGACCATGACTGATAACGCACTGACGCTTGCCCAGGACCGCCTGCTACGCCCCGGCGGCCTGGATACCGCCGGCCTGGAGCGCACCTTCGGCCAGCTGCTCGGCCCGGGCGTGGACTTCGGCGACCTGTATTTCCAGCATGCCCGGCGTGAAAGCTGGAGCGTGGAAGACGGCATCGTCAAGGACGGCGCCCATTCCATCGAGCAGGGCGTGGGCGTGCGCGCCATCGCCGGCGAGAAGACCGGCTTCGCCTATTCCGATGACATCCATGCCGACGCGCTGCTGACCGCCGCGCAGTCGGCCCGCGCGATCTCGCGCGAAGGCGGCGCCCAGGCCGGACGTTCGCTGCTGCGCGGCGACGCGCGCGCGCTGTACCCGACCCTGGACCCGATCGACAGCCTGGGCAACGAGGCCAAGGTCGAGGTGCTCAAGCGCCTGGACGGCTATCTGCGTGCCGCCGACCCGCGGGTGAAGCAGGTGATGGTGAGCCTGTCCGGTGGCGTCGACACCGTGCTGGTGGCCCGCACCGACGGCGTGCTGGGTGCCGACGTGCGCCCGCTGGTGCGGCTGAACGTGCAGGTGATCGTCGAGCAGAACGGCCGCCGTGAATCGGGCTATGCCGGCGGCGGTGGCCGCTATGGCTATGCCGAACTGTTCGCCGATGGCCGCCCCGAAGCCTTCGCCCGCGAGGCCCTGCGTCAGGCGCTGGTGAACCTCGAAGCCGTACCGGCCCCGGCCGGCGTGATGCCGGTGGTGCTCGGCCCGGGCTGGCCCGGCGTGCTGCTGCATGAAGCCGTGGGCCACGGCCTGGAAGGTGACTTCAACCGCAAGGGCACCAGTGTCTACGCCGGCCGCATCGGCGAACGCGTGGCCGCCCCGGGCGTGACCATCGTCGATGACGGCACCCTGGACGGGCGTCGCGGCTCGCTCAACATTGATGACGAGGGCCACCCGAGCCAGTGCACCACGCTGATCGAGGACGGCATCCTGGTCGGCTACATGCAGGACAGCCTCAATGCGCGCCTGATGGGCGTGGCGCCGACCGGCAACGGCCGTCGCGAGTCGTTCGCGCACCTGACCATGCCGCGCATGACCAACACCTACATGCGCGCCGGCGAGCACGATCCGCAGGAAATGATCCGCTCGGTGAAGAAGGGCCTGTATGCGGTCAACTTCGGCGGCGGCCAGGTCGACATCACCAGCGGCAAGTACGTGTTCTCGGCCACCGAGGCCTACCTGATCGAGGATGGCCGGATCACCGCGCCGGTGAAGGGTGCGACCCTGATTGGCAACGGCCCGGAAACCATGCAGAAGGTGCGCATGGTCGGCAACGACCTGGCCCTGGACGAGGGCGTCGGCATCTGCGGCAAGGATGGCCAGAGCGTGCCGGTGGGCGTGGGCCAGCCCTCGCTGCTGATCGAAGGCATCACCGTCGGCGGTACCCAGGCCTGAGCCGGGCGATGGCCAGCGCCAGCGCCCGGGCCGGCGGGGACTCAGTCCTCGTCGGCTTCGTCGGTCTCGACGTCGTCGGCCTCATCGGCCGCGGCCTTCAGGCCCAGCGCCGCCGGCAGCATCAGCGTGCGCAGCACCTGGAAGATCTCGCGGTAGGCGCGCGGCGGCTTGTTCTTGGCCTTTTCGGCCTGGGCGTTGCGCACCAGCGTACGCAGCTGCTGGCGGTCGGCCTGCGGGTACTCGTCGAGAAGGGCACCCAGCGCCTTGTCGCCGTCGGCCAGCAGGCGCTCGCGCCAGTCCTCGGCGCGGTGCATCATCGCCACTTCGCGGCGGCCGGTTTCGCTGTTGGCGTCCAACGCATCGCGGATCGCGTCCAGCGTGGCGTCTTCCTCGCGGCGCATGTGCTTGGCCAGGAACGCCAGCTGGCGCTTGTGGGCGATGTGGGCGGTGATCCGCTTGCACTCGGCGATATGCGGCAGCAGGTCTTCCGGCACCGGCAGGCGCGCCAGCTGGGCCGGGGTCAGCGACACCAGCTTCTCGCCCAAGGCCAGGACATCGAGCGCGTCGCGCCGGTTCTGGCTGCGGCTCTTGTCGTGGAATTCACCGGTTTCTTCGTCGCGTCCGCGCATCGTCCATACCTGATTTCAAAAAAAGTCGCCCGGCGTGATGCCGGGCCCAACCCGCACAGGATAAAGCATTGAACGTGATCGCCCCTGAAGTGGCCGTCGGCGACGACAGCCCGGCCCGTCTGGAACGCCTGGCCGACCTTTCCCAGCAGCTGCTGGAGCGCGCCCGCGCGCTGGGCGCCAGCCAGGCCGAAGTGAGCTGCAGCGAAGACCGCGGGATGGAAGTGAACGTCCGTCTCGGCGAGGTCGAGACCGTGCAGTCCACCCGCGACCGCGGCATCGCCGTGACCGTCTATTTCGGCCAGCGCAAGGGCAGCGCCAGCACCGCCGACCTGAACGAGGCGAGCCTGGCGGCCACCGTCGAGCAGGCCTGCGCGATCGCCCGCCACACCGAGGACGACCCGGCTGCCGGCCTGGCCGACGCGACGCTGATGGCCCGCGATTTCCCCGACCTGGACAGCTGGCACCCCTGGGCACTGCAGGCCGACGAGGCGGTGGACCTGGCCCTGGCCTGCGAAGCGGCCGGCCGCGAGGCCGACCCGCGGATCAGCAATTCCGACGGCGCCTCGGTGTCGAGCATGCAGAGCGTCTCGGTGTACGCCAATTCGCACGGTTTCATCGGCCGCGAGCGCGGCACCCACCATTCGGTCGGCTGCGCCCTGATCGCCGGCAGCGGCGATGGCATGCAGCGCGACGGCTGGTACACCGGCGGCCTGGCCCGCGAGGACCTGGAGGCGGCCGACCACGTGGGCCGCCGCGCCGCCGAGCGCACCGTTTCCCGCCTGCAGCCGCGTTCGTTGCCGACCGGCAGCATGCCGGTGCTGTTCGCCCCGGAAGTGGCGCGCAGCCTGGTCGGCCACCTGCTGTCGGCGGTGTCCGGCGGTGCCCTGTACCGCCAGGCCAGCTTCCTGCTGGACAGCGTGGGACAGCAGCTGTTCCCGGACTGGATGCAGATCGAGGAGCTGCCGCACCTGCGCCGCGGCCTGCGCTCGGCGGCCTTCGATGGCGACGGCGTGGCTACCCGGGCCTCGGCCCTGGTCCGTGACGGCGTGCTGCAGCGCTACGTGCTGGGCAGCTATTCGGCGCGCAAGCTGGGCCTGCAGACCACCGCCAATGCTGGCGGCGTGCACAACCTGCAGCTGGCGGCCAACGCCGGTTCGCTGCAGGACATCGCCCGCCAGATGGGCCAGGGCCTGCTGGTGACCGAGCTGATGGGGCAGGGCGTGAACGGGGTGACCGGCGATTATTCGCGGGGCGCCGGCGGCTTCAAGGTCGAGAACGGCGAGATCCAGTACCCGGTCGACGGCATCACCATCGCCGGCAACCTGCGGGAGATGTTTGCCGCCATCGAAGCGGTCGGCAGCGACGTCGACCCGCGCTCGCACATCCGCACCGGCTCGATCCTGGTAGGGCGGATGACCATCGCCGGTAATGATTGATGCCATTGATGGCGTAAGCTATGCGCGCCTGACGCGACCGGCCTGCTGCCGGGCGGTCAAGACCACCCAAAAACAAGGAGTTTTGTCGTGAGCGATTTCGAAAACGTGCCGGCCGCCTCGAGCGTGCCGAGCGACCAGCGCACCATGGCGCTGGCAGCGCACCTGCTGGGCATCTTCACCGGTTTCATCGGTGCCCTGATCATCTGGCTCATCAACAAGGATGACGCCGGCAAGGGCTTCGTCACCGACCAGTCCAAGGAAGCGCTGAACTTCCAGATCACCGTCGCCATCGCGGTGCTGGTCTGCGTGATCCTCAGCTTCGTCATCATCGGCGCCATCCTGATGCCGATCGTGTACGTGGCCAACCTGGTCCTGTGCATCATCGCTGCAGTGAAGTCCAACAACGGCGAAACCTACCGTTACCCGTTCACCCTGCGCCTGATCAAATAAGCGGCAACGATCAACGACGCAGAAAGAAGCGCCCGGCAATGCCGGGCGTTTCCATTTGGGGCGCGTACGGTAGCGCCGGGCCATGCCCGGCGAGCGCGACGCGCGGCTGCGTCAGCGCATTCGCTCAGTGATCGCGTTCCACCGCCAGCGTCGCCAGCGCACGCAGTGCGTCGGCCTCTTCGCCATGGCCGGCCAGCACCGACTGCATGCGCGCTGCCAGTTCACGCAGGTGCGCCTTGGCACCGTCCATGCCCAGCAGAGCCGGGAAGGTGCTCTTGTCCTGCGCCTGGTCCTTGCCGGCGGTCTTGCCCAGCTGCTCGGAACTGGCTTCGACATCGAGGATGTCATCGCGCACCTGGAAGGCCAGGCCGAGCGCATCGGCGAAGTCATCCAGCTGGGCCAGCCGTGCCTCGGGGGCGTGGCCGCACAGCGCACCCATGCGCACCGCAGCGCGGATCAGCGCACCGGTCTTCAGCGCGTGCATGCGGGTGAGCGCGGCCAGCGACTGCTGCTGGCCGGTGGCATCGATATCCAGCGCCTGGCCACCGCACATGCCGGACGCACCGGAGGCGTGGGCCAGGGTCTGCAGGCAGGCCACGCGCAGGGCGGCCGGCAGCGGCGCATCGGCCAGCAGGCCGAACGCACGGGTCTGCAGGGCATCGCCGGCGAGGATCGCAGTGGCCTCGTCGTAGGCGATATGGGTGGTGGGCTTGCCGCGGCGCAGGGCGTCGTCGTCCATCGCCGGCAGGTCGTCATGCACCAGCGAATAGGCGTGGATCATCTCCACCGCCATGGCGGCGGCATCGAGCTGGTCCAGCGGCGCGCCGAACAGCTGGCCGCTGGCATACACCAGCAGCGGGCGCATGCGCTTGCCACCGCCCAGCACCGAATAGCGCATTGCCTGGTGCAGGCGTTGCGGCGCATCGGCTGGCGAGGGCAGGGCGGCGTCGAGCTGGCTTTCGATACGGTCGCGCCAGCGGGCGAACTGCGCTTCAGCCGTCATGGCTGGGCGGGTCGAAGGGTTCTGCGGTTTCGAGCTGGGCGGGATCGCTGAGCAGGCGCACGCGCAGTTCGGCCTGCTCCAGCGCCTGCTGGCACTGGCGGTACAGACCGACGCCACGTTCGTAAGCACTGAGCGAAGCTTCCAGGCTCAGCTCGCCGGTTTCCATCTGCTCCACCAGTTGTTCCAGCGATTCGAGCGAGTGCTCGAACTGGGCAACGGGGGAGGCGTTTTCGGGGGACTTCTTGGCCATGCGACAAGTGTGGACGGCTGCCGCGCGGGGGTCAATTCACCAGCCGCCCGGTCGCCACTGCAACTGCGCATCGTGGTCCTGCAGCCAGGCCTGCAGCGACGCGGAAACGACCACGTCCGCGGCCGCCAGCAGCTGCCCGCCGTCGAACAGCAGCGGCAGCTGCGCACGCCGCCATGGCGCCAGGTGCTCGCGCTGCAGGCAGTCCTTCAACGCGTGTGAATGGGTGCGCCCGGGCAGCGCGATGCGTTCGCCACCCTGCCGCGCACGCACCTGCAGGGGCCGGTCGAAGGCTGCGCCGCCGAGCAGGCGCAGCTGTCCGCCATCGGGCAGCGGTAGCGGCGCACGGCCATCCCACGCGGCCTGCCAGTCCGCGGGCAGGGCGGGCAGGTGTGCCGGCAGCAGGTAGGCGTGGCCACGCCATTGCTGGATGGCGTGATCCTGCCAGCGCACCTGCGCCTGGCGATCGCTGGATGCTTCCAGCAGTTCCTGCTGCAGTTGCCGCAGCACCGTGGCCGGCAGCGGTGCGGCGCCATGCGCGCGCACCCAGGCACGCAGCACGCGTGCACCGCGCGCGGGCGACACCTGGCGCAGCAGTTCCAGCGACAGCACGCGGGGCGCCACTTCGAGATGGGCGATCAGTTCGGCATCTTCCTCGTCCAGCAACGCGCGGGTCTGCGCGCAGTGGTCGGCGCTGCCGGCCAGTGCCGCGGCCGCGTGCGGCCAGCGCTGGCGCAGCAGCGGCATCACGTGCAGGCGCAGGAAGTTGCGGTCGGCATCGTCGCGTGCGTTGCTGGGGTCTTCGATCCAGCGCAGGGCATGCGTCTGCGCGTAGTCGCGCAGCGCGTCGCGTGCGGTGTGCAGCAGCGGCCGCCACAGGCGATGGTCGTGCAGGGTGCTGTCGACGGCCATCGCCGCCAGGCCATCGATGCCGGAGCTGCGCAGTGCACGCAGCAGGAAGGTTTCGGCCTGGTCGTCGAGGTGCTGGGCCAGTGCCAGGGTTTCGCCGTCCCGCAGTTCAGCGGCGAAGGCCGCGCGTCGCGACTGGCGTGCCGCTGCTTCCAGGCCGAGGCCGGCAGCGGTGTCGACCTGCACGCGATGCACGGCGAGTTCGATGCCCAACGCATCGCATTGCTGCTGGCAGTGCGCTACCCAGGCATCGGCGCTGGCCTGCAGTCCGTGGTGCACGTGCACGGCGCGCGGCGGTGTGCCGCTGGCGTGGGCGCAGCGTTGCAGCCAGTGCAGCAGCACGGTCGAGTCCAGGCCGCCGCTGTAGGCGACGAGCAGCGGGGTTTCCAGCGCTACCAGAGTGGGAAAGGTACTCACGGCGGGAAGTATAAGGGGGGGGGCTGGCAGGGCTGCGCCCTGCACCTGCCGAAGCCGAAGCCAGAGCAACGGCAGAAGCGGGTTTCCTGAGGGATGGCGGGGTGGGTCCGGTTGAGGGGGACGCTGCAAGTACGTCCATGTAAGCTCGGTCGCCGCATCCATGCGGCTCACGCCCCCTCAACCGGACCCACCCCGCCTTCGACAGTTCTCCGCGATCTGTCGGAACGGCGTTCTGCTCTGGTGGGGGCCGACCGTTGGTCGGCACGGATGAATTCATTCGATATCTGATGGAAAAATCGTGTCGACCAAGGTCGACACCTACCAACAGCCGCCGTTACCAGTAGATCCACGCCATGCGTGGATGAATTCATTCGATATCTGACAGATGTGCCGACCAACGGTCGGCACCCACCAACAGCAGCCGTTGCCCACAGCCGCGTGAACCTGTCGAAGGCGGGGCACTGTGGGTTTGCGGGGTGTGAGCCGCATGGATGCGGCGACCAAGCCCCCATGGACGGGTTTACGGCGTCCCCGCAAACCCACAGTGCCCCGCCAACCCACGGAATGCCGCTCTTGACGTTGAGGTTGCCGGCCAGCGGCCGGCACTACCGGGGGTGCAGGGCGCAGCCCTGCAAAAAAAACCTATTTGACCCGACGGCCCGTGCGGTCGATGCGGAACCACTCGCCGCCTTCCATCGGCGTATGCCCATCGCCATCCGGCGTGCCGCGCCTGCACCCGTTGCAGACCTCCGCCACGCCGTCCTCGAACGGCCACGCGAAATCGAACAGCGCCGGAATCACCTGGCGGAACTGCAGGTCGAAGTAGCCCACGCGGTCACCCACGCGCCCGCGCAGCAGGCCTTCCTGCGGCGTGTCCGCGCCGTTGTCCCACGCCAGCACCGGCAGGCTGCGGCCGCGGCGTGCCACGTAGTGGAAGCCTTCATCGGCATGCACGACCGCCAGGCCCTGCGCGTCGTACTGCAGGGCCTTCAGCGCGTCAGCACTGAGCTTCAACTGGTGTCCGTCCACCGCGCAGCCGGGCAGGGCCACCAGGCCCTGTTCTTCCGTCAGCTGCGTGCACGCCGGCGCCTGCGCCCACGCCGCACCGCTGGCCAGCAGGCCGCACAGCGCCAGCGACCGCGCGAGGCGGCCGCTGGCAGACGACGGCCGCTCAGGCCGTGCCGTCACTGCGCCTCGGCCTTGCGCTCGAAGGCGGTCGGCGCCGGCAGCTGGACCGGCACGCCCTTGTCGTCGCAGGTGCCGGCCTGGCACAGGCGCTCGCGCAGGGCCGGGGTGGCCTGCACGATCATGTGGTAGATCGCGTTCTGTTCCAGGGTGCCGCGGATGGCCTTGCTGCCCGGGCCGCGTGCCCAGATGCCCACGTCTTCGCCACCGTGCGATTCGGACTTCATCGGCACCAGCGCTTCCTGCATGTAATCCGGATGCTCGGTGTCCACGTCATGCAGGTTCGGGCGGCCGTTGGCCTGTTCGAAGCTGCTCGGGTTGTGCGGGTAGACCTTGGGGCCGGCCGGCTGCTGGTTGGTCGTGCCGGTGTGGCCCGGGCCGTTGGCGTAGCTCAGCGTGGTATAGGGCTGGCCGTTGCCATCCAGCGCGTAGTCCAGCTTGCCGGCGCCATCTTCGCCGCCCTTGTCCTTCACCTTGCCCAGGATCGGGTTGCCGCGTGCCGGGTAGCCGACGAAGTTGAGGGTGTGCGAGTGGTCGGCGGTGACGATGATCAGGGTGTCGTCGGCCGAGGTCAGTTCGTTGGCCACGCGCACCGCGTCGGACAGGGCGACGGTTTCGGTGAGGGCGCGGTAGGCGTTGCCGCTATGGTTGGCGTGGTCGATGCGCGCGCCTTCGATCATCAGCACGTAGCCTTCCTGGTGCTGCGCGAGGTTCTTGATCGCCGCGGCGGTCAGCTCGGCCAGGCTCGGCTCACCGGCGGGGTCCTGCGGGCGCTCGTACTCGTAACGCATGTGGTCCGGCTCGAACAGGCCGAGGATGGCCGGCGCGGTGGCCGCGGCCGCCAGCTGCGTGCTGTTCCAGACGTAGGCACCCTGCGGATGCGACTGCTGCCATTCCTGCACCAGGCTGCGCCCGTCCAAGCGCTGGCCGACCTTGTCGTCGTACTCGGGGTCGCGTTCTTCCACGGTGGTGAATTCACCACGGCCGCCGCCGAGGGCGACCAGCGGGCCACGGCCATAGCGCGAGGTCGACAGCAGCTGCTGGGCGATGTCCTTGCAGCCGGCGGCCTTGGCGACGTCGGTCAGGTCGGTGTCGTTTTCCCAGTTGCGCTCGGGCGAGTGCGCGTAGGTCGCGGCCGGGGTGGCGTGGGTCAGGCGTGCGGTGGAGACGATGCCGGTGGCCAGGCCGGCGCTGTCGGCCAGCTGCAGCCAGGTCAGCAGGCCCTTGGACAGGCTGTCGGCGCAGTCGCTGCGGCTGCCGGCGCTGACGCCGATCGCACCCATGTGGGTCTTCACGCCGGTGGTGATGGCGGTCATCGTGCCGGCCGAGTCCGGCGTCTGCGAATCGGTGTTGTACGTCTTGCTGAACGCCGTGGCCGGGAAGCGCTCCCAGGACAGCAGGTTCTCTTCGCCCGAACCGCCCTTCTGCTGGCCTTCGTAGATGCGCGAGGCGGCGACGGTGGTCAGGCTCATGCCGTCACCCAGGAACAGGATGACGTTTTTCGCCTTGCCGGACATCGCGCCATTGGCGGCCGCCTGGGCGGCGCCGCTGCGGTACCACCACTGCGGGGTCTCGCCGGCCGGATGGGCGACCGGATCAACGGCGACCTTCAGGCCGGCCGGGGCGGAGGCGGGGGTGGTGCTGGCGCAGGCGCCCAGCAGCAGGGTGGTGGCACAGGCGGCCAACAGGGAGACGGAACGACGCATGGACGCTGGGATCTCACAAAGTGTAACGGGGCGTTCATTATGCCCAACCCTGCAATGCACGCCGATGACACACTGTTTGCCGGTGGGGCGGTCGTACCGCCTGCCCGCTTGGGCTATCGTGCCAGCATCCCTTCCTTCCCCCCTGGATTGCCTATGAAGCTGGTCTCTGCCTGGCTGCGGATTCCATTCTGGCAGCGCGTGGTCGGTGGCTTCGTGCTCGGCGCGCTGGCGGGCTGGGCGCTTGGCCCGGCCGCTGAAACGTGGTTCGGCCCGCTCGGCGAGCTGTACGTCACCCTCATCAAGATGATCGCGGTACCGCTGGTGTTCTTCGCGGTCATCAACGCCATCTCCTCGCTGCACGGCCAGAAATCGGTCGCCGCGCTCAGTGGCCGCACGTTCCTGTGGTTCGTCATCACCGCCGCGCTGGCGGTGTGCGTGGGCCTGGGCGTGGGCACGGTGCTGCAGCCCGGCGCCGGTGGCCTGCAGCTGTCGATGGCCAACAACTACGTGCCGCGCGAAGTACCCAGCGTGGTGCAGGTGCTGCTGGACGTGGTGCCGTCCAACGTGTTCTACGCGCTGTCGGGCATCGGCACCAAGGTCAACGCCGCGGGCGAGACCGTGCTGGCGGCCGGCCGTGGTTCGATCCTGCCGGTGATCTTCTTCGCCGGCCTGGTCGGCTTCGCCATCGTCAAGCTCGGCGAGAAGGTGACCGAGGCGCGCAAGCTGGTCGGCCAGATGAGCGACATCATGATCCAGGTGACCCGCTTCGTACTGGAAGTCACCCCGATCGGTACGTTCGGCCTGATCGCCGGCCTGGTCGGCAGCTACGGCTTCGAGAAGCTGCTGCCGCTGGGCCATTTCGTGCTGGCCCTGTACGTGGCCTGCGCGCTGCACATCATCGTGGTCTACAGCGCGCTGCTGCTCTCGCACGGGCTGAATCCGCTGAAGTTCTTCCGCGGTGCCGCGCCGGGCATGCAGGTGGCGTTCGTCAGCTCGTCCAGCTTCGCGGCGATGCCGGTGGCGCTGCGTTCGATCACCCACAACCTGGGCGTCAACAAGGACTATGGTTCGTTCGCCGTGCCGCTGGGCGCGAGCATCAAGATGGACGGCTGCGGTGCGATCTACCCTGCGCTGTGCGCGGTGTTCATCGCCCAGTACAGCGGCGTGCCGCTGACGCCGGAGCAGTACGTGGTGGTGCTGATCGCATCGGTGCTGGGCAGCTTCGGCACGGCCGGCGTGCCGGGCACGGCGGTCATCATGGCCACCGTGGTGCTGAGTGCGGCCAACCTGCCGCTGGAAACCATCGGTTACCTGTACGCGATCGACCGCATCCTGGACATGATGCGGACCATGACGAACGTGACGGGCCAGATGCTGGTGCCGGTGCTGGTGGCCAAGGAAACCGGCCTGCTCGACCAGTCGGTGTACGACAACCCTTCGACCAACGTCGGCCTGGATGATCCCGACCCGACCCCGCCGCGTAGCTGAAGCGGCACTGCAACGGGCTGTATCAGCACCTGTAACACCGCTGATACAGCCCCTGCCAAGCCTTGTGCAGCGTTGTTTCCTGCACGTTAAGGCAAACGAAATCCGAACGCCTCTGTAACACCCTGCTGGCAACGCGCCACCCCCTCGACTGGCTGAACCGCTTGCTACCAAGCGATTTGGAAGTTGGCACGGAAGCTGCTCTGTCCCTGCGCATACGCAACGGGAGAGCGGCATGGACAGCAGCAGCACCCATCTCGGTTCCTCGGTCCGGCAGCTGGCGCTGCTGCTGGCCCTGGCCTGCCCGCTGGCGGCCGCCGCCTCGGGTGCGCGCCAGGGAGTGAAGGCGCAGCCGGGCGAGATCGTCCTGCTGCGCGATGTGGCCGCACGTCCGGCCTATCGCATGGCGCCGCCCGGCATGGCGTTGATCGCCGATCCCAAACCGCAGCATGAGATCGCCACCGCACTCGGCAGCGGCGGCGGCTCCAGCGGCATGGATGAATTGAGCGATGACGACTATGCCGGGCTCGGGGCGGGGCAGACCGGCCGCATGGCCGCGCCAGGCGGCACCACCGTGGAGCGGGTGACCCACCAGGCCCTCGGCGGCACGCTGGGCCGTTCCAGTGACGGCGCGCTCGGCGGCAACAGCCTGGGCGGTGCGATGAGCGGCCCGCTCGGCGCCGTCGGCAACACCACCCGCGGCATCGGCGATACCGTGCGCGGCGCGCTGGCGCAGTTCCCGCTGGGCGCGGCACCGCAGGGAGGTGGCAAGTGAATCGCGCGGCGCGTGGCGCGCTGCTGCTGGTGCTGGCGGGTGCGCCCGCACTGGCCTGGGCCGATGATTACAGCGGCATGCTGTCCTATCTGGACGTGGCCCGTATCGGCGACCGCGCGCTGGCCGGTGCCAGTGGCGCCATCATGGTCAACCAGGCCAGCGGCGACCTGAACATCCAGTCCAACCTGCAGGGCATGGCCACCGGCGACCAGGCCAACGTCGCCATCGCCGCGCGCCAGCAGCGCCATGCCGACGTGGTGCTGTCGGGGCCGCTGCAGGCCAGCGCACATATCGAAGGCCAGGCGCTGAACGGCGCCAGTGGCATCGCATCGATCAACCAGGCCAGTGGCATCGCCAACACGACGCTCAACGTCGTCAGCGCGACGCTGGCCCGGCAAGGGATACGCGAGACCGACGACGCGGCTTTGGCGGCGTCGGACATCGCGTCAACAGGGGGGCAGGGCGACACCGGCGACGGTGTTGCGGCGGGTATCCGCAGCGTCGGGGTTTCCGCCTCGGCACTGCGGGGCTTCGACGGTGTCCTGCAACTCAATCAGATCGCGGGAGCCCGCAACGACACGGCCAACGTGCTTGGCATGGTCGTCCAGGGCAACCCGTGAGCAGTACCCACCACCCGATGTATCACTGATGAGAGAGAGGACACCATGAACGCGACTTTCAAGAAGTCTCTGCTCGCCATGGCAATTGCTTCTGCCTCGACCGCCGCCGCGGCCAATGGCTGGGACAACCAGAACGCCAACGCGAACATCAACCACAACCATGTCGTGACCGAAACCCGCAACGACACCCACAACCACACCGACAACGAGGTCCGCAACTGGACCCGTACCAACACCACGGTACGCAACAACACCGACAGCTCGAGCGTGACCCGCAACCGTACGGTCAACGAGCAGGTACAGAAGAACAGCAACATCCAGGCCGACGAGCGCAAGGAAAAGAACAACCACGGCGTCGACGTGAACCTGGAAAAGGACCTGCGCCTGAGCAGCGACGTGATCTTCTCCGGCGATCCGACCATCACCGGTGACATCGACCTGGATTCGGCCGCCATCGCGGTCATCGACAACCGCCAGTCGATCAGCCACAACGCCGCGTCCAACAGCCTGGTCACCAACAGCGCCTCGATCGCCGATGACGTCGGCTCGGGTGCCTCGGGCAACCTCGGCTTCAACGTCGTGGCCGGTGACAACAACGCGCAGGACAATGCGGCTTCGCTGTCCGCCGCTGACGCGTCCTTCAGCTTCGGCATGGCCGACGCCGAAGTGTTCGTCAACCAGTCCGGCATGGGCAACACCACCATGAACTCCGGCGTCACCAACGCTGCCGGCCTCGGTGGCAATGCCTTCAGCGGCGCGTCCGGCAACATCGGCGTGAACATCGCGTCGGGCAACAACAACGAGCAGAAGAACGCGCTCGCTGCGTCGGTGGCCACCAGCGCGATGGCCCAGTCCAGCATCAGCTCCAACCAGGTGTCCAGCGGCAATGCCGTGAGCAATGCCGGCTTCGTGCAGTCCTACACCGATACGGTGCAGGTCGGCATGAGCGGCGGTGTCAGCGGCCTCACCCTGGCCTATGGCGCCGGCACCTACAGCGGCCGTGGCAATGCCTACCAGATGGCCAACTACTATCTGGATACCTGGAGTGGCGACCTGCCGCACCCGGGTGGCAACGCGACCGGCCACATCGATCTGGACAACGAGATCCAGAACGCGACGCCGAACCCGTACCGTCAGGGCGTCGGTGGCCTGGGCTTCGATACGCGTGAAAGCGGCACCAGCCAGTTCGTCGAACTGGGCGTCGCCGACCTGTACGCCAGCCTGAGCGGCACCGTCACGACCACCCGCTGGGTGAACGTGAATGCGACCAACACCTCGGCGCTGTCGGGCAGTGCGTTCTCGGGCGCCTCCGGCAACATCGGCGTGAACGTCGCCTCGGGCACCGGCAACCTGCAGGCCAACAGCCTGGCCCTGGCCGTGGCACAGCCGAGCACCGGTGGCGGTGGCGGCACCGGCGGCGGCGAGTAACACCTGGCGTGACCGCTTTCGCAGCGAAGCTGCGTTGAGTGCAACAAGCCCGGCCATCCGCCAATGGCCGGGTCCCCCGGGAGCCCCTGCTCCTCCTCCCCCTTGGGGCAGGGGCTCCTTCCTTCTGCTGGAGGGCACCATGGCCGCACACCGCTGCTGGATCCGCCTGCTGTCCTGCCTGCTGTTGCTGGGCAGCGCCCACGCCTGGGCAGGCGACGTCAAGTTCACCGGCGTACTGCCCAACGGCGCGCTGATGCAGCAGAAGGTGGAGAGCATGCAGGAGCGGCGCTACCGCAACCTGGTGCGGCAACACACCGATTACAGCTGTGGCGCGGCCGCACTGGCCACCATCCTGCGCTACGCCTACCACCTGGACACCACGGAAGCGACGGTGATCGAAGGGATGATGGGCGTGTCCGATCCGCAGCTGGTGAAGGAACGCGGTTTCTCGCTGCTGGACATCAAGCGCTATGTCGAATCGCTCGGCATGCGCGGGCGGGGCTACCGCATCGATGAAAGCCGGCTGCGCAACCTGCGCGTGCCCGGCCTGGTGCTGATGGACGTACGCGGGTTCCGCCACTTCGTGGTGCTCAAGCAGGTCCGTGGCGGCATCGTCGAGGTGGCCGACCCCATCCTCGGCAACCGCAGCCTGTCCCTGGCCGAATTCAACGAAGCGTGGCCGTCGCGCGCTGTTTTCGTCGTCATCGGCAGCGACTTCGATCGCAACACTGTTCTTCTGCAACCCAGCGAGCGGCCCAGTGCGCGTGCGTTGTACGCGCGGCAGGGCCCGATCACCGATGCCGAACTGGTCGATTTCGGCTTCAGCCATGCCGACCTGTTCTGAAGGAGGCCCGATCATGCTGTGCCAACGTTTGTTGATCGCCACGCTGCTGCTGTTGCCGGTGCTGCCCGCCTGGGCCGCTGAAGGCGCACCAGGGCGCGGCCTGAAGGAAATACCCGATCCCGAACTGAACCTGATGCGTGGTCGCTACACCGTGGGCGGCAACAACGTGGCCTGGTTCGGGGTAACGATGATTTCGCAATGGCAGGGTGCCAACGGCAGCAGCGTGCAGGGCGCGCTGACCCTGGGCATGGACTTCCGCCAGGGCAGTACGCCGCGGCTGACGTTCCAGCCGCACGTGCAGGTCACCAACGCCGATGCCCCGATGCCCACCCCGGACGGACGCAGCATCGACAGCAGCGGCCTAGCCAACGCCACCGGCCTGGTGCAGGCGGTGCAGGTGGCCGGCGATGGCAACACCGCGCGCAACGTGACCACCTTGACCGTGCGTGATGGCGCGGTGCCGACCACCACCGACGATGGCAACCGCATCGCCCAGATGCAGCAGGGCGGGACCAGTGCCACGGCGGTGCTCGATGGCAACCAGGCGCGCCTGATGCTGCAGATCGACGGCCAGGGCCTGGTCCAGCAGTGGATCCGCAATGGCAGCGTCGGCCAGGGCATCGCCCTGTCCGGTGATGGGCAAGTGGCAAGCAACCGGCTGCAGCTTGAGCTGGTACGCAGCACCGTGGCCAGCAACCAGCCGTTGAGCCAGAGCGTGGCCCAGGCGATCGCGCTGAACCGCGGCATGGGCCCGGGCCAGTAATACGGCCCGGTCAAGGGGGAAGGACGGACAACGCAGGCCAACGACATGCACACCTATTTGCGGCTTACCCCGCTGGCGCTGGCGGCGCTGGCGGCCAATGCCTTCGCCCAGCAACCGGCGGCGGAGGCCAAGGACGGTGCCGATGTACAGGCACTGATCACCCAGCTCGAGCAGCTCAAGGCCAACTACGCGCAGGAGGTGCGACGCCTGCGCGAGCTGGACATGCAGGTGCAGGCCATGCAGGCCCGCCTGAGCGGACGGGCCGGCGGCGCCACGACCCCGGCGGCGCCCCTGGCGCCTGCGGCGGCGGCCGCCGTGCCACCGAGCAGCGAAGGTTATGCCAGCACCGCGGCCGAGGCCCAGCAAGCCAAGCAGGAGGCGCGGCGCAGCGTGGACGATGTGAAACAGCAGCAGGCGGCGCTGTTCTCGCGCAGGTTCACCGTTGAAAACAGCCTCACCTACGCGCGCTATGACCGCAAGCAGCTCTCCCTCAACGGCTTCCTGGCGCTGGATGCGATCTTCCTCGGCAACATCGCCATCGAGAATGTCGAGTCCGATTCGCTGACCTACAACCTGGCCGCGCGCTGGGGTGTCAGCCCGAACCTGACGTTGAACATGGACGTGCCCTACCTGGCACGGCGCACCGTGTACCAGAAGGGTGGTGCGGGCGGCGCGGCGGCGGCGATCGCGCAGGAAGAGACCAACGGCAACGGCATCGGCGATGTCAGCATGAGCGCCAACTACCGCCTGTTCGGCGAGCGTGGCTGGCGCCCGGAAACGGTGCTGACCGGCGGCGTCACCGCACCGACCGGCCGCGCACCGTATGGCCTGGACTGGCGGGTGATCGAGCGTGATGACGATGACTACATCCGCTTCGCGGTCCCGCGCGAACAGCCGACCGGCAACGGCGTCT